>CAZEBQ010000426.1:0-1687 GCA_964510295.1 uncultured Anaerolineales bacterium | reverse complement strand
TCCTACAACGGTACTTCGCCTTCTTGTCCGCCTGGTGGCCTTCCCAGGCCACCAGAAATAGGCATAAACTGTGTTCGCGGCGGCCTGGGAAGGCCGCCGCGCGGAACGTAGCGTAGTCGTCCTAATCCTACAACGGTACTTCGCCTTCTTGTCCGCCTGGTGGCCTTCCCAGGCCACCAGCAACAGGTATAAACTGTGTTCGCGGCGGCCTGGGAAGGCCGCCGCGCGGAACGGGGAAACCGAGGCGCGCCGGCAGACCCGCCGCGCACGAAGTCGCGCTGTAGGGTTAGTCCAACCCACCCGTCGCCGGCAGAGGGCCCACCAGCGGCAGGCAGTAGTCGCGGAACGACGGGCGGATGTCGTTGCCGCACGGCGAGATGTACTTCTTCGGCACGACGCGGTTCTGACCCGCCACACGCTTCAGCGCGATCAAGGCGGGGTACGCCCGGTACGGTTTGCCGGGCTTGCGCTTGATGGCGACCGACCCGCTGCGTCCCTGGCATGCCCACTTGACGGCAGCGCGGCCGACCTGCCGGGCCTCTTTCCGGTCGACCGGGCTCGCGAACCCGGGGAACGACCGCTGGAGGTACCCGAAGGTGTCGCCGCGCACGCGCGAGACGCCCAGGTCCTTCAGGGCCGCCTTGATGCGCATGGTCAGGTAATCGGCCAGTGCGCCGGTGCCGGAAAGTTGGAAGTGCCCGAAGGCATCGCCGGCGACGTCGGCCTCGGACTCTTCGGCGATGCGTTTGGCCCACAGTCTGCCGCGGCCGTCGCGCACGCCTTCGCTCACGCAGATGAGAGCCCGTCCGTGCTGCTTGACGGTGCGGCGGGCGTCTCTGAGGAACCGGTTGACCGAGAAGGGGGCCTCCGGCAGGTAAATCAGGTGCGGCCCGTCGCCGCTGTTGCGTCGTGCGAGCATCGAGGCGGCGGTCAGCCAGCCGGCGTCGCGGCCCATGATGATATCGACTTTGACGCCGGGGATGCTCCGGTTGTCGAGGTCGTCGCCGCGCACCGCGTTGGCCACGAACCGGGCCGCGCTGCCGAACCCCGGCGTGTGGTCGCTCCCCACGAGGTTGTTGTCGATCGTCTTCGGGATGTGCACCAGGTGCATCCGGTACCTGGCCGCCCGGGCCATGCCCGCGATGATGTGGGTGGATTTGGCCGAATCGTCGCCGCCGATATAAAAGTAGTAACGGACACCGCGGGCGCGGAGCACGTCGAGGATCTTGGCGCAGTCGGCCTCGTCGGGCTTGTGGCGGCAGGAACCGAGAGCCGCGCCGGGTGTCTCGGCGATGGTCTCGAGCCGCCTCGTCCCCACCCTCGAGAGGTTGACGAAGTCCTCGGCCATCATGCCGACCGTTCCGTGACGGGCGCCGAGGAGTCTGGTGATCTGCCGGTGTTTGGCGGCCTGCTCGATCGCGCCGACGAGGCTCTGGTTGATGACCACGCTCGGACCGCCCGATTGTCCGATCATTGCGTTTCCGACGAGTTTCCCGGCCACGCCTGCCTCCTTTTCGTGCGTACGGTTCAGCCTACCCTGCAGGGGGCGACGTATCCTTCCCGACGGCGGCGGCGTTGTCAAGGGGTTTTGGGTGGCGGCGGCAGCGCCTCAGCCAGAAGCGGGCACCGTTTTGCCGGGCGGCCGTGTGCTCGGGTGGCACGGCAGCCCGACGGGCGGCCGTGTGCT
>CAZEBQ010000425.1:0-3610 GCA_964510295.1 uncultured Anaerolineales bacterium | reverse complement strand
TCGAGTCATGGGACCGCCCTCCACTGTTCCCGCCGGCCGGGTGCCGCGGAGGGGGGACGAACCGCCGCGACTCGTCAAGCCAACCCCAGCCGAGACTTAGACGTGCGGGGGCCGATGAGGTTCCACAAAAGGGGGAGCGGCGCCAGGCGGCCGTGGAGGCGGGCGCAAAAAAGTGGGCAAGACCTGGAGGGGAGGCCTTGCCCGTGTTGCGGGGATAGACGGCGCTTGAAAATCTGCCCCGCTCGTTTATGGGTTATCAACACCCTTTGTCCGCCAACACCGGCGGTAACCGGAATTGGCGTGTGTGGGAACGATTGGCAAAGAAGTGCTTTAACCCCTCCTGTTAGCCCCGCAACAAATCCTTGTCTATTCCGCGTCGCCCCGAGGGGCGATTACCGTTAGATGGCTCGTTCCTTAATTGGGAGTTAAGGGGGTTGTTTGGCAAAGCGCCTGAGATTCTCGTCGCACCCGGGGGAGGGCTGTGCGTGAAGTCGCAAGCGATGCCATTAAAGAACGAGCCAGTGGCGCTTATAAGTAGCAAGGGCTGTGCCAAAGCCGCTTCGACACGCCGAAAATATCTTCGGCGACCGTAAACCCTTGTGTCAAAAGACCTTACGGACATCCCGCTTTCGGGCAGCGGCGGCCGGGGATATGCCACAGGTACCATCGGCGTTGCCGTAGGGCATCACGGCGGACCGGCAAACGGCACAGAATACCCGTAAACGGCTCTGCAGACTGGACTTACAGCAAAGTTGCGTCTGGGAGACACATGTTGCCTCAGAACAACGTCTTGGCGCAGTCGGCAATCGGTCCCCCCGCCGGGGTCAAGCCACTTGGTTCGGGGTCGCGGCGCGTCGGCCCGGCCGCAGCGGGGGCGAGGGGGATGGCCGGCACGGGAAGCGGCAAACAAACGTCCGATAAGTTTTCTAAAGGCGGCGCCCCCGGCGCGCCGACAAGTCCTATGGGGGCAGGTCGGATTGCCCTTCCCAATACCAGGAGCGTTTATCGGACCGTCTTCAGCGGCAAGGGGGCAGCGCCGGGAGGCTCACGATGCGCGTTATTACCGTCTTCAATCACAAGGGTGGATGTGCCAAGACCACGACCGCGATCAATCTGGCGGCGGCACTGGCGGCGGCCAAGCGGCGGGTCCTGCTCGTGGACCTCGACCCGCAGGCTCATGCCACCATCGGCTGCGGCGTGCGCGAGGAAGAGGTGGAACTGAGCACCTGGCACGTTCTCAAAGGCGAGGACACCGACGCAGGACCGCTTGAGTTGCCGGACATTGCGTGGGAGATCCTCGAAGGGCTCTACCTCGCGCCGGCCAGCGTGGGCCTGGCGACGGTGGAGCAGACCCTCGCCGGAACCCCGGGACGCGAGCGGCGCCTGCGCGACCTGCTCGGCCGGCTCGACGGCCGGTACGATTTCGTTCTGGTGGACTGCGGTCCGGGGCTGGGTCTGCTCTCGACGAACGCGCTGACGGCGGCCGCAGAGGTCATCGTGCCGGTGGACCTCGGGTTCTTCAGCATCTATGGACTTCGACGAACTATTCAGACAATTGAGATGATTGGCGAACGCACCGGCCGCGCGCCCGCCTTCAGCATCCTTGCGACCATGTACGACACCCGCGCGCGAAGCATGCGCCGGGCGCTGTCGGCGCTGCGAGACCAGCACAAGAACCGTCTTCTGACGACGGTGGTCCGCTTCAACGTGGACCTGCGGGAGGCGGCGGCCATGGGGAGCCCCATCGTGGAGTTCCGTCCGGGGTCGCGCGGCGATCAGGACTACCAGGCCCTGGCCCAGGAAGTGGTGGCGTCGGACCTGCAGGTCGAGTTCGAGGCGCTGGCCCGCCACGAGGCCGACCAGCAGCGATGCCTCGAGCAGGAAGTCGATGAGAAAGTCGAGGCGGTCTACGGCGCAATCCTCACCGAGAACGGCGTCCGCTTCGTCTGTCACGCTCCCGGCGCCAAGCAGGTTCGGATCGCCGGCGACTTCAACCACTGGGACGCCGACCACTCGCGCGGCGAGATGGTCCTGACGGACGCTCCCGGCGTCTGGCGCAAGGACGTGCCCCTCGGCCCGGGACGATACGCCTATCGCCTCGTCATCGACGGGCGGTGGTGCAGCGACCCGGCCAATCCGTACGTCGAAAGCAACCCGTACGGCGAACTCAACAGCGTCGTTGAAGTCGAGTAACGTCGCTCTGCGCAGGATGCGATGGCACCGACCGACCTGACGGCACCGAGACGGCGATTCGCCGGGCGTCGCGGCGCGGCGGGGATGGGCGAGACGGAGTTCGCCGCACTCGCCGACGTGCTGCTCTCGTCCGAACCCGTTGAGCCCGCTGCCGCGCCCCCTACCGTCGCGCCCGTCGCGGTTGCCGGCGAGGCGGCCGTCCCGCACGGCCTCTACCTGCTGGTTCCGGCGGGGATCGACCCGGCGGGGCGGCGGGAGGCGGCGCTGGCGACCGCACGGCGTCTGGCGCCGCACCGTCAACCCGCCGCCGTATTCATCTTCGAGAACGGCCTGGTCGACGCCCACGTGCTCGGCGAGATGGCGTGCGGCCGGCTGGGACCGCAGAACTACCTGGGTGCGGCCGACGTGGACCGGACGGTCGGCGACCTCGCCGCCCAGTGCAGCCAGGTCGGGCTTGTCGTCCTGGATCCGCCGAACGGCCGGCTCCGTCGTCTCGGCGCGGCCGCCTGCCGCACCGTCTTCCTCGCAACGCCCGACGCCGAGAGCCTTGTCGAGACCTACCGCACGCTGAAGGCCTGGCGGATGAGCGGGATGCCGTCGCAGGCGACGGTGCTCTTCGTGGACGCCGACGGCGACCGGGCGACGGGCGACCTTGGGCGCCGGCTTCGCAGGGCGGCACAGGGGTTCCTGGGGTGCGACGTGGCGCTAGAGCGTGTCGCCTCGGCCGGCGGCGGGGGCGGCGAACTGCCCCCGGCGCTGCGGGTCCTCGCGCAGACGCCCGCCGACATGGTCTGGCCGGGCCTGCTTGCGGCGGTCGGGGGCGGCCCGTCGCCCGCTCCGGTTCAGATGGAGGCCGATTCCTCGCCGGCTGTCGGCGTCGCGGAGTCGGCCCTGGCTGAATCTGTTCAGGAGCCGACCGCCTCGCCGGCGCCCCTTCCTGCGGCCGCCGTCTGTCCGGCCTTCGGCCTGTGGCAGCCCGCCGGCAGGGAGGAGTTGGTCGCGGCTGTCCGGGAGCAGGTCGCCTCGCTGTTCGGGGGCTCGTTGACGCTCGCGTTCGAGGTGGACGTGGCCGAACCCGGGGCGCCGCCGCTGGCAGCCGTCCGCGACAACGGCGCCCTGGTGGCGATCCTTCTGCCCGAGCCGGGCGAGACGGCGGACACGGCTGCGGCCGAGCGATGGCTCCGGGTCCACGCGTCGCTGCTGGCCCGGGCGTACCCGTCGTCGGGCATCGCGGCGGGGTCCGAGGCGTCGGCCGTGGTGCTGGCGCCGCTTGAGACTGCGCCGGCATCCGATGGCGTCCACCGATTTGTTCCCGTCAAACTGGGCGGCCACAGGGGAGTCGTCCTGTTGGCCTAGCGGTGCAGATATCGCTGGCAGACGGCCCGGTCTGTTGTTACCCTTGATGGAGTGGGCGTCT
>CAZEBQ010000424.1:0-3615 GCA_964510295.1 uncultured Anaerolineales bacterium | reverse complement strand
CGCTACGGGCGCGAGAACGGCTGCGGGCCCATCGCCGGGTTCACCTCGACCCGTCGGATGCGAACCGTGCGGCAGACCGGGCCGATGGCCGCGCCCGACTCGTCGATCGGCGTGAAACGCCACCGCCGGCTGACCAGGAGACCGTCGGCCGGACGCCAATCATCCATCCGCACCCGCATCAGGCGCCCGAACAGCGGGTCCTGGGACCACCGGATGAGCACGGTCTCGACGCGGTCGGTGCCTTTTCGGACCTCGACGACGGTCCGGTCCTGGCCTGAGTATCCGGAGCCCGGGCGGTAGGTGGCCATGAGCCGTTGCCACGTGCGTGCCTCGCCCACCCCGGTCCGCGTGCCGACGTACTCGACGTTGCGGCCGTCGCGGGCGAGGCTGAGCGGCATCGCAAGGAGTTCCGAGACGAGCCTGACGTCGCCGGCGGCTCGCCCTCGTGCCGCCGCGTCGGTCGCCTCGACGCCGTCGCGGAAGGCGCGCAGGCGCCATCCGTCGAAGGCGGTCACTTCGCGGCGTGCGGGCGTCTCGATGCGGACGCGGCCGCCGACCGGGTCAAGCAGCCAGACCTGGCCGGTGGCGGCGTCGCCGCCCGGCCGGTGTTCGGTCCGGGTGACCTCGGCCCGGACCGCCGCACAGTCGGCCCACCGGTACTTGGATCCGTGTGCCCAGATGGCGTCGCGGACGATGCGCCGTGCAGCCGTGTCGTCGATGGCGTCGAGACGGCGGTTCAGCGTCTCGAGGCGCGAGCAGCCTGCGGCGACGGCTGCCGCGACGGCCGCCGCCAGCAAGACGGCCACGACCTGCCGGGGCAGGCCGCAGGGCGCTCGACTGCTGCCGTGGCTCCGTCGGTCTGTCATGTCGAGGACCTCGTTGGCATATCCCTGGCTGCGCAAACGGCCAGCCATTATACTCTGCGGGCCTGGCCGTCCACAAGGCGGCTTCGGCGTGGACCTAGAGTCGGGGGTGCACCCCGAGAAGGTGGCGAGTGACCCGCTGCGCCGGGCGCCGCCGTTTGCTTGCCAAACGGTGCGTCTGGTTCGGTCCGCACGGATGGACAAGCCATCCGCCGGCCACGGCACGAGCCGTACCCGTGCCAGGGTGGCGCCATGCGAACGTGCCACCTTCTTGCTGTGCGCCGGAAGTCGGGGCGACCACGCATGCTGCGAGCCAACTATTTCTACCGATTTCCGTGGCTGCTTCTGGCGGCGGCGCTGGCCCTGTCGGCTCTGGGCATTGCGGGGATCTACGCGGCCACCTCGGGCGGGGAAGGCGGTGCGTTCTGGGGCAGCTCTGCGAGCAAACAGGCGGTGTTTCTGGGCGGGGCGCTCGTGGTCTTCGTCCTGGCCTTGCTGCCGAGTTACGTTCGTCTGGCGAAGTACAGTTACGCCCTGTACGCGGCGAGCCTGCTGGCCCTGGCGGTGTTGGCAGTGATGCGGAGCCGCGGTTGGATGGTCTCTGGGTTTATTTATCCAACGCACTATGCGTACTCGTGGATCAACATTCCGGGGACGGGCCTGAAACTTCAGCCGTCGGAACTCGCGAAGATCGCCTTCATCCTGTCGCTGGCGTATTACCTGCGGTTCCGCAAGAACTATCGGACCTTCACGGGGCTGCTCGTGCCGTTCGTCATGGCGCTCGTGCCGACGGCGCTCATTCTGTACCAGCCCGACCTGGGCACGGCGATGCTGTTCCTGCCGGTGCTGTTCCTGATGCTGTTCGCGGCGGGCGCGCGGGGGAAGCATCTCGTGGCGATCATCGCGATGGGGCTTGCCATGGTCCCGATCTTCTACTCGTCGATGCACGGGTACCAGCGGATGCGGATCGATTCCTGGCTGCTGCACAGTTGCGCCGAACGGATGCACTTCGCGCTGGCGCCGTCGCCAAACGGCGAGGGCGGCGCCGGCGAGAAGCAGGATACAGGCGACGCCGGCGGGACCGACGCGAAGCCGGCGGTTGCGAACCACGCCCCCGCCTCGCCCCTGAGCCGCATGAGCGACGCCGAGAAGGGCGACCTCGTCCGCGAGGTCACGGGCATGTGGCGGTTCCGGTTATGGCGGCTGGCGACGGCCGCCTCGTGGGGCAAGGAAAAGGCCGAGTTCGTACAGGCCCGCCGGAGGCTGTTCGAGGCCCTCGACGCCGAGCCGGGGCCCGAGAGTTTCAGCGCCCTGCGGTTCTTCTTCGGCAGCCTGCTCGATAACTATGGTCACCAACTGTTCCAGGCGAAGGTGGCCGTCGGGGCTGGCGGGCTGACCGGACGCGGGTGGCTCCAGGGGACGCAGACCCGCTACGGGTTCCTGCCGGCGGCGCACACGGATTTTCTGTATCCGACGCTGGCGGAGCAGTTCGGCTTCGTGGGCGCCGCCGCCGTGGTGCTTCTCTACGGCGTCATCTGCCTGTTCGGCGTGGACGTGAGTTTCTCGACCACCGAACCGTACGGGAAACTGCTGGTGGTGGGGGTGGTGTCGCTGGTGGCGGCCCAGGGGTTCCTGAACATTGCGATGAGCATTGGCCTGATGCCGATTACGGGTATTCCCCTGCCGCTCATGTCGTACGGCGGGTCGAGCCTCGTGAGTTCCTTCCTGGCGTTGGGCCTGTTGTGCAACGTGGCCGTCCGCCGGCTGTACCTGATCGCCCCGCGTCCGTTTGAGTGGCGGGAATAGGGCCCATGCCATCCCGAGCCCGCTCCGGAAGGTCCGGGACACCCAGCCGTGGCGTGGCGCGCCGCGCTCTCGGCCCTTGCTGTATCGCCCGTCGGGTACTATGCTTATAGGGGGACGCGGAGACCTGCCATGAAGATGCGTGTTGTTATCGAGCAGGACGAGGACGGCGTCTTTGTGGCCACGTGCCCGGCGTTGCCGGGATGTGTGTCGCAGGGCAAGACGCGTGAGGAGGCGCTCACGAACATGCAGGATGCCATTGCCGGTTACGTCGAGAGCCTCCGCAAGCACGGCGAGCCGATTCCGCCGCCCATTAGCGAGGAAGTCGTCGAGGTCGAACTGTGAGCAAACTACCGGTCGTATCCGGCCCCGATTCAGTCAAGGCCCTGCGAAGGATCGGCTACGAAGTCGATCACCAGACAGGTAGCCATCTGATTCTAAGGCGAACCACGCCTCCCCACCGCCGCCTGACCGTGCCCAATCATAGGGAACTCGCCAAAGGCACACTGCGGGCAATCATCCGTGAGGCCGGGCTGACGGTCGACGAATTCACCGCTCTGCTTTGACCGGGTCGCCCTCTGGCGCAGTTCCCGTTCCTTTCCTCCCCCCGGCGGGTTATACTGCGCGGGAACGTCTCGAATCGGAAAGGCATGTGCTATGAACGGGTTTCTGGTTTCGGCGGTGTTTGGTGCGGCGCTGGTTGCTGCGTGGGCTTCGGCGGGTGCGGCCGTGGTGACCGAATCGGCGCGGCAAATCCCCGTCGCCTGCGACGTGGACGTGGTGGTCGTGGGCGGATCGACCGCGGGGGTCGAGGCCGCCGTGGCCGCAGCCAAGGCGGGCGCCACGGTCTTCCTTGCGGCCCCGCGGACGTATCTGGGCGAAGACATCTGCGCGACGAAACGCCTGTGGCTCGAGGCGGGCGAGACGCCGCCCACGCCGCTCGGACTCA
>CAZEBQ010000423.1:0-3617 GCA_964510295.1 uncultured Anaerolineales bacterium | reverse complement strand
CGGCCCGCCTGCGGCGGGCCGCACGAGAAGAGAAAGACACGATGCGTCGGCCGATCCCACCAGGGCCAGAGGCCCTGGCCTTCACCCGCCTGCGGCGGGACAAGCCGGCTGAAGCCGCCTGAACGGCACGACACGACCAGTCGTAGGGTGGGTGTTTTGCACCCACGCCGAGGAAGGTCTCGCGTGCGGCGCGTGGGTGCGAAGCATTCACCCTACGCCTGCGATCGCCAGAAAGCGGCATTGCCGGGGCACGCCACGGCCTACGTGGAGCAGGAAGGCGGCGACGCGCACCATGACACAAAGCGCGGCGGCCTGGGAAGGCCGCCGCGCGGAAAGTGTGAAACGTGATTGCCGGGGCACGGCCCCGCCCGCAGGGTCAGGCCTTGCGGCGTCGGATGAGCACCCAGCCGAAGCCGGTGATGAGGAGGCCGAGCGTGGCGGGTTCGGGCATGGGCATGACACTGATGTTTGAGAGGGCGGTGAAGTCCTGCCCGAAGTCGCTAATCTGCTGCGGGTTAAGGTGGAAGGTGATCTGGACGATTTCGCCGTCGCCGTCGCTGAAGGCCGGGGCCAGGAGGCCGCCGGTGGCGGTGAACCAGCCGTCGCCGGCGAGCATGCCGCCGCCGTCCACCACCTCGGTCAGGTCGAGCGTCAGGGTTGATGCCGTCAGCAGCGGCTGGCCGCCCGAATCGCTGATGACGAGTATTCCGCCGCCGAAGCTGCCTGCGGCCACTCCGCCGACGGAAGCATCCAGGACGAGGCCGGCCGCCAGGTTGAACGTCCCGGCCGCATACGTCAGTTGGCTGCCGTCACTGTACTCGGCGACGATGTCGGCGCCGTCGAGCACCGTAAGCGTCTGTGTGCCGGCATCGTAGGCCGTTTCGAGGAAGTTGGCGTTGATGCTGACGATGACGGCGGCCCGTGCCGCCGACGCGCCGCCCAGACCAACTGCCAGAACCAATGCTGCAACGAGTAAGTTGGCGTGTTTCTGCATCATTTTAATACCCCTCTGATACCGCCCATGGTCCAAGGACATCGAGGAGAGACACGTCGCACCCCGCAACATGTCCGATGTCCACCGCCGGAAAGTGTACGGCGCATGCGGTCTGAGTCAAATAGGTTGGCAAAAAGTTTTAGAGCAACTCTATCTGCACGGTCCGATAACCATGGAAGGTTCGCCAACCGCCGCGCCATGCCCCTGCGGTCCAGGCGCAGCGCCGGTTATCGGACGGGCGAAGGCGGCCGGCGGGCGCCGTTCAGGTCGGGGTGTATCGCTTCGCGCGGCGGGTCGGAAAAACCACCGCCCCATGCCGGCGGTTTCCCGTATGGGCCGCCGCGTCCTGCCCTGCCCTGCGGGCTTCGCGTTTTCGTGCTGCATTCCCGGTTGACTCGGGTCGGCGGGGAGGCGAATACTTTTCTGGTGAGGGTAGGGCCGGGTTGTACGGGAGGCGGCGAGAATCTCCCTCTTCGCCGCCTCCTGCGTTTCGTCGGATCGGGGGTCTCGGGCCCGTCAGGACCTACAACGCTATGAGACCTTGCAGTGAGGCCGTCGCCCGGCCGGGAAAATCGCGGGTCAGGGCCATATTCAATGCCAAACCAGCCGTTCGGTTTGGCTTTGAATGGTTTGGCTTTGCCGGTGCCGAAGACGTTCAAACGGCCCCGTGGCTGGTCAAACCGGAAACGGCCCCGGTTTGACCGCCAAGTGGCCCTGACCCGCGATTTTCCCGGCCGGGCGACAACCGGGCATGGCGCAGGTAGCGTCGTAGTGTCAGGCCGGCTCGATGGGCAGGTCCAGCGCGAGGGCCCGGACATACTGCGTGGGCGGCGATCCGAACGAGAGGACGGTGTCGTGGTAGCGTTTGAGGTCGAACTCGCCGGCCCACGCCGTTTCCATCTCGCCTCGCAAGGCCGCGTGTTCCAGGGCGCCGACGAAGTAGGTCGTCAGTTGCGTTGAGGTGAGTTGGGCCCGGACCCACTTGCCGGCGGCCTCGCGTTCCTGCTGGAACGTCTCTTCCATCATCAGGCGCATGGCCTGGTCCTCGGTCATGCCCTCGACGTGGATGGCCTGATCGAGAAGCGCGTTGGCGATGCCGCGCAGGTACCACTTCAGGACGATGAGTCGCGCCAAGGGGTCGCCGTCGTAGAAGCCCTCGTCGGCCATCATCCGCTCGGTGTAGACGGCCCATCCCTCGATGAAGACGCCGGAGGAGAGCATCGCCCGCAGCGTGGACGGGTAGCGGTTCGAGTGGGTCAGTTGGAGGAAGTGGCCGGGCATCGCCTCGTGGACCGTCAGGTTGGCGAGCGACCGCCGGTTGTACTCGCGGAGCAGCGACCGGACCTGCTCCTCGGTCCAGTCGGCCGGGGCGGGCGAGATGGCATAGAACGTGCGCCGGCCCACGTCCAGCGGTCCCGGCGAGTCGCAGTACGCCAGCGACCTGCCGCGACGAAACTCCGGCATCACGATGACCTCAACCGGGTCGGGCGGCAACGTCACGAGACGAGCGTCGCGGACGAACGCGGTCGCCCGGGCGAGGGCCGCCCTGGCCTCGTCCACGATCCGGTCGCGGTCGGGCATGTCCTGGTACGCCATCTCAAGGGCCGCGCCGATGAGGGTCTGCTCGCGCTGGCGAGAAGGAAGGGCGTCGCCCTTGGCGTGCGGCCGGGTCCGGCGGCCGAGGTCGGCGGCGATCTCGAGCATCTCGGCCCGTGTGCGTCGCAGTTCGCTCTCGGCCCGCTCACGGATGTCGCGGCGCGTGAGCGGCGTCTGGAGGGTGAAGGCGAGTTTCGTGTCGTAGAGGTCGGCACCCAGACGGAAGTCGCCCGCGGCCTGAGGCAGGAGTTTCCCTTCGAGCCACCGCTGATGGTCCTCGACGGCTGCGCGGGCCGTGTGCATGGCCTCGGCAAGACGGCTGCGGTCGCCGGACGAGAGGGCCGACGCCCGGGGCTCGACCATCTCGTCGAGCATCCGGACGATGCCGGGATTCTGCTTCACGGCCGTCTCGGCGTGGACCTTGGGGACGCGGGCCGCCTCAAGCGTCGCCCGGACCTGCTCCAGCAGCCGGGGGAACCGGGCCAGGCGGCTCGTCGCGTGATTGAGACGCTGCTCGACGGGGGCGAAATCGCGGGCCATGAGCGAGTAGACGGCGTTGCCGGCCAGGCCCGTGTACGCCACGGGGTCCCACGCCCATTCCTGGAGGTGTTCCAGGCGCCACAGGCCGGCCCGAAGGCGGTGCCGAAGCATGGCGGCATCGATCTGGTTGGCCCGCGACAACTCGTCCCGGGGAATCGCGTCAAGGCGACCGAGGACCGTGCGATGGAAGGCCGCCTTGCGCTGGCGGGCCTCGGGCGTCACCTCGTCCAGTTGGTCGTCGAACCGGTGGTCGCCCAGCCACGTGGCCGAGACCGGCGACAGGGCGGTGACCTCATCGACGTACTGGGCGGCAAGTTGCTCGAACTCGGCGTCCATGGGCGCCTCCGGGGGCTATGCGGCCTTACGTAAGTCTTTTGCTGTGGCGAGAACGGCACCCGCTCGCTTACGCTCGCGGCTAGTTACACTCGCGCCCGACCAGCCACGTGTGAAAACTAGCCGCGCACGTAAGTAAGCGGCGCAACCGCGG
>CAZEBQ010000422.1:2225-3624 GCA_964510295.1 uncultured Anaerolineales bacterium | reverse complement strand
AATATGGCCCTGACCCGCTTTTTTCCCGGCCGAGCAACAACCGGGCAGCCGCGCAGGTAGCGTAGTAGTACTAACGCTACCGGGCCATGGTCTCCGACCGGTTTCTGCGTGGTGACCTTCCCCAGCCGCCGCGCGGGCAGCCGCACGTCACACCGTCACCCACTGCCCCGTCTCGGCCGATTGGCGGACGCGCTCGATCAGCCGCTGGACGTAGATACCCTGGGCGAGGTCGGGTTCGCCCGGCGTTGCGTCGCGGACCGCCTCCAGGAAATGGGCGACGCTGGCGATGTGCCCCCGGAGCCAGCCGATGCTGACCTTCGGCGACGGGAACCCGGTGGCGGGCTCAGGGTACCGCTGGCCCGTGTCGATGCGGGTCCACCCGCGCGTTCCGCCCACCGGTGCGCCTGCGGCGGTGGCGTCGTACGCCTCGAGGTGGTGCGGGTCCATGTGGTTATAGCGCAGCGCCCCGCGTGAGCCGTGGATCTCGAGGCGGAGTTCGTCCTCGGTGCCGGTGGCGAGTTTGGTGCTCTCGATGGTGCCCAGCGCCCCGGACCGCATCCGCGCCAGAACCATCACACAGTCCTCGGCGTCGACGTCGATCATGCGCGACGGGTCGCCGGGAGACGGGCGCTTCGGGTACGCGACGTGCGAGGCCGCCGACAGGCGCTCGTAATCGCCGAGCAGGTGGTGCATCAGGTCGAGGACGTGGGAGGCGAGGTCGGCAATGACGCCGCCGCCGGCCGACGCCGAGAGTTTCCACTTAAGCGGCGCCGCCGGGTCGGCGCTGCCGCCGTGCAGGAACGCGGCACGGAACTCCAGCACGTCGCCCAGGAACCCTTCGTCCACAAGTTGCCTGGCGCGCAGCATGGCGGGGAAGAAGCGGTTCTGGAACCCCATCTGGGCGGTGGCGTGGTAGTCGGGCAGCGCGGATGCGATCTCGTCGGCCTCGGCCTCGGTCGCCACGAGCGGTTTGTCGCAATAAATGTGCTTGCCGTGGGCCATGGCCGACAGCAGCGCATCCTTGTGCAGATGGTTCGGCGTGCAGATGTGGACGATGTCGACGTCGCTTTCCTCGGTGACCCGGCGGTAATCGGTGACGGCGCGGGCGGCGCCGACGAGTGCGGCCCCTGCTTCGGCGGTCTCGCGGCGGCTGGTGCACACGTGGGTGATCTCGGCATCGAGCGGCGCCGGGTCGTAGAAGAGCGACAGGTTCCGGTAGGCGTACGCCTGGACCTTGCCGATGAATCCGAATCCGACGAAGCCGACTCGAAGCACGTCTGGCATGATGGTCTCCTGCCTGGCATGCCGGCCCGCTCGCTTACGCTCGCGGCTAGTCACAGCGCCAACTAGACGCGCACGTGAGCCGATCGGCGCCCGCTCGCTTACGCTCGCGGCTAGT
>CAZEBQ010000422.1:0-2125 GCA_964510295.1 uncultured Anaerolineales bacterium | reverse complement strand
ACAGCCTGTGCCAGCGAGGCCAGACTGGTAATGTACCGCGTACTGCCATGCCGAGTCCACCATCGGCCGCGACGACCGGCTTGGTTGAGCCTGCGACTGGCCCATGCTTTGAGCGAGGTCATGATGCGCTCCGGCCTCTCGCCCTGGGCGGTCACAACGACGTGCACGTGATTCGAGCGTACGTTGAGCGCGTGCAGAGGCCACCGCTTGTAGCGGCACGTTTCGCGAATCGCGGCCTCGACGAGTTGGCGCGAAGCGGCGTCGAGACGAACGGCTGCTTGCTTCATGCGACGCCGGGCCACGGCAAGCCGCTCGGAATCCCCCTGCCGGTACGGCGTCTCGGCCGAGCCCTTCTTGTCGACCCACCGTCTGGCATCGCCGGGGAGCCACGTGCCGTAGGTCGTCCAGGTCAGGAAACAGGCCAACGGTTCGGCCATGTCATGCCCTTGCGCTCGCTTACGCTCGCGGCTAGTAAATGATGCGTGCTTGCACGGTGAAAGAACTCAGGCAAACAGATTGCGATCGAGCCTTCGATACTGCACGGCTTCGGCCAGGTGGGTGGCGGTGACGTTTTCGGAACCTTCGAGGTCGGCGATGGTGCGGGCGGAGCGGAGGATCTTGTCGTGGGCTCTGGCCGAGAGGCCCATCTCGTGCATCGCCTGCTTCAGGAGGCTCTCGCCGGCGTCGTCCAGGGCACAGTGTTTCTTGACCAGGCGGTGGCTCATGTGGGCGTTGGTCATTCGGCGGCTGGCGAATCGGTCGGCTTGGCGCTCGCGGGCGGTCATGACCTGGTCGCGCATGGCGGCGCTCGACGTCCCTTCGGCCTTGCCGCGCAACTCGCGGTAGGGCACCGCCGGCACGTCGAGGTGAATGTCGATCCTATCGAGGAGGGGCCCGGAGATCTTGCCCATGTAGGCCCGGATTTGGCCCGGCGTGCAGTGGCACTCACGTCTTGGGTCTGTTAAATATCCACACGGGCAAGGGTTCAGGGCGCCTACGAGCATCATTCGGGCGGGGAAGGTCAGGCTTGCTGCGGCGCGGCTGATGGTAACGACTCCGTCCTCAAGCGGCTGGCGTAGCACTTCGAGCGTGTGGCGGTTGAACTCGGGCAGTTCATCGAGGAAGAGGACGCCGTGATGGGCCAGGCTGACCTCGCCCGGCGCGGGCACCGTTCCGCCGCCCACCAGCCCCGCCTCGCTCGTCGTGTGATGGGGCGAACGAAACGGCCGCACGGCGATGACCGACTCACCCGGCCGCAACAGGCCCAGGCTCGAGTAGATGCGCGTGGTCTCAAGGGATTCCTCGATGCCGAGCATCGGCAGGATGGTCGGCAGCCGCCGCGCGAGCATCGTCTTGCCGGAACCCGGCGGCCCGATCATCACGACGTTGTGGCCTCCGGCCGCAGCGACGGTAAGCGCCCGTTTGGCGTGTTCCTGTCCGCGTACGTCGGAGAAGTCGACGTCGTCGTGTCGGGCCTCGTCGAAGACGGTTTCGAGGTCGACGGCGCACGGTTCAATCGGCAGTTCGCCCGTCAGGAACCCGACGGCCTGGGCGAGGGCCCGCACGGGCACGACCTCGACGCCGGTGACGACAGCGGCCTCGCGGGCGTTGGCGGAGGGGAGGATGAGGCCCCGGATCTTCTCGGCCCGCACCGTCATGGCCATCGACAGGGCGCCCTTGACGGGCCGGACCGAACCGTCGAGGGCGAGTTCGCCGATGGCGGCGTAGTCCTTCACCTTATCCGAGAGCATCTGGCCCGTCGCGGACAGGGCGCCAAGGGCCAGCGGCAGGTCGAAGGCCGGGCCTTCCTTCTTCGTGTCGGCGGGGGCCAGGTTGATCGTGATGCGGCCGTCGGGCCAGGTGTACCCGGAGTTCTTCAGGGCCGTCGCGACGCGGTCCTTGGATTCCTTGACGGCGGCATCGGGCAGCCCCACGACCACGACGGCCGGCAGGCCGCTGCGGACGTCGAACTCCACCTCCACCGGGTACCCGTCGATGCCGAAAACGCCTGCCGAGAGAATCTTGCCGAGCATAGCCCCCCCATGAAAACTGGAAATAGATCAACGGGAAGCGGCCAGATGCTACCGCGCGGCCACAGACCGTGCAACCGCAAAGCACCGAACGT
>CAZEBQ010000421.1:0-3632 GCA_964510295.1 uncultured Anaerolineales bacterium | reverse complement strand
CCGCGCCTCCGAGAGGCTCAGGAACAACTCCCCGTTCAGCAGTTCATCCCGCAGCCTGCCGTTGAAACTCTCCACGTACCCGTTCTCCCAAGGGCTGGCCTTCTGGATGTACAGCGTACCCACACAGGCCCGCTGGAGCCAGCGCCCGAATCTCCTTCGCAACGAATTCCGGTCCGTTGTCGCTGCGGACGTGCTTCCTGAAAGACTACCGGATCGGGCCCTGCGAGGCATGTCACCGGTGTGAAGAGGACGGGCGATGCGTCCTGGACGACGACGTGCAGGCCCTGTATCCGAAACTCCAAGCGGCCGATGTGATGATTCTGACCAGCCCGGTTTACATGGGTGGCCTCACGAGCCGCATGCGCGCCTTCATGGAACGGACGTGGCACCTGCGGAAAGGCCAACTGGCCGGGAAGATCGGGACCTGGATCGTGGTCGGTCGGCGGAAGCCGGGGGCCGCGATCTACGCCATGGAGGACTTTCTGTCGCGGCTCGGGCTGACCCGCCTGCCGGGCGTCTTCGGCTACGCCCTTCACAAAGGGGATATCCTCGGCGACGAGGAGGCCCTCCGCGACATCGACCGCCTTGCCGGTGACCTCCTTGCCCAGTGGCCCTCTCCGGGGTCAGAGGCCCCGGGGCGGTGACGGCTGCGCACTGGGAAAGCCCGTCAGACGTTTGAGGCCCGTTCCGAAAAGTGGTAGAATGGGCCGGCCAAGTTCCGCCTGGCCGCTCGGATGATCGCGGCAGGTAACGCGCCTCCGCAATGCCGCTTCCGGTCGGCGAGAGGCAGGGGCCGTATCGGGCCTTGGCCATTGGCGGGAAGGAATCGGAGCGCCGGCCGGACGATGCCGTCCGGCGGGCACTCCCCAATGACATCTATGGCAATGAACCCTTCAGACCAGGAACGTTCTGAACGTCTGCGGTTCGCAGCCCTGGCCGCACACCAACTCCGCTCGCCAGTCACGACGGTCGATTCTATCCTGCGTACGCTGCTGGGGGGTTTTGCCGGCCCCCTTACCGATCGGCAGCGGGACCTGCTTACCAAGGCGGATGCACGCTGCAACCAGGCGCTGGAATCGGTCCGGCGGCTGTTGGCTATCGGGGGGGGATTGGAAAGGCTGGGGGGCGGCGCTGAAGCCGCCGACGTGGTGGATGCGGCCCGCAGAGCGGTGCAGCGGTGGGAAGCCGAGGCGTCCCGGCAGGAGATCACCCTCCTCGCGTCTCTGGACGTCGACGCGGCCTACGTGGCTGCTCCGGCAGATGCCCTGGCGGAGGTGCTTGACGCGCTTCTGAGCAACGCCATCAAGTACACCCTGGCGCACGGGCAGATCCGCGTGGCCGTTGCCCCCGATCCCTCCGGAAAGACGGTGCGGGTTTCGGTGGCGGATTCCGGGGTCGGGGTCGCTGAAGAAGATCGGGACAAGGTCTTTGAGCCGTTCACGCGGGCACCCAGCGCCAAGGCCTCCAGCCGTCCGGGTGCGGGGCTCGGCCTGGCCTTCGTCAAGGCCGTGGTTGAGGCGTCCGGCGGCCTGGCCGCGGTGCGGAAAGCCGATTGGGGCGGGGCGGAGTTTGTCCTTGACTTTCCCCTGGCCGAGAAACCTCAGCAGATCGAGAAGGGAGAGGAGTCCGTGCGCAACCGCTTGCGGGTTGTGATCGTGGGCGGTGTCGCCGCCGGGCCGAAGGTCGCCTCCAAGGTCATTCGCCTTCGGCCGGATGCAGACGTCACGGTCGTCGAGAGGGGCAAACTGCTCTCCTACGCGGGATGTGGCCTGCCGTACTATGTGTCGGGCGTGGTTAAGGAACAAAAGGAGTTGATGTGTACGCCTATCGGGGTAGTTCGCGATCCGGTGTTCTTCCGCAACGTCAAAAACTTCCGGGCCATGAACCAAACGGAGGCCCTCCAGGTTGACCGCGGGGCCAAGCGCGTGCGGGTGCGCGATGTGATCAATGGGGACGATGCGTGGTTGGAGTACGACAAACTGGTGTTGACCACCGGTGCGGTTCCCGTGGTCCCCCCGATTCCCGGGGTGGAGTTGGACAACGTGTTCACGCTTCACGGCGTGCACGACGCGGAGGGTATTCGCACCGCCCTGGCCGAACCCAAGGCCCGCGACGCGGTGATCGTGGGTGGGGGGCTCATCGGGGTCGAGGCGACCGAGGCGCTGGCCGAGCACGGGTGCCGCGTCACGATCGTGGAAATGCTCCCGCAGATCCTCAGTATCCTCGACTGGGAGATGGCCAGGCTGGTCGAGCGGCATCTGGAATCGCACGGCGTGCGGGTGCTGACGAGCACCAAAGTCACAGCCTTTGAGGGCGAGGGACGGGTCCGGCGTGTCGCCACTGAGGCGGGTTCCTTTCCTGTCGACCTGGCGATCCTGGCCATCGGCGTCCGCCCGAATGTGCGGCTGGCTCGCGAAGCGGGGCTCGAGGTCGGGGAAACGGGCGGCATCAAGGTCAACGAGCACATGCAGACATCGGACCCGGATATCTATGCAGCCGGCGATTGCGTCCAGATGCACAACCTGCTGACGGGCGCCCCCTGCTACGTCCCGCTCGGGTCTACTGCAAACAAGCAGGGCCGCGTCGCCGCGGTCAACCTCTGTGGCGGCGAGGAACGGTTCCCGGGGGTGGTCGGGAGCACCGTCTGCAAAGTGTTCGACTACTGCGTGGCCCGAACCGGCCTGACGGAAAAGGCGGCCCGAGAACTCGGCTACGACGTCGTCACGGCCCTGGCGCCCGCGCCGGACAAGGCCCACTTCATGCCCGCGGCCAAGGTGCTGTTCCTGAAACTGGTTGTCGATGCGAAGACCCGGCGGCTCCTGGGCGCCCAGGCCACCGGGCCCGGCGACGGGTCGAAGCGGATCGACGTGGCGGCCATGGCCATCACCGCAGGCATGACCGTGGACCAACTGGCCAACGCGGATCTCTCGTACGCGCCGCCTTATTCCCCCGCCATGGACAACATCATTACGGCAGCCAACGTCGCGCGGAACAAACTCGACGGCCAGATGGTCGGCGTCACGCCGATGGAGGTGAAGCGGATGCTTGACGACGGCCGGGACATGTTGCTTCTGGACGTGCGGTCACCCGGCGAATACGAACAGGTCCGCCTGCCCGGCTCCACGCTCATTCCGCTCGGTGCGCTTCGCGGACGCCTGGACGAAGTGCCGAAGGATAAGCCCATCATCACCTTCTGCAAAATATCGTTGCGAGGATACGAGGCCGCGCTCATCCTCGAGGCCGCCGGGTTCCAGGACGTCCGCGTCCTGGACGGCGGCATCGCCATGTGGCCGTACGAAACGGTTGAGTAAGCCGCCCGCCGGAGTGCTGGACCGAGCGACAGCGAGGGAAGGGGAGAGATGGCGAGTGAGGCTGAGCCGGCACGGACGCAGGTAGCGTAGTAGCAGGCGTGGATGGGGCGGTATCCATTTCTCTTCGGCGGAAGGTAGTAGCCCCCAGCCCAAGTGTGTTTTGGCGAGCCTTCCACGTGCCGGGACGGCGAGCGTGTGCAGGTGGTCGCCCCCAGCCGGAACTGGTGAAGGAATGGAGGGGCCCAGTACTACTACGCTACCTGCGTAGTGCCCGGTTGTCGCTCGGCCGGGGAAAAAGCGGGTCAGGGCCATATTCAATGC
>CAZEBQ010000420.1:0-3692 GCA_964510295.1 uncultured Anaerolineales bacterium | reverse complement strand
TTTTCGATGCAGTTTCTCCCCGGAGCGATATAATGGGCCTCGACGAATCACCCTCAGGGTACGTGTTTAGCGTTGTCATTCTGAGGCCCGCTTGCGGGCCGAAGAATCTCGCCGTGGTCTTTGCTGTTTCGTCGTTTCCACGGCGAGACCCTTCGCTTCGCTCAGGGTGACAGCCACAACCGACACGCTAAACACGTACCCCTCAGGAACGTTGGGCCTATGGCTCTGGAAAACCTGGCATCGGGATGGCCTATCGCCCGTATCTTCGGGATCACCATCCGCGTCCATCTCAGTTGGATTATCATCTTTCTGCTCCTGACGACCACCCTGGCCGAGGACGTGCTTCCCTTGAGCAACCTGGCGGGCGGCGGGGCGTGGTGGGACGGTCTCGACGTGGCCGACGAGATCGCCGTCTATCAGCATGCCCATCCGGGGCCGAGCGACGAGGCGGTCGCTCGCCGCTTCGGCATCGTCCTGTGGCCGCCGTGGCAACGCTGGGTGCTGGCGGTCGTCGGCGCGTTGGGTCTGTTCGTCTGCGTCCTTGCCCACGAACTATCGCACAGCGTCGTGGCGCTGAGCGTTGGCATCCGGGTTGAAGGCATCACGTTGTTCGTTTTCGGCGGGGTGGCCCGGATTCGCGACGAGGCCCGGTCACCCGGTGCCGAGTTCAAGGTGGCCGCCGCCGGGCCGCTGATGAGCCTGGCTTTGGGCGGCTCGTGCTGGGTCATCCACTACCTCTTGGGCGGCATCCTTCCGGCCCAGGCCGCCGCGCTGATTTACTACTTTCTGTTCATCAACCTCGCCCTGGTCGTCTTCAACCTGCTGCCCGGTTTTCCGCTGGACGGCGGTCGTCTGCTGCGGGCGGCGTTGTGGAAGATTATCGGCGACCTGCGGCAGGCGACGTTCATCGCCTCCATCTGCGGACGGATCCTGGCGGGTCTTCTTATCGTTGTCGGCGCCGTGCAGTTCCTGTCGCTTGGAACGATTCTGGGCAGTCTCTGGTGGGTCGTCATCGGCCTGTTCCTCTGGTTCGCCGCCAAGGCCAGTTATCGCCAGGTGGCCCTGCGCGAGGCGTTCGCGGGGCTGACCGTCCGCGATGCCGTTCGGGCCGATGTCATGACGGTGCCGCCCGGCCTGACGCTCGATCGCCTGGTCAACGACTACATCTATGCGTATCGCCTCCGCAGTTTCCCCGTCCTCGACGGCGAGACGCTCGTCGGCATGGTCAGCCTGAGCGACGTCCAGACCGTGCCGCGAGGCGGGTGGCGGTGGCGGACCGTCGCCGAAGCCATGCAGCCGGCCCGAAACGGAAACGTCGTCGCTCTCGACGAGGACCTCATCTCGGTGATGCGCAAGATGATGCAGCACCGCCGCAACCAGTTGGCCGTGGTCGAGGCAGGCCGTTTCGCGGGCGTCATCACGCAGGACGACATGCAGAGCCTCTTCGAGATTCGCAAAGAACTCCGCGACACGCGGATACCGCCGCACCCCTGACGCACGGGGCACATGAGGCAGATCGTCCAGGAACCGAACGATGCAGGCCATGGCACACGAAGCCGCGCTCTGGAAACCCGCCCCAGGAGGTGCCGTCGAGTGCTTCCTGTGCGCCCATCGCTGCCGTATCGCTGGCGGCAAGCGCGGCATATGCCGGGTCCGACAGAACGTGGGCGGCCGTCTCGTCACGCTCGTCTACGGCCGCGTCATCGCCCGGCACGTGGACCCGATCGAGAAGAAGCCGCTGTTCCATTTCCTGCCGGGGTCGCGGGCCTATTCCATCGCCACCGTCGGGTGCAATTTCCAGTGCGGATTCTGTCAGAACTGGCAGATTTCCCAGTGGCCCCGCAGCAGCGAAGCCGAGATGCCCGGCGACACCGCCACCCCCGAACAGATCGTTGCTGCCGCACGACGGTACGACTGCGCGTCCATCTCCTACACCTACACCGAACCGACCATCTTCTTCGAGTACGCCCGCGACACGGCCCGTCTGGCCCGCGCCGCCGGACTCAAGAACACCTTCGTCACGAACGGGTTCATGACGCCCGAAGCGCTCGAGGAGGCGGCCGATTGGCTCGACGCCGCCAACGTCGACCTCAAGGCCTGGCAGGACGGTTTCTATCGCCGCATCTGCAAAGCACGCATCGAACCGGTCACCGAGTCGATCCGCAAGATGCACGAGATGGGCGTCAGGGTCGAGGTCACCACGTTGCTGGTGCCCGGGAAGAACACCGACCCGGGCGACTTGGCGGGCATCGCGGCCTTCGTGGCGTCGGTCTCGCCGGAGATTCCGTGGCACGTCACGCGATATCACCCCGACTTCGAGGTCCGCGATCCCCCGCCGACGCCTACCTCGACCATCGAGCAGGCCATCGAGATCGGCCGCCGCGAGGGCCTCAAGTTCGTCTACGCCGGCAATATCCGCGGCATGCAGGACACCGTCTGCCCGTCGTGCGGTGCAACGGTGATTGCGCGGCAGGGGATGGGTGTGTCCGCGATGAACCTGCGCGGGTCGGCGTGCGCCGAGTGCGGGGCCGACCTGCCCATCGTTGTCGAATGACCGTCAACCGGTAGAGGACAACCCATGACCAGGAAGCAAAAACCGAGCGCGGCAGCACGGAAACCAAAGCCCAAAGTGAAGAAGGCCGAGCCGAAGAAGGCCGAGCCCAAGGCGAAGAAGCCCGCCCCCAAGCCGCCGAAAAAACCCGCCGCCAAGCCCGCCAAACGACCCGAGCGACGAAGACGACCCGCCAGAAAACGCACCAAGGTCGCCTTCATCGGACTCGGCACCATGGGCGCACCCATGGCCGCTACCCTTCTCAGGGCCGGCTTCCCCCTCCAGGTCTGGAACCGCACCCCCGAGAAGGTCAAGGACCTCGTTGACGCAGGGGCGATCTCGGCCCCGACCCCCGCCCTTGCCGCCAAGGGCGTTGACGTCGTCGTCGTCATGGTCGCCGACGACGCCGCACTCGACGGCGTGCTCTTCGGCGACGGCGGACTCAGCCGCGGCCTGAGGCGCGGCACCGTGCTCGTGAACTGCTCGACCACGAGCCCCGGCATCGGATTTCGGGCCGCAACCGCCCTGCGGAGCCTCAGCGTCCGGTACCTTGAAGCCCCCGTCATGCGGAGCGTCCACGCTGCACGCGAAGGGGCACTGCAAATCCTCGTTGGCGGCAGAGCGGCCGACCTCGCACGGGCACGGACCGTTCTGGAGGCCCTCGGCGCCGAGATTCACCATGTCGGCGACATCGGTCGCGCCGCCACGATGAAACTCGCCTGCAACCTCCTCGTGGCCGCACTCACCCAGGCCTTTGCCGAGACCTTTGTCCTGGCCCGAAAGAGCGGCATCCCCTTCGAGACGATGATGGAGGTCCTGCACGCCGGGCCCCTTAACTCCCAGGTTCTTCGCGATGCCGAACAGATCGTCGTCAACCCCGGTGGGCGCCCGACCTACCAACTCAGACATATGCTTAAGGATCTTAACCTGGCCCTCGAACTCGCTCAACAACTCGACGTGCCCACGCCGCTGACGGCCGGCGTCCGTCAACTCCTCTCCGCCGCCAACAACCTCGGGCGCGGCAACAACGACTTCGGCACGATCGTTGAACTCATGGCCCAATGGGCCGGCATCCCCATTCGCGGCTGAGCCCCGCCCCTCAATCGAGGCCCGTGCATGCCCCGGCAACCCGGCTGTCACC
>CAZEBQ010000419.1:0-3693 GCA_964510295.1 uncultured Anaerolineales bacterium | reverse complement strand
CATCGCGGCGGCCTGGGAAGGCCGCCGCGCGGCGTCCGTGCGCCACGCTCAACCCACGGAACACCCCGGCACCGACATCGCGGCGGCCTGGGAAGGCCGCCGCGCGGCGTCCGTGCGCCACGCTCAACCCACGGAACACCCCGGCACCGACATCGCGGCGGCCTGGGAAGGCCGCCGCGCGGCGTCCGTGCGCCACGCTCAACCCACGGAACACCCCGGCACCGACATCGCGGCGGCCTGGGAAGGCCGCCGCGCGGCGTCCGTGCGCCACGCTCAACCCGTTCCTTGCGTGGCTCCCGGCAAGGCGTTCTGGCGCCCTGTAACCATATCTGCGGCAGCGGCCCGGTCAAGGGTCGTCTGGTCCTGGGCCCGCGCGAGGCGTGTCGGTTGGGAGGGCGCCGGAGGGGTCCGGGGCGTGTGGTTTCACGGTTCCAAGAACATCGGCTTTCGGCGAAAGATTTGTGTGCAGAACGAGGTGGATGCCTTCCGATAAAGGCTAATGCCCCTACGGTGTACTTACTGCCCCCACAAGCGTCCCGGCACAAGGAGAGTGACTATGCTGCGGACCGAAATGAGGTCGAGCCCTCGCATCACGACGCGGATTACGGTCGAGTCAATCGGCCCGACGCTGAATATCTCGGCAGGGGGCATGTGCGTGCTCATGGCGGACCCGATGCGGGAAGGCACCACGCCCACCGTCAAGTTCATGCTGCCCGACGACGAAACCACCGTGACCTGCAAAGGACGCATCACGTGGTGTCGCGCCTCCAAGATCGACCCCGAACTGTACGAGGTTGGCGTGGCGTTTGTGGATATCTCCGAGGAAGACCGCCGGCGGGTGATGGGTTTTGTCGAGACCCACCTGAGTCCGGCGTCCTGACCTGCCGCAGCGACGGGCGGAACCTTCCCCATTTTCGCACCGCGCGGTTTGCTTTCCTCCTGGTTTGGGTGTACAATGCCGGAACCGGGGGTTTTGTAGGCGTCAACCGATGCCGATTGCCGCGACATGTCCGGGATGTGGCAAGATCATCTCTGCGCCCGATTCGGCCGCCGGCCATAAGGCCAAGTGCCCGCATTGCGGCCAGGTGGTGCCGTTTCCCGACAATCCTGCGGCCGCCCTCGCGGCCGCCGTCAGGGCCGAGGAGAAAGCCGGCTCCGGCGCCGAATCGCCGGCCGGCCACCCCGCCGGGGCCACGCCCACACCGGCCCGTGCTGCGGCCCCCTCCAGACACTCCACCACCACCGTCTCGAGGATGCTGGCCCGGACCAGCCCGTACAATACGCTGCGGCTGCTGGCTGCCATCATCTTCGGTGTGGGCGTTGCCGTGTCGGTGCTGGTGCTTCTGGGCGCTCTGGCGGCGCTGGTCATGCTTGCCACGAGGGGCAGGCCGTGGGAAGCCGCCGGGGTGTTTGCCGGTGCGCTGGTCCTGGCCGTGATGCTCTTCCTGGGGGCGAAGACGGTCAGTGAACTGGTCCGCCTGTGGGCCGACGTCGGCGACCGCACCCGCCACATGGCCCAGATGTTTGAGGAATCGCTCAACCTGCCGCGAGACAACAGCCACTAAGCCTACAACGAAACTTGCTGCCCGGTCTACTGGACGGCGACGGCGCCCAGGAGCACGCCTTCCTTCAGTTTCCATCCACCCGAGAGGAAGTACTTGCCCTTTCGGATGGAGAGGGTCAGTTTCTCGCGTTCCTGTGCCTCGCGTTTTTTCTGTTTGACGACGTACTGGATCCATCGCAGTCGGACGGTTGCCTTGTCGGCCTCGATCTTGATGGGTTCGACCTGGCGGGCGTAGTTCTCGGTCATCGGGCATTCCCACGTTTTGCCCACGGCAACGGTGCTCGTCTTGCTGACGAGGAGGCGGAAGGTGTTGTAGCCGACGGCGCGTTTGCCGAGTTCCGCGGCGATGGCCTTCAGGGCCGGGTCGATGAACGGTTTCGGCTCCTTTTTGGCGTGGATGCCGATGACGGTGACGTTGAGGCTTTGCGGGGCGGGGGCGGCCTTCTCGGCGGCCTCGGTGGGTACGAGCCAGACCAGCAGCGCCGCCACCGCCGACATCATCGCCTGCCCGTGGGTTGGATATCGCATGGTTCCTCTTTCCGCCTGTCCGCTCAGCCGTTCGACCCGTCCGGTTCGACCCAGATGCCGACCACGTCGTCCGCGTCGCCGGCATAGAGGAGTACGCTGTAGTCGGCGTCGGTTGCGAGTTCCATGATAGCAACGTCCCCCTGCCGCGCCAATGTGTTCGGCGCGAGCGGCGGCGCCGCCTGTGTCCAGAGGGCAGCCAGACCCAGGGTCATGACCAGGCAGGCTGCGGCTGCACCGGCCACGTGGGCCATCCAGCGCAACGGTTGGCGGGCCGTACGTGGCCGCACCTTGATCGGGACCACCGCCGGTGGGCGGCCGGCCGCAGGGGCGGCCTGCGGACGGGCCGTCGGCGCCGGCACCTGACGCACGATTGGAACCGGCCGAGGCGCCTCCTCCGAGGCAACCGGCGCCACCGGTTCGGGCGTCGGGTCCAGACCGTCGATCCGGGGGCGAGTCTTCAACTCGACCGGCTCGCCCTTGCCCTCGAGTTCGGCCTTCAGGACATTGCCGATGTCGCTCCAGTCCTTCTCCTCGACCGGCGGCACCTGGTAGGAGTCAAACACGTGCTGCATCCGCTGCTGATCGTGGACGATCTGGCGGCACCGGCCGCACTGTTCCATGTGAGCGGCGAGCGCGTCGTTCTCCAGCGACGACAGTTCGCCGTCGGCATACCCGGCCAGCATCGTTTTGGCTTCGTCGCAGTCCATGGTTTTTACCCGATTTCGGTGGCCAGCAGTTCCCGCAGGCGCATGCGCGCGTTGAAGATGCGGCTCATGACGGTTCCGACAGAGATGCCGAGCACCTCGGCCACTTCCTTGTACGACATGCCTTCGAGGGCATACAGGACGAGCGCGGCCCGGTTCTTCTCCGAGATGTTGGCGAGGGCCTCGTCGATGGCACGCCGCAAGTCTCGCTCCGACGCCTCTTCCGGGGGCGTCGGGTGGCTCGGCCCGTCGGCGGCCGGCTCCAGGGCCGTCTCGGCATCGAGGCTCTCGGCTCGCCGGTGCGACCGCCAACGCCGATAGTCCAGCCCCGCGTGCGTCACGATCCGGTACAGCCACGTCCGAAACGACGATTGGCCCCGGAACGCCTGAATGCCACGCATGACATGAATGAACGATTCCTGCACCACGTCGAGTGCGTCTTCCCGGGACCCGACCAGACGGAACGCAATGCCGTACGCCGCGCCACGATGCCGGCGGTACAACTGGTCGAGCGCCTTGGCGTCACCCTCCTTCAGTCGTTCCACGAGGACGGCGTCGCGCTCGGCCTCTTGCGCCGCCGCCTCGTCGGCCAGCCCGTCTTGCCCGGAGGCTTCACTCATTCAGACGATTTCCACAGGAACCTATTCATTCCGCGCCCGGCCCGCGCACCGGGAACGCACCATTAAACTGCCGACAGGATTGTAGCCGACCGGCGGGGGCGGGGAAAGCGTTTTCGCGGTGGCGCGGCAATCTGAGCCGCGACCGCCAGGGAGCGGCCGCTTCCTGGCGGGCGCGGCTCAGATTGCTGCGCACCAGCCCTGCGCGGCGGGTCTCCGCACCCGCCGCGCACAAGTGCTCTTAGGCGCGGTGGGTACCCGTTCGACAGGCTCATGGCAG
>CAZEBQ010000418.1:0-3702 GCA_964510295.1 uncultured Anaerolineales bacterium | reverse complement strand
GGCTTGACGTTCTCGCTGACAGTTTCGAGTTCTTTCACCGATTTGGCTGGCATGGTTACCTCCCTGCAATGGCTGGACACGAACGCGCCGGGCAAGCCCGGCGGCTAACACGTCGGCGCCGCGCGAAAACTGAAAGGCTCGACGCAGGCGACAGGCGCTAGGCCGTGACAAGTTCGATCTTGCTCATGTCGGCCGGGCCGAGACCCCTCTCGGCCGCCGTGAAGACGCACTTGGCGCTGCCGCTTTCCTCGAGCCCCTCCAGGCCCATCTTCTTTCGCTGCGCGTCGAGCATCTTGATGCCGACGTAATCGATGGCGACGGTATTGGTCGAGGCCATGATCGCCTTCTCGGGGTAGGTGGAGTCCGGGCGTGCCTGCGGTCCCTTGTTGGCCACCGGCAGCAGGGCATCGCCCACGATGAGGCGGGTCTTCTTGCGGATCACGTCCAGGCGGTTGAGTTCCGCGATAAACGGGTCGCACATGCCGCCGTGGGCCTTCCGCTGCTTCCTGTCTCCGTGGGCGGCGCCCGCGTTGTGGAAACTCCCGAAGTGGTTCTTCATCGAGAAGGTGATGCCGGCCAGGCTGTGGGTCTTCAGGACCGGCACGTTCACCAGGGCGGTGCACTTCTGCGTGAGGATCTTCGCGAATCGCCCGTCGCACGTGTGGAACCGGGTCGGCTCCTCTTCCCAATCGCCGTCCACGGCGGTGTAGATGACGCCGTCGATCTTGCCGACCTCGTAGCCGCACTTCTCAAGGTCTTTGGTCGTGCGGTCCCAGACGATGATCTTGCCGGCCGGGACGCCGGCCATCCGGATACCCTCGACCACCGCACTCGTCACGCACGGATGCGTGCACGCGCCTTTGCCGAAGAGGCAGTTGATCTTGACGGCCACGACGTCGTCGGGTTTGACGTAGCATTTCCAGGCGTCGGCAGGGCTGGACTTGCCCGAGAGTTTCATGACGACGGCATGGACCATCTCGCGTGCGACCTTCGGATCCGGTTTCTTGCCGGAGACCGCATTGCCGCGGACGGCCCTGACGACAACGGCCTTCTCGCCCGCCGCCTGCGCCTTGGCGGCCCCCTGGCCCAGTACGGCGGCGCCGACGCCCGTGGCGACGGTGCGCCCGATGAACTCGCGCCTCCGAAGTGTTCCACTCATATCTTTTCTCCTTCCTGTGCGCGGTGGGTCTCCGCACCCACCGTGCAGAAGATCGTATTCTCTCGCACGAGAAGACCGCTTGCGCGGCGGGTACGGAGACCCGCCGCGCAAAGTGCCGTTGCAGGGCTAAGCGGTGCGAGCCATCTTCTTCAGGAACTTCAGTCCCTCGGTCGCGAGATCGTCGGCCGACGTGTAGATCGGCCGCCAGATGCACGCCGCTGCGCACAGGTCCAGAATGCCGATCGCAAAACTCTCGATCGTCACCCACTTATCGTAGCCGACGTCGCGAAGCGCCGCAAAGGCCTCTTCCCAGGCCACCTGGCCCGTGCCGGGCGTGCCGCGGTCGCTCTCGGAGGCGTGGAAATGCCCCAGGTGTTCCTTGCCAACGGCGCGGATCGCCGCCCCCGTGTCCTTCTCCTCGATGTTGGCGTGGAACGTGTCGACCTGGACGGTCAGATGGTCGCTGCCGACCGTCTTGACCATCTTCAGCGCCTGGTCCACGGTGTTGATGACGTAGGTCTCGAAGCGGTTGAGTGGCTCGATGGCCATCGGGATCTTGGCCTTCTCGGCGTGCTCGGCGGCGGCCCCCAGGCACTCGGCGCACCATTTCAACTCCTCCTCGGTGGCGGCCTTCCCGGTCAGGTAACTGCACGGTGAATAGAGCGGCCCGGCCACGGCCTCTCCGCCCATCTCACCGGTGATGTCGATCATCTGCTTGAGCCGCGCCACGGCCTTCTGCCGCTCCGCCGCGTCCGGGCTGCACGGGTTGCTGCCCGGCATCATGACGCAGCAGGCGGTCATGCCCATCTTCGCCTTCTCGAGCGCCGCCCGCGTGGCCTTGGCGTCGAGCAGGCTCAGGTCGTTGAACGGAATCTCAACCCCATCGAATCCGAACCCGGCCACCTTGGGGATGAGGTCGAGTTGGTCCTTCGTGAATGCCGCCGTGTAAACCAACAGGTTGAGACCGTATCGAACGTTCAAGGGTTTACCCCCTTTCGTGTCGGGTGTCTGTGTTTCACAACCGGCAAGCGCCGCAGCCCCCGTGGCCAGCGCCGCCTTGCCAAGAAAGCCCCGCCTGGTCAAACCGTCTCGCGACATGGTCCGCCCTCCACCTGTTCGCCGAAGCCTCTGCGATAAACGGGCACGAGCGGGACGGGCGCGGGTACGCCCCCGCGCACCCCCCTCGCGTCCATTCAGTTTACGGGCTGCGGCAGGTACACGTCAAGGAAATGGTCGGCGAGGTTTGGGGAACCTCGCCGGGCCACGGTTTGAGAACGCCCCGCGGCTGCGCCCGGCAACTGCCGGCTTGACCTCGTCCCCGACAACGGTATCATCGGTGGAGGCGTGCAGGCGGTTCCCGGGAATTCCACTCGCGAGGTGACCATGAAACGGTTTGCGGCAGTAACTCTGGCAGCGATCGTGTTGGGCATCGGTTCGCTTGCGGCGGGCGAGGTCCGCTTCAAGAAAACCGTGGTGGACAAGACCTTCCGCAGCGAAGGCGTCGCCATCGGCGACATCAACCACGACGGCAAGACCGACATCTTCGCCGGCGACGTCTGGTACGCCGCCCCCGACTGGACGATGCACGAGGTCCGCAAGGTCGGCGCCTACGACCCCAAGGGCTACAGCCAATGTTTCCAGAACTTCTCGTGCGACGTCAACGGCGACGGCTGGATCGATTCGATCGTCGTCACCTGGCCCGGCAAGGAGTGCTTCTGGTACGAGAACCCCAAGAATAAGCCCGGCCACTGGAAGCAGCGCCTCGTCACCAAGACCGCCGCCAACGAGACGAGCCTTTTTGCCGACCTGCTCGGCACGGGAAGAAAGGTCCTCATCTGCGGTGTGCTGCCCCAGCGCGTGATGGCGTGGTTCTCGATCCCAAAGAACCTGGACGACCCCTGGGACATGCATGCCGTCAGCGGCCCCAACGCGCCGGGCACGCAGAATTACAGCCACGGCCTCGGCACGGGCGACGTCAACCGCGACGGGCGGACCGACATCATCGTCACCGAAGGCTGGTGGGAAGCGCCCGAAGACCGGACGCAGTCGCCCTGGACGTGGCACCCCGTCAAACTGGGACCCACGTGCGCCGACATGATCGCCTACGACGTCGACGGCGACGGCGACAACGACATCATCACCTCCTCCGCACACAACTACGGCATGTGGTGGCACGAGCAGGTCAAGGGCGCCGAAGGCATCACCTTCAAGATGCACGAGTTCTTCAAGGCCTTCTCGCAGACCCACGCCATGCACCTCGTGGACATGAACGGCGACGGCCTGAAAGACCTGGTAACCGGCAAGCGATACTTCGCCCACGGCGGCAAGGACCCCGGCGGCAAGGAACCCGCCGTCCTCTATTGGTTCGAACTGAAGCGGCCGGCGAAGGACAAGGTCCGGTTTGTCCCGCACAAGATCGACGACGACTCCGGCGTGGGCACCCAGTTCGAGGTGGCCGACTTCGACGGCGACTCCCGGCCCGACATCATCACGTCCAACAAAAAGGGCGTCCACCTGTTCATCCAGCAGCGATGAATGGCGGC
>CAZEBQ010000417.1:0-3702 GCA_964510295.1 uncultured Anaerolineales bacterium | reverse complement strand
TTGCAGCGTCCGTACGCAGGGGCCGCCTTTGTAGAATATCGGCAATTCAGCCCGCTAAACTGCGGGGGATTTGGAGGCGAGAGGCCGGTTGCGCCGCTTACTTACGTGCGCGGCTAGTTTTCTCACGTGGCTGGTCGGGCGCGAGTGTAAGCAGCCGCTTACTTACGTGCGCGGCTAGTCAAGCCCACCACTGCGGCTCGTCAGAGCGACGGCCATGGCAGTTTCTCATTGAGGCAGAGCGCGCCTGCTACTATGCTGGCTGCTCTTGAGCAAGGCATAGGAGGAAGGGCGGATGGCCGTGTGCGACGTGTGCAAGGGGCGGCAGGGACCGAAGGAGCTGCATCGACGGCTGGCGGTTCCGGAGTACCGTTCGATGATCGGGTTCTGGCCGTGGATCCACATCAAGGTCTGCGACGACTGCGTGACGGCCCACGACCGGGATTTCCGCGAGCGGCTGGCCCTGCTGGCGCCCGCCGTCCTCGAGAACGACGAGCCGATTGTACGCAGGGTGTGCCTGGCGTGCGGCGCCGCCGAGACCGACGTGGCATGGTGCCAGCACAGCAAGTGGCTCGACGCCGCCGGCAAGCCCGTCCGCCGGGCCACGTTCTATCTGTGCGGCGACCATGCCGATCTGCCGTACGTGGACGGCATCGTCGTCGGCTCGAACCTCACGTCGCGAAGCCGGATGGCCGAGGTGCTGGAGGAACTGCCCGTCGCGGGGGCCGACCTGGTCAAACGCGTTGAACGGTGGGACCCGGCGCAGGACGAGGGTCCGGAGGGCGCCGCCGACTTCATCGGGGGGCGTGGCGGGGACGCGGTGCTCGACGACGCGATGGCGTTCTGGCAGGGCGCGCCCGACGGACTCGATGCCAAGGCCGCGTGGCTCGGCCCCGTCCGCAAGGATTACCGGATGCGGTACCGGCTGGACCTCGTGCGCGACCTGGGTGACGGTCGCCGCGAGACGTTCGTCGTGCTCCGGACCGGCCCCGAGGCGTTGGCCGTCTACCGGACGGTCGGCGATGCGCCCCGCGAAGGTCGGCTGCCCTGAGGCGCCGAGCCTGGCGGTCGGTGCGGCGTTCAGGTTCCTTTGCTTGCGGCGGGCTTGAGGCTGCGAAGTTCGGGCGCGTCGGTGGCGGTTTCGATGTCGGCGATGGTTTTGCGGACCAGGTCGATCTGGTCTTTCAGCCCGCGTGCTTCCCGGTGTGCGAGCAGTTTCTTTTCGAGGTTTCTGAGTTCAGGCAGGACCGGTTTGGCGGCGCCGCCGTAGGTCGCCAGGATTTTGAGGCAGGCGCTGATGCGGTGCCGCTTGCCCCATTTCTCGATGTCCATGATCTTGAGGCACAGGGGCATGCCTTCCTTGACGCGATGCCTGGCCAGCAGTTCGAGGCCGTTCAGGCGGATGCCGCTGGCGAACATGACGCCGCTCGGCGCCGGCTCTTCGATGGCTCGCAGGATGGCGGGAAGGAGCGGCTGGATCTCCTCGTACGTCAGTTGCTTGTAGACGGACCCGACGGCCCCGCGTGCCCGGCCGTCGTCGTTGGTGAGCAGGCGCTCGACGGCCGGATAGAGCAGCCGCCGGTCCACGCCTTCCAGGTCGCGCGCCAGGAGTCCGACCATCCGCAGCGCCCCGCCCGGATAGAACAGGCAGAACGCGAGGTACCGCTGCATGAACTGGCGGGGGTCGCTGGCGTCGTCGCGGAGGGCGAGTCTCAGCATGTCCGGCGCCGCCCCTCGTGACGGGCCGCCGATGCTCGACAGGGCGTACGACGCCTGGATCCGCAGCCACAGGTCGCGGTGCGCGAGCGCGCCCGTCAGCGCGCCAACGGCCGAGGCGGCACGGCCTTTCAGGGCGCCCAGGGCCTGGCAGGCGCCGTATCGCGTGTTCAGATCGGCGGCGCCGAGCATGCTCACGAGCGGCCGGACCACGTCGTCTCCCTTCTCGGCCAGGGCCTGGGCGGCCCGGTGACGGACGGCGGGCGACCAACTCTGGAGGTGCTTCAGCAACGGCTGCTTGCCCTTGGCGCGATACGGCTCGATGCCGGTGTGCCACGAACTGAACCCCCGGCCGTCCTCGACCACGGCGGCCAGGTCGGTGCCGGCCAGGGCGTTGTCCGGACTGGTTCCCTTGCCGGTGAGGTAGAGCCTGTTGAGGGGCAGGGCGTAGGCCAGCAGGTAGGCGCCGGTGCAGTCCCAGTTGCCGTACTTGTGTTCGCCTCCTGCGGCGGCGGCGCCGCCCTGGTAGGGGAAACTGCCGTCCCACCGCATCGCGAGGTCGTAGTACCATCGCTGCTGCTTGAGGAAGGCTGCGGCGGCTGCCGGCCCGGCGCGGTTGGCTCCGAGGGGTCCCCAGAGGAAGCTGAAGTAGTTGCCGGTGTGGCCGCGTTCCCTCTCGCCGTAGGATGCGACGGTCATGCGTGAGAAGAACCGGGTTCCCTCGCGTTGGCCCTGGAGGTCGAAGAGGACGGCGGCGATGGAGTTCTTGCCGTTGTCGTCGTGGACCTGCCATCCGGGCCGGTGGTCGCCGTAGGGGATGGCCCCCTTGCCGATGTAGAATCCGAAGAATCGGTTGGCCCGGCCGATCGCCTCCTGGACGGCCTTGTCCTTGACGCCGCATTTCCGGGCCAGGACCATCGACAGGTGACACACCAGGCCGGCCTGGTTCAGGGCGCCGTATCCGCCGAGGCTTCCGTGGAGTTTTCCCTGGTTGACATCGGGCCACGCCATGCCGTGTCCCCAGGAGCCGACGCCGCTCTGTCCGTTGGCGATGTTGATGGCGTACTCGCGGATGGCCGGCAGGACGGCCTTGTCGCCGGTTGCCAGGTAGTACTCCGCGAGGAAGAGGTTGGCGTACCCCCAGTGCCACGCCACCATACCGCCGCCCCCGTAGAGTTTGAGTTTGAGATCGGGCGGCGCGGCCTTGCGGGCGTAGTCTCTGACGAGTGCGGCGTACTGCTTCTTGCCGGATGCCAACAGTGCCAGGGCGTTGATTTTGCCGTCGATGCCGCCCTTCATGTGGGCGGCGATGTAGCGGCAGCCGGCGTCGAGGATCTTCTGCGACTTGGTGCAGCCGAACGGCGCCGTGTCGCTGTAGGCGCCCAGGACGGGCACGCGGATCTGGACCTGCTGCTGCTTGCCGGCGCGCCAACGGATGAGTTTCAGGATGCCTTTGCCTTGGTGTGTTTCGGCCTCGGTGATGGCGCGGCCGAAGGCCTTTCGGGCGTCCTCGGCAAAGGGCTTGCCTCCGGCGCCGAGGATGACGTCGCCGACTTCGAGGACGCCGTCGGCCGGCGATCCCTTGTCGACCTTGGTGACGCGGATCTGTCGGCTGTCGGTGGTTTCGAGTTTCCAGGCCCAGATCCATCCCCTGGCCCCGGTGGGTCCGAGGTTCCAGTCGTGCTTATCGTCTTTGGCGCCTCCCTGGGTCAGGTCCGGCACCGGCGGTTTGCCGCGCGCCGCCCTCGTCTCCGTGCCGCCCACCAGCAGCACGGCCAAGGCAACAGCCACAACATGCTGAATGCGAAGGGTTGTCATCGCCTGTCTCCCATCCAAAAAAGGTTCCAGGAACCTTTTTGTTCTAAACCGCCTTCTTGATGCCAAGAAAGCCGAAAACCTGAAAAAGGTTCCTGTACGTGTTTAGCGTGTCATTCCGAGGCCCGCTTGCGGGCCGAAGAATCTCGCCGTGGTCTTTGCTGTTTCGTCGTT
>CAZEBQ010000416.1:0-3704 GCA_964510295.1 uncultured Anaerolineales bacterium | reverse complement strand
GCACACGCAAACGTGGGCATGGCACCCGACGGCAAAAAACTTACCTGACCCCGCTCAGAACCGCAGGAGGGCCTTGATGACCCGGCCGCTCGCGACGGCGTCGAGGGCGTCCTCGATCTGCTCGACGGGGAACTCGTGAGTGAGAAAATCGTCGGGCCGGATCTTGCCGTCGCGGAGCCACTCGCAGAGGGGTTCCTGTGCGGCCCGTTCGCGGCTGCGGGTGGGCCACTGGTGCATGTAGAGGTTGAAATTATAGGGTCCTTTCCCCTTCTCGACGGTGATCGCCGGTTCGGCGATGACGCCATAGATGCAGACCGAGCCGCCCATCTTGATGAGCGGCAGGGCGGCGCTCACGATGGCCAGCCTGCCGACGGCGTCGATGACGGCGTCGAGCGGCTCGGCGCGTGCGGCGGTGAGTGTCTCAAGCGCGGGGTCGTCGGGCGCGAAGACGGCGTCGGCCCCCATGGCGAGGGCCTTCTCGCGTTTGTGCTCCAGCGGGTCAACCATGCCGATGTATCCGAGGCCAAGCAGTTTGCCGAACACGAGGAAACTCAGGCCGACCGGCCCGGCGCCGAAGACGAGGATGTCGTCGCCTTCGCCGAGGTGAAAGTCGCCGAACCCGCCGTAGACCTCCCGCCAAGTGCACAGAAGCGCCGCCGCCTCGACCGGGACGTCGGGCGCGACGGGGCGCTGAATCTCGTAGCACTCAAACCAGCCGTGCGCCTCATCGGCCACGCCGTCGGCGACCATGGCGTCGTGATCGTTGGCGAGTGTGTAGTCGCAGAACCCGCCCCATCCGCTGGCGTACCGGGGGTCGCCGAACTCGAAGAGGAGTCCGCCGATGGCCCGGTCGCCGACCTTGAAGTTGCGGACCTTCTCTCCGACGGCATCGACGATGCCGGCGCCCTCGTGGCCGAGGACGAGCGGATAGGTGTCAACGCCGGGGAAGTGGCCGGCCACGAGTTTGCCGTCGGTGGCGTTGCACAGCACGGCCACCTCGGTCTTGACGCGTGCCTGATACGGTCCGGGTGCCGGGTCGGGGAGGTCAACCACTTCGACGTTGCCCGGTTCGATGACGGCGACTGCTCTCATGGGGAGGCTCCTTTGTTCGCTGAAGACGGCGTTCCGGCCGCCGCGCGCATCACCTCATGGCGTTTCCGCAAGAGAGATCGTGTAGTTTCCGTATGAGACGACCACGATACCGAGGATCAGCACGGCCAGACCGGCAAACAGCCAGCCTTTGCTCCCCGTGCCGGCGCCCTTCCACTCGCCCGTGAAGAACCCGAGACCGTTGCCGAGGAGGAGCGACCCGGACTGGAAGATCGAGAAGCCGACCGACGTGCCGAGCACGCCGAGGATCCCTCCACCGATGCCGTAGAAGACGATGCAGGCGAAGTGGGCCGCCGCCATCAGGAAGGCGAGCACGAGGTTGCGTCCGGTCGCCACATTCGCGAAGCCCTTCCAGGTCTTGTTCTTCGTGAGCATGATAAGTGAGAACCCGACGCTGGAAATCATGCCGCCGAGGAAGACCAGCGTCCAGGTGGAGAGGCCGGCCGCCCACGCGGGGTTGCCCAGCCCTTCGGAGATCTCGGCGATCTTGCCGACGTTGTTGCCGATGTGAAAGGCGATATTGAGGCCGGACGACAGGACACCGGCCACCACGCAGACCACGAGACCCAGGGCCATGCGTTTCTTTTTCTTCGGCTGACCCTCCGCCTCGTCGCCCGGCTGAGACCTCTCCCTCCGCACGCCGGCGTACCCGTTGACGGCCACGCCAAGAATGCAGACGAGAATGCCCGCGATGACGATCATGCCGCCCGTCGTGGCGGCCTTGTCGGCACTGCCCAGGAAAAACGGCACCATCGAGCCCACCAGGGCCATCGTGCCCATCGTCAGGGAGTACCCGAGCGACAGGCCGACCATCGACAGGCCGTACCCCCAGCAGCAGAACCCGCAACCCCACATGAAACTGAGGCCCAGCACGCCGAGAATGACCGGCCATGAGACGTCGGCGTACGTGTCCCACAGGCCGTTGACGGCCAGCATCGCGAAGCCGACCGGCACGACCAGCATGGCGAACAGGAAGAACGCCCCCCACGTATTCTCCCACGCATAGTTCTTGATGTACTTCGACGGCAGGGCAAACGTTCCGAGAAACACCGCGCCCAACATGGTCCATGCGATTCCGATGATCGTTTCCATCGCGCTCGTGTCCTTTCCTGTGTGTCCCGGTCGAACCTGCGCTCAACGTCTGTTGCGGCGGCACCTGCGCCCCGCGCGGCGGGCGGCGACACCCTCCGCGCGAAATGGTCTTGCCGGCTCAGTCTGCGAGCGGAATCACGCACATGGTGTACGGAAGGTCGTGCTTCGTGTTGACCTTGTCGGGCCCGGTAACCATATCGAAGCACGTGACGACGAGTTCGTCGCCCCGGACGATGGGCTCGCCGGGCTGGTCGAGGAGCCCGCCCGCGCCGTCGGTGTCGCCGTTCTGGGCGAGGACCGTTATCTTGCCGCTCGGGTCCACCCTGGCGACGGCGTTGTTCGAGAAATCGGCCACGTAGATGTTGTCGGCGGCGTCGATGCAGATACCGTCGGTGGTCCGCATGGCGGCCTTGACCATCATCTCCTTGAACGTGGGGTCTTTCATGGGGGTATTGAAATCGGTTTTGGCAAAGACGTCGGCCCCCGTCACGTTGCCCTCGGCGTCGAAGGTGACCTTGTGCAAGGCCCCGTCACCGAAGTTCCCGACGAACAGGTTGCCCTTGCTGTCGAAGACCAGCCCGTCGACGCCGTACTGGCAGTCGGGGTTCAGGGTCTTGAAGAGCACCAGCAGGTTCTTGTCGTCGCGGGTGTTGGTGACCTGGATGTTCTGGTCGTCGAGGTTGAAGCGATAGACGGCGCTTGCGAGTTTGCCGTCGTCGTGCTTGACCTTCGGGAGCATGCTGACGGTGGCGTACACGTGTCCCTTGTAGATGCGTACGCCGTTGGGATGGCTGATGCCGCCGGCCACGACGGTCGTCTTCTCGACCAGGCCGTTCCTGACGCGGAGGCGCAGGATGCGTCCCTGGTTGATCCGGCCGTCGTCGCCGTTGCCCGTGGGCCAGTTCTGATTGTCCGAGACGTAGAGGTCGCCGTCGGGCCCGAAGGCGATGCCCATCGGACAGGCCCGTCCGGTTTCGGCCATGACGGGGCACTCGAACCACTTGGTGACGCGGTTCGCCTTGTCGATCTTGATGAAGACGGCCGGCTTGGCGGGCACCTCGGCGTCGGCGGGATAACTGCCGTAGTTCGGACAGGCCACCACGATATTGCCGTCGGCGTCGATGGCCATACCGTCGGGCGTGGGGCAGTAGTCGGGCAGTTCCGCAAGGAGCCTCGGCGTCTTGAGGGCGGCATCGCCGGCCGGCGGCGCAGCGCTGTCGCACCCCTGGGCCAGCATCAGCGCCGCGACACAGACCGCTGCGGCGAGCCACTTGCTTGATGCGAAGCCTGTCGACGTTCCATCCACCCGGTGCGCCATGGCTGCTCCTTTCGTCCCGATGGTTAACCTCTTGTGTCCGCCTGGCGGCCTTCCCAGGCCGCCAGGACGCATCGCAATGACCGCTCGCGGCGGCCTGGGAAGGCCGCCGCGCGGCAGGTATGCGGAACGATCCGGCACGCGCCCAGCGCGGCGGGTGAGGACACCCGCCACGCAAACCCTCGCG
>CAZEBQ010000415.1:0-3708 GCA_964510295.1 uncultured Anaerolineales bacterium | reverse complement strand
CTTCGGCCCGCAAGCGGGCCTCAGAATGACAACGCTAAACACGTACGCCTGGGAAGGCCACCAGCCGGAGTTTCTGAGTTCTGCGCGGTGGGTCTCCTGACCCACCGCGTTTGGCCGCGTCTTTGCGCGGCAGGTCCGGAGACCCGCCGCGCACGAACTTCAATAGACTCATCTCGGACCGCATAGGCGGGGGCACGAGCCCGCATGATCGACTATACCGTCAGCGACGGCATCTGTGTGCTTCGGCTGAACGCGCCGCCGGTCAACACGATCACCCTTGCGCTGCTCGACGCCCTTCGCGACGCCATCGGCCGCGCAAGTGCCGATGCCGACGTTCGCGCCATCATCCTCACGGGCGGCCCGGACCATTTCAGCGCCGGCGCCGACGTGGGCCTCTTCCGCGACATCACCCGCGCCGAGGACGCCATCGGCACGTCGCGCCTCTTCCAGGAGGCCTTCCAGGTGGTGGAAGACTCTGCGAAGCCCGTGGTGGCGGCCGTCGCCGGACGGATGATGGGAAGCGCGCTCGAACTCGCCATGGCCTGTCACCACCGTGTCGCGGCGCGGCCCGCGCGGTTCAGCATGCCGGAGGTTACGCTTGCCATCAATCCCGGGGCAGGGGGAACGCAGCGGCTGCCCCGGCTCGTCGGCCCCGCGGCCGCGCTCACCATGCTGCTGACGGGCGAGGCCGTTGATGCCGACCGTGCCCTCGCCCTCGGCCTGGTCGATGCGGTGTGTGATGCCGACGAACTCCTCGCTCGCGCCCGCGCCATCCTCGACTCCGGTCCCGAACCGCGACGGACCGGCCGCCTGGGTGAGAAGGTGCAGGATGTGGCCGCCAACCGCGCTGCGTTCGAGGAGGCGGAGCATCGTCTGGCCGGCATGCGGCCGGAGAACATCGCCCCGAAGGTAATCCTCGACGCCGTCCGGACGGGCCTGGAGGAATCGTTCGAGGCCGGCCTCCGGAAGGAGCAGACCGGCTTTGCCGCCTGCATGGACTCTCGCGCCGCCCGGAACAAGATCTACCTGTTCTTTGCGACGCGCGAGACCGCCAGGATCCCCGACCTCGCCGACACGCCGGCCGCACCTGTCGCGAAGGCCGCCGTCATCGGCATGGGTTCCATGGGCACCGGCATCGCCCACGCCCTCATCATCGCCGGTGTCCCGGTCGTGGTCCTCGACGAGGACACCGCGGCCGTCGAGAAGGGGACCGGGCGAATCCGGGCCGCCGTTCAGAAACGCGTGGACCAGGGCAAACTCGCCGCCAACCGCGCCGAGGACATGCTCGGCCTGCTCGCCACCGCGGCCGACTGGCCCGAGATAGCCGACGCCGACCTGGTGATTGAGGCCGTGTTCGAGGACGTGGCCGTCAAGCGCGCCGTCATCCGCAGAATCGAGGCGGCGTGCGCCGCTGATACCATCGTCGCGTCGAACACCTCGACGATCTCACTCGACGTCCTGGCCGAGGGTATGCAGCGGCCGGAGCGGTTGGTGGGCATGCACTTCTTCAACCCGGCGCACCGTATGCCGCTCGTGGAGGTCATCCGGCGCGACGCCACGCCGGGCGCCGTCCTCGCCACCGCGCTGGCCTTCGCCAAACGTCTCCGCAAGACGCCGGTCGTCGTCAGGAACCGCGAAGGGTTCCTCGTCAACCGCCTGTTTATCCCGTATCTGAAGGAGGCGTTCTGGCTGCTGGAGGAAGGGGCCGACCCGCGGGCGATCGACGCCGCCATGGTCGCGTTCGGATTCCCCATGGGACCGCTTACGCTGATCGACATGGCGGGGCTCGATATCCTCGTGCTGACCGACCGCGTCTTGAGCGACGCCTTTCCGCGTCACGGGCCGCTGTCGCAGGTGGCCGTCCGCCTGGTGGACGGCGGGCACCTGGGCCAGAAGAGCGGGTCCGGCGTCTACCGGTACGAGCAAGGCGACCGCACGCCGCACCCGAGCGAGGCAACCGCCCGGATCATCGCCGAGGTGCAGCAGGAAACCGGCCGCACCCCGCGCGAGGTCGGTGCCGACGAGATGACCCGGCGGCTGGTCCTTCGGATGGTCGGCGAGGCGTTTCACGTGCTGGCCGAGGGGATCGCCCAGCGGGAATCGGACCTCGACGCCGCCACCGTCCTGGGGATGGGGTTCCCGGGTTTCCGGGGCGGCGTCATGAAATATGCCCGGGATGTCGGGCTGTCGACGGTCCGTGCGGACCTTGAGAACCTGGCAGTGCAATGCGCTGAGCGCTTCTTACCGCCGGGCCTTTTGCGAGAGATGGAAGGAGCCGGATGATGCCGGAGACTGCCGAACGAAAAGAGTTCCAGGCCACGGCGAAGATGAAAGCGGTCATGGGCAAGTACTTCATGGAGTTTGTGAAGGGGCCGGAGGAAGGCAGGAAAACGGCCTGGTGCACCAGCGTGGGCCCGGCCGAACTGCTCCGCGCGCTCGGATTCAACGTCCATTTCCCCGAGAATCACGGCGCCATGCTCGGCGCAACCCGCATGGCCACCGACCTCATCCCCCTGGCCAACGCCCGGGGCTTCTCGCCCGATATCTGCTCGTACCTGACCAGCGACGTGGGATCGTACCTGAAGGGCGAGAGCCCATTCCAGAAGATGAACATGACCGGACCGCCCAAGGCCGACGTCCTCGTCTTCAACACGAACCAGTGCCGCGACGTCAAGGACTGGTTCCAGTTCTACGCCCGCGAGTGGGACGTGCCCTGCGTCGGCATCCACACGCCCCGCGCCATCGGCGACCTGGACGATTCCATCCTCGACGACGTGGCCCGCCAGACCGAGGCCCTTGTCGAACCGCTCGAAGCGGTGGCCGGCGTCAAACTCGACCCCGACCGCTTGAGGCAGACTATCGACCTCTCGCGCCGGTGCACCGTCCTGTGGAAGGCCGTGCTCGATACCGCCGCCAACGTGCCGTCGCCCGTCACGTTCTTCGACGGGAGCATCCAGATGGGCCCGGCGGTGGTGCTGCGCGGCCATCAGGACGCGATCGATTACTACGAGGTGCTGCTGGCGGAACTGGAGGCGCGCGTGGCCGGCGGCTTGGCCGCCGTCGAGGGCGAACGCTTCCGTATCTACTGGGAGGGAATGCCCATCTGGGGTAAACTCAGGAGCCTGTCGCAGCAGTTCCTCGGCCTGAAAGCCTGCGTCGTCGCCTCGACTTATTGCAACAGTTGGATCTTCGAGGACCTCGACCCGGACGATCCGTTCCGCAGCATGGCCCGCGCCTACTCCAGCATCTTCATCTGCCGCAGCGACGACCGCAAAGAGCAATACATAGACCGGATGGTCGAGAAATTCAAGATCGACGGCATCCTGTACCACGACGCCAAGACCTGCCCCAGCAACTCCAACAGCCGGTACCAGATGCCACAGCGCCTTCACCAGAAACTGGGCAAGCCGTACCTCGTGGTCAACGGCGACCTGAACGACCTGCGCCTGTATTCCGAGGAACAGACCCGGACCAACATCGAAGCCTTCGTCGAGCAGTTGGCCGAACGGTAGGGAGGCCGGGTGGCATGGCCACGCTTCGCGGGTGGCATGGCCACGCTTGCATGGCCATGTTGGACCTCCCGCAAGTGGCGGGTGGCATGGCCACGCTTGCGTGGCCAGGTTGGTCCTCGCGCAAGTGGTAGCGCGGCGGCCAATCCTGGCTGCCGCGCGGTGGCTTGCCAAAGCGTGCCTCGCCGAGGCGCCGACG
>CAZEBQ010000414.1:0-3730 GCA_964510295.1 uncultured Anaerolineales bacterium | reverse complement strand
ACTAGCCGCGAGCGTAAGCGAGCGGGTGCCGTTCTCGCCACAGCAAAAGACTTACCTGACCCCGCTCAGTGCATCTCCCGGCCGCCGGTCACGTTGATGGCCTGGCCGGTCATGTAGTCGGCCCCCTCGGAGGCGAGGAACCGTGTGACGGCCACGACGTCCGCGATGCCGGCCAGGCGGCCAAGCGGCACCTTCGCCGTGAACTTCTTGACGACCTCATCGCGGGGCATCCGCAAGTTCTTGATGTAGCCGGCCGAGACGTTGTCCCAGACGCCGGTGCTCTCGGTGATGCCGGGGCACAGGCAGTTGACGGTGATGCCGTCGCCGGCCAGTTCGTAGGCCAGGGCCTGGGTCATGCCCATGACGGCGGCCTTGGCGCCGGAGTAGTGGCACATCAGCGCCGAGCCGGTCTTGCCGGACTTCGACGAGAAGTTGACGATCTTGCCGTAGCCGCCCGCCTTCATCAGCGGAACCACGTGCTTGATAAAGAGGAACGTGCCTCGGCAGTTGACGGCGAACACCCGGTCCCACTCCTCGACCGTCAGGTCCTCGACCTTGCCCTGCGCCACGATGCCGGCGACGTTGACGAGGATGTCGAGCCTGGCGCCGAAGGCCTCCCTGGCGGCGGCGACCACGGCGACGACCTGTGCCTCATCGACCACGTCGCCCGCCAGACCCTGGCAGGTTCCGCCTGCGTCCGTGATGTCGGCGACCGCGGCATCCACGCCGTCCTGGTGCAGGTCGGTGATGAACACCTTGGCGCCGCATGCACACAGGTCGGCGGCGATGCCTTTGCCGATGGCGCCGGCGGCGCCCGTCACGAGAGCAACCTTGTCCTCAAAGCCCATTACAGACTCCTGCCGCCAAGCCATCTTCCGCCCGGTCGCCGCGTGCGGGTTCAGCGCTGTCATTCTGAGGGTCGCCTGGGCGACCCGAAGAATCTCGCCGTGGTCGTTGCCGTTTCGTTCTTTGCACGGCGAGACCCTTCGCTTCGCTCAGGGTGACAGACTGAAGCGCCACGCCAAACACGTACGTCGCCGCGGCGACCGCGAACGCTCGTCGCGAGACTTAGACACATGGCCACGCAAGCGTAGCCATGCCACCCCAAGCGTGGCCATGCCACCCCCGCCGTTGCAGCGTGCCCTCTTCTACTTGTCCAACTGGATGACCGAGAGCGTGTGGTGCTCGTCGTACGCGGAGTTCTTCAGGCCGGGGAACGACATGTCGAAGCAGACGATGATGAGTTCCTTGCCGCGCTTCAGCGCCTCGCAGGGCTGGTCCAGCAGACCGTCGGAGCCATCCGTGTCGTCGTTCTCCCAGAGGGTCGAGAGCGCCCCGTCGGGCGAGAGGACGTGGATGGCGTTGTTCTCGGAGTCGGTGATGTAAATCTCGTCGGTCTCCAGATCGCAGAAGATGCCGTCCACGCAGGGCATCGCCTTGTCCTTGACGATGACCTCGTTCGAGGTCACCTTGCCGTCCGAGTCAAAGGTGATCTTCGAGAGGACGCCGTCGCCGAAGTTGCCCGTGTAGAGGTTGCCCTTGGAATCGAAGGTCAGGCCATCGGCCCCGCCCAGGTCGTTGCGGTGGTTGGGAACGGTGATGAAGGTGGCGATCAGGTGCGGGTCGGCGGTGCCCTTGGGGTTCAGTTTGACGCAGCCGGCGTTCATCTCGTCGAGACTGATGCAATAGATGCCGCTGGCGCCGGGCTTGTCTTCCAGGTCGAAGAACGTGTCGCTGACGTACACGTTGTTGCCCTTCCAGATGACGGCGTTCGAGAGTTTGAACCCCTCGACAACCACGTCGGCATCCACGGGCTTAGAGTCCTTGATGTTGACGCGGATGAGCCGCGACTTGTGGTCCTTGTCGTTGAAGTACTGGTTGTCGGCCACGTAGAGGTTGCCGTCGGGGCCGAAGTCGAGGCCCATGGGGCCGGCCTTCTGGGTCTCGGGATGCACGGGCATGTTGAAGTAGGGCGTCATCTTGTTCCGGGGGTCGATCTTCACGAGGATGCCGGGGAACTTGGTGTCGTTGAAGTTGGGACACGACAGGATGATGTCGCCGGTCTTGGTGTCGAGGGTCATGCCGTCGGGCGTGTTGCACTCATCGGGCAGCGAGAGGAACAGGGTGGGTTTGGCCCCGGCGGGGCCTGTGTCGGCGGCCTCGCATCCGCCGAGGGCCACCAGGGCGGCAAGCATCAACACGACGGCCGACTGCTTCCATGCGGTGTGCCTTCTCATCGGTCTCTCCTTTTGCTCTGGAACACGCGTTGCCGATCAAACGTCCTCCCCCGGACCACAACCGCGCCCGGGGGGCTTAACCCTACCCAAATCCGACGCTCAATGCAACCGTACGATGGGCCCGACCGGCGCGCCGGACCCGCGAGATAACCGTTGCAACGGCCGCACGCTTTGTGTTTCAATTCCCGCCTGGAATCCGCCCGGGCGGCGCACCGTCATCGGCGCGGGCCGCCGTGATGTGTCCTCTTCGAGCAAAGGAGCCTGCGATGCAACGACCGAGCCATCACGCCGCCGCACGTCTTGCCGGGGCAGCGGCGGTTGCCCTCGCCGCCGCCTTCGTGCTGACCGGCTGCGCCGAGCCGCCATCCGCACAGCCGCCTCTGAAGCAGCCCAAACTCGCCATCGAACTGCCCGAGAAATACAACACGCCCGACGGCATGGTGCTCGACACCAAGACGGGCGACATCATCCTGTCGTGCCCGAACGCCGGCGACGACACGTACCCCGCCAAGATGCTGCGGATCGACAAGAACGACCAGATCACCGAGATCATCGACCTGCCCGTCCATCCCGACACGGGCAAGGCGGGGGCGCTCGGCGTGGACATCGGGCCCGACGGCAACCTCTATATCGCCGACAACCAGGCCTTCAGCACCGAGGAATACAAGTCGCGCCTGGTGCGGGTCGTCATGAAAGACGGAAAGGCCGAGACGTGCGAAGTCCTCGTCACGGGCTTCATCATGTCGAACGCCGTTTCCTGCCACGGCGACAGCGTCTACGTGACGGAGACCAAACTTGACCCGAAGGCCAAGCCGCTGACCAGCGGCGTGTATCGGTTCAAAATGTCGGAACTCAGCGCCGAGAAGCCCATCGCGCTGGAACCCGGCGGCAAGGACAAGCACCTTATCGCGACGATCCAGACCAAGAACGAGCAGTGGGCCGTCGGGGCAAACGGCATGGGATTCGACGCCCAAGGCAACCTGTTCGTCTGCAACTTCGGCGACGCACAGATCATCAAGATCACCTTCGACTCAGGCGGCAAGGTCGCCTCTCAAGAGGTCCTCGCAGAAGGCGACGGCATGAAGTCCTGCGACGGCATGAAGGTTGACCGGAAGACCGGCGACGTCTACGTTGCCGACTTCCTCGGCAACGCCGTCCACAAGGTTGACGGCAAGACCGGCAAGGTCACCACCATCGCCAGGAACGACAACACCGACGGGGCGGGCGGCCTGCTCGACCGGCCGTCGGAGGTGTGCCTGCGAGGCAATAAAATCTACGTTTCCAATATCGACCTGGCGATGGCCGGCAACGAGTACGACAAACCCCACACCATCTCGGTCATCGAAATGGACGAGTAAACGCCCCAGACTGCCGTCGCGGTGGCTGAGCACACCCGCCGCGCGGAGCGTTTGGCCCAGTTCGCTCAACCCGGCACATGGTCCTACAACGCTACTTCGCCTTTTTGTCCGCCTGGTGGCCTTCCCAGGCCACCA
>CAZEBQ010000413.1:0-3761 GCA_964510295.1 uncultured Anaerolineales bacterium | reverse complement strand
AATGGCATCCCGAGAGGATCACGGATGCCAAACATCGCAAGGCAATCTATGGCGCCTTCGTCCGGGCCTGCGGAGTAAAGGTGTCGATGCACTGATCCGCACGAAACAAGCAGATCTTCATTCCACCTGCGGCCCGTAGCCGGGCCGTCCGCGGTCGCGGCCGCCGGAAACGCGTCTGACTTGTGCCTCGTCCGCCGGCGAACCTGCAGCACACCCACCCCGCTGGATTCCTACTGCCACCGGTCAAACACCCCGTGTTTGGTGGCCCATTTGGCGCGCTGGAAAGAAGCCAGGGTTTTTCTTGAAACTTTTTGACTACGGGCGTAGTCTAACTTAGACGACGCCTGTAGTCAATCGCCACGGACCCGAGCAAGGAGCCGTCACAATGGCCAAGCCGGAAGGAACGTTGACCGGCGCCCAGTTGGAGATCATGGAGGCCGTCTGGGCAGGTGGACGCGGGGGCGTCACCGTCGCAGGAATTCGGGAGCACGTTTCCCGCAACCGGCACGTGGCCCGGACGACGGTGCTGACGCTGGTTCGCCGGCTCGAGCAGCGCGGGTGGCTGGTCCGCAAGAAGGACGGTCGCAGCCACCGGTACTTCGCGTCTCGATCCCGTGAACGGGCCACGGGCCGGCTGGCCGCCCGGTTCGTCGACGAGTTCTTCGGCGGGTCGGCCGCCGAACTGGTTATGAGCCTTCTCGGCACCAATCGCATCGGTCCAAAGGAACTCAAGCGCCTGCGCGACGCCCTCGCCGAGGCGCAGGAGGAAAACACGCGATGAACCTGCTTGATGCGCTGACGATCGACGTGGGCCTGTACCTGGTGAACGTGGCGGTCGCGGTGACGCTGGCCTGCGCGCTGGGTGTGGCGGCCACGCGACTGCTTCGGTCGCGTCCGGCGCCTGTCCGCTACGGGCTCCTGCTGGCCGCGCTGTTGATGGCGCTCGGTGCCCCGGGCGCCGTCTGGATAGGCAGCGCCGTGGATATCTGCCCTTTGCGTGTGCCGGTTGCGGCTGCCGAGGAACAGGCGGGTCCGATGGTATGGGGGGCCGAACCTCAGCCAGTTGCACTCGTAGTTGAGAGTCCCGCGCCCGCCGCACCCGAAACGCCGGTCGAGCCGGTGCCTGCTGAGGTGGCGCCGCTCGGGCCACCCAAGGCCCCGGCCCCGATTCCGTGGTCAAGGCTCCTGGTGGCTGGGGCTGTCGTGGTATGGACGGCGGGAACGGTCATCGGCCTCGCCATGATGGGTCGGGGACTGGTGCTCGTGTGGCGACTCCGGGGCACGCTCAAGCCGACGGCCGACGGTCGTCTTGCCCGGGCGGCGGCGTGGGCGGCGGGTGTGCTGGGCGTGTCGCGCCCGGTCGAGGTCCGGCTGTCGGCTTCGGTGCCCGCTCCGCTCTCGATAGGGCTCGTGCGGCCGCTGATCGTGTTGCCGGAGGCAATGGTCGGCGCGCTGGAGGAAATTGACCTTCAAGCCATCGTCCTACATGAAGCGGCCCACATCGCCCACCGGGACCATTGGGTGGGCCTGTTGCAGCGGCTGGCACTTGCGATGTTTTGGTGGAACCCGCTGGTGCGGATCCTGAGCGGCCGCCTGTCGGAGGCCCGCGAGGAAGTCTGCGACAACTACGTGGTCCGGGCACATGGGGACGGTGTGCGCTTCGCCCGTTTCCTGGTGGACGTGGCCGCTCGGACGGCGGCGTGTCGTCGCCTGACGGCAGCCATCGGCCTCGTGCAGCACCCCCGGCGCGGGCTGGAAGCGAGAGTCCGGAACCTGCTCACGAAGGAGCGGAATACGATGACCCGGATGAACCTGACCGCCGTGGCGCTCGCCGGCGTCTTTGCCGCCGGCATCGCCGGCCTGATGGTCGGCTGCAACATCGGTGCGGCGAAGGCGGAGGTGCCCGGCGAAGCCGTCGCGGAGACCGATTCGCCCGGCGTCCCGGCAGCGGCGGCGAAAAACCCGACACAAGGAACGGCCGTCCGCGTCGCGCTGCTGGCGAAGAGCCCGATCCGTTCGATCCGGGAGTATCGCCACTTTCTTCGAATAACGGTCCCGCCTGCTGCGCCCCCCTTGTACAGGCCCGCGTCTCTTCCCGCGTGCGACTTCGAGATTCGCAGCGAGAGGCATCCGACGCGGGTCGCGCGGATACCGTACGGGGGCTACTTCCGACAGAACGGCGAGCCCGGCGAGTCGGACCGACGCCGCATCGGCGGCCTGCCCGACGGGGATTACCTCGTGGCCCTGTGCGTCGGCCAGGCGCGCCTATCGAACGTGGTCAGGCTTCGCATCGACTCGGCCTTGGACGCGACAAAGCAGCCTGCCCTCGAACTGGTTCCGCTGCCGCTCGCCTCAGAGGGGAGCCTTCGGTACGTGGGCCTTGTGGCCACGGGCCGCGAGAAGGTGGACCCGGAGTTTACGAACATGGCCGCCGCCTTCCCGGCGCTCCTCGTGGATGGCGTAGAGCGACCGCTCGCCAAAGGCATGGCGTGGACCGGGCCGGTCGGGCCCCTTCAACCGGGCCGGCGGGATGTGCGCTTCATCGACCTTTCGAACTACGGGCTGGAAATCACGCCGGGGAAGGGGTGCAGGGTCCAGGCCAGGGTCGGGAGATACACTTCGGCCGAGGTCACCGTTCCCGCAACCGGCGCGCTCGGCAAGGAGTGGGACGAAAAGACGGCTCGTCTCCCATTCCTGCGTCAGCCGCGAGTGACGCTGTGCGGGAAGGTCATCGGCCCTGCCGGCCAACCCGCCGCGGGCTACGAGGTCGGCCTGAGTGCGCCGGGCGGCGGGCGCTTCCGCGAGCGCTGCGACGAAAAGGGCCAATACGACTTCGTCAACGTGCCGGCCGGCCAGTACCAACTGAACGCGAATCCGCCTGCCGAGGGCCAGCCGATTGTGAACATCCACAAGGTGCAAATCCGGGCAGACAGGACGCTCGTCCAGGATCTCAGCCTGGAGGCGAAGTTCGGTTTCTCCGGCAAGGTCGTGTACGAGGACGGCGCGCCCGCCGCCGGGGCCCAGGTCATGGCCACCTGGAAGTCCCCCGACGGCACCGCCGAGTTCGGCAACTTCGCGACCGTCGGACCCGACGGGCGGTACACGGTGCGGTCACCGTACCCCGAGGCCTCGTACGTGGGAATCTCGATGACCGGGCCGCATCCCGACCCGAAGCGCGGCGTCAAGGACGGCCGGACCGACGTGGACTTCGTGATGCCGCGATTCTGGGGCAACGCAGTCGAGGGCGTCGCGTGTCGGCTCCGGCCCCAAAAGCGCGTGTGGCGCACGGGCCAGACCCCGATCTTCAGAGTGGATCTGCGCAACAAAGGTACACGCCACCTGAAAACCGACACGGACCCGATGAGTTGGGAGATCGAACTCGACGGGGCGTGGTACCACTGCACAACCCCGGTCCGCACCACGATCGCTCCGATCCCGCTCGCGCCGGGGGGTCAGCACGATAACCATGGGCGTCGGTTCACGGGAAACCTCTGGCGAAGCAAGGACGGGGACAAACCCCTGGAGTTCACCCCCGGCCGCCACACGGTCCGTGTCGCCTTCACCGCGCGTGCGACCAAGCGAAACGCGGGCCCGCCCGTCCGTGCCGTCAGCAATCCGGTCGAGATCGAGATCGTGCCCGCCAAACCGGCGGCTGAGGCGGAAAAGACGGCCTGGGGCCCGGCGGTCGAGGGCGTGCAGATTCGCCTGTGGGCGGAGAAGAAAACATGGCGGGTCGGTGAAGAGGTCATTCTGCAGTACGA
>CAZEBQ010000412.1:0-3762 GCA_964510295.1 uncultured Anaerolineales bacterium | reverse complement strand
TAGAAGAACCACTTGCCCACGCGCAGGATCCCCTGTTTCCAGGGGACGCGGTGCGAGATGCCGCTCGTGTGGGCGAACGTCTCCAGATGGTCGAGGTACCACCGGTAGTTGCGGATCAGCGCATCGCGGTTCGAGTGCCGGGGCGCGAAGCCCAGGGTCGCCTCGGCCTTCTCGATGGAGACGAAGGAGTCCTTGGCGGCCGTCTCGTACACCCACTTGTACAGGGGCGAAAGGCCGAGGAACTCCAGCACCTTGAGCGCCGCGATGACCGGCCCCGCCGGCAGAGGGATAATGCGCTTCCCGAAACCGGCGCAGTCGAGCACCGCCTGGAGATCCTCCCGGAACGTCCGGAACACCTTGGCGCCGATGTTGAACGTGTCGTTGACGGTCGTCTCATCGAGCGTTGCCGCCAGGTAGATGGCGTCGCAGAGGTCTTCGACGTCGAGCAGTTGGTACCGGTTGTCGCCGGTGCCGATGATGGGGAAGTTTTTGCCGTCCTTGGCCCAGTCGTAGAGCAGGGCGAACACGCCGAGCCGTTCCGGCCCGACGAACGACTTCGGCCGCAGAATCGGCAGGCACAGACCGGCGTCGCGGAACTCCAGGGCCACCTGTTCGGCGCGGACCTTGGCCTCGCCGTAAGGGCCCACGCCTTCGAGCGGGTCGTCCTCGTAGATGGGGTGGTGATCGGGGATGCCGTAGACGGCGGTCGAGGAGATGTGAATCACACGCCGGGCGCCCGCCTGGCGCGCCGCCTCCAGCACGTTCCGCGTGCCGTCGATGTCGGTCGTGAAGATGTCGTCCCGCTTGTACAGGGGCAGGGCGGCGGCACAGTGGACGACGATCTGAGCGCCCTCCGCCGCCTCCTTGACCGCCGCCGGGTCGCGGATGTCTCCCGTCACGGCGCGCACGCGGTCGCGGCAGTCGGGGTAGTCGAACTCGGCGAGGTCGAGCGACGTGACCTCGTGTCCCCGCGCAAGCAGCCCCCGCACGAGGTTGATGCCGAGGAACCCGGCGCCGCCGGTGACCAGGTAGTGTGCCATCCGCCCTGTCCCCGTGGTTCTGTGAGGGGAACCCCCTGCGCGGTACCCCCGGGAGGGCGCCGCGGGCCGGTGCTGCACTGATTCTATCGGTTGAACCTGAGGGGACAAAGGAGTCTTTTACCGCCGGCGCCGGCGACGCATCACGACGAACGCCCCGGCCCCCAACAGCCAGAGCGTGGCCGGTTCGGGCGTCAGCGTCGCGGCCCCGAGGTCGACCCCGCCCATCACGAGATGCTTGAGCACCACGGTGTGGGCCCCGGTCAGGCGGACCAGGCCGTCGTTGGCGATGGTGAGGGTGTCCAGGTACTGGTTGAATCCGAAGCAGAGTTCGGCGCCGGTCACCGAGATGGAGAGGTGGGCGGCGGTGTCACTACCGGCGTCGGTGTTCAGGTACACCGTGCCGGCGTCCACCACCAGCAGGGCGCCGGGGCCATGGACCTGGACCGCATCGAGGATGGCGGCGCCGTCGCCGACCTTGGTGAGCGTGTTGCCTGCGGCGTTGTCGAGCACGCCCTCCCATCGGACGGCTCCCCCGGTGGCCGCTGTGAGGATGAGGTCCCTCTGGAGCGTGATCCGGCCGGCAAAAACGGCCGTGCCGGAGGGATTGGCGCCGCCAAGGGTGCGGGTGGACGTCCCGCTGCCGTCGTCGCGGACGGTGACGTTGCAATCGACCGTCATCGCCCCGGCGATGAGGAGGCCGGCATCGCTTGAGCCCGTCGTGTTGCCGAGTTCGACGTCGCCGGTGCCCAGGGCGCCCTCGGCCGCGACGACCAGCGACCCGGCGTTGATCCGCGTGCCGCCGGCGTAGGCATTGGTCGTCGCGACGGTCAGCGTGCCGCTGCCGTTCTTGGTCAGTCCGCACGACCCGGCGATAGAGCCGGGGCCCGTCAACTCGACGCTGACCGCATCGTTGTTGACGAGGACGGAGCCGGGGGTGACCGTGTCGGCGATGCCGATCACGGGCGAGCCGGCGGCCGTGTCGTCGAAGACAACGTGGTCGCCGTTCCAGTATCGGTGCGGCGCGCCGCCCTGCGACCAGTTGGCCGTCTGGCTGATATCCCACGCGTGGCCGGCTGTACCCGTCCAGGTGAGGGTCGCCGGTTCAGGCAGGAGGTAGTAGAACGCCGTCGAGCCGAACGAGACGTCTGCGTGCCTGTTGAAGTTCTCGACGGTGGCGTTGACGCTTTCGGTGAACGGCACGTAGTCCGGGATGAGCCAGCGGTACTGATCGGAGCGGAACGAGGTGTCGCCGAAATCCTCGTCGTCCATGTGGAGGAGACCGCTGAACGGCCCGGTCCCCGATTCGGGGTTCGGCACGTCTCCGTCGTCACTCTGGTCGACCACGTGGTTGAAGTAGTATCCCCCGTTGTATCCGTCCTCGAGGCCGGTCCCGTAGAGCACGTGGTTGCCGTCCACGACGATGATGTCGTCGCCCTCAAGGATGTTTCGGTTGGTGCCGTCGCGCGCCACGTACAAGAGGCTGCCGACGTAGTGCCCGTTGCCTGCCGCATCGAGCATCTGGTAACAGGCCTGGCCGGCGCTGGTGGTCTCCTCTCGGTGGACCGCATGCAGGTAGCACAGGTCGGAGGCCACGGAACCCGACTCATATTCGACCGCTGCCGAGTCGATCGCGATGGGTGCGCCGGTCGTATTCGTGAGTTCCACCACCAGGTGCTCGCGGTAGGGCATGGGCCAGTACGAGTAGAAGCCGTCCGGGCTGTCGGTACCCAACGGCAGCGACTGGTACGGCGCCCGGTCGTGCCCCGCGCCGAAGAAGTGGCTGACGGGGACGTCAATGGCAGGGTCCGGTTGGTCGTCGTATCGGACCTGCAGCCTGAGACCGTCCAACTGGGCATCGGTGGCGGCGGCCATGCGCAGGTTCAACCTTCGGACCTGTCCGCTGCCGGCCAGGTCGGCCAGCGTGAGGGTGGTGCCGGCCGGGATGCTCTGTCCGGTGGCGCCCAGGACGGTGGCGGTTGCGCTCGCTCCGGCCGGGTTCGAGCCGACCTGGTCCAGCATGGCGGCGACGTTGTTGCGGGCCGCCTGCTGCGCCGCCGTCAGAGTGCCGTCGTAGGGCGTGACGAGGGTCCCCGCCGGGAACAGACGGTAGTTGTACTGGTAGTAATGATGCCACCTGGCCCAGGGTGTCGGTTGCACGTAACGGAAGTTGTTCGACTCGATCACCAACGAGTCCTGGAACGCGATCGGTTCGTAACTGACCTGCCCGCCGACAAGCGTGTTGACGAGGGGGCTCTTGCCGCCGGCATCGCCGTACAGGCCGCCGAGGTACGACCCGTCGAGGAACGCGTCGCTGTTCGTGTCGATCCGCACGGTGCCGTCGACGGTCATCTTGACCGTGAAGGCCTCGTCTGCGGCGGCGTGCGGCATCTGGAACCGCGTGAGAACGCCCGGCCCGGTCAGCGTGACGATGCGGGTCGCGAGGCTCGCTTCTTCCTGCAGTTTGCTGTCCTGAAACCCTTCCGGCCACTCGTACCAGTTGAAGTCGTTGTTTCCTCCGTCTCGGTCGTAGGTGCTTACGATGCCGGCGGTTATGCCTGCCTTGAGTTCAGCGAGGTCGGTCCAGTGCGACAGGGCCTCGTAATCGTGCAACCGGGCAGAGACGGCGCACGGCCACAACGTGGCGAGAATGAGAACGAGCGGGCGGATCCAGCAGCGCACAGCCACGGCTACCCCTCCTGCCGAGACGTTCGACGTGCATCGA
>CAZEBQ010000411.1:0-3779 GCA_964510295.1 uncultured Anaerolineales bacterium | reverse complement strand
TGACAACCAAGGCCCCCGACCAAGTTGCATCGTGCCAGAAATCGTTGCCACACCCCGTCGGCGTCACTCGCCCGTTTTTGGTTGCCGCGGCGGGCGGGCGGGCCTATAGTCGGCCGCCGGAGCGGTGACCACAGATCTCTTTCCTGCAGGGGCACGTCATGCCGAAACTCGCGACCGACCGGTGGACGCGAAAGCATCTGCTGGGTATGGAGGACCTGACGGCCGACGAGATCCTCGCCGTCCTCGATACGGCCAACGAGTTCTTCCCGTATTGCACCGGCCGCCAACCGGCACCGCGTCTGCTCGAAGGCCGGACCATCCTGAACCTCTTCTGCGAGGACTCCACCCGCACGCGGACCTCGTTCACGTTCGCCGGCGAACGGCTCGGGGCCCGCGTCTACCAGTTCCACGCCGCCACCAGCAGCCTTAAGAAGAAGGAGACGCTGGCCGACACGGTCCGAAACGTCGACGCGATGGGTCTGGACGCCATCGTCATCCGGCACCAGCAGCGCGGGGCGCCGCAGCGAGTGGCCGACTGCGTCGAATGCTCGGTCCTGAACGCCGGCGACGACGCCCACGAACACCCCACCCAGGCGCTCGGCGACATGCTCGCCATCCGCCGAAAGACCGGCAAGTTCGAGGGTTTGACGCTCGCCCTCGTCGGCGACGTGCGGCACAGCCGCGTGGCCCGGTCGAACCTGTTCGGATGGTCGAAGTTCGCCAACCGCGTCATCTTCGTCGGACCCGAGGTGTTCACCGAGAACCTGGAACTTGACGTCGAGGTCGCCGACGATTTCGACGCCGTCCTGCCCGAATGCGACGTCATCATGATGCTCCGGGTCCAGTTCGAGCGGCACGAGCACCTGGCCTTCGACGTGGACGACTACATCCGCGACTACCAGTTGACGCCCGCGCGGCTGGCGAAGGCGAGGCCCGGGACGCTGGTGCTGCATCCGGGGCCCATCAACCGCGGTATCGAACTCGTCAACGACGTGGCCGACGGGCCGCAAAGCCTCATCCTGTACCAGGCGACGTGCGGCGTGGCCGTCCGCATGGCCGCCCTCAGCCTCTGCATCGCCGCACTCGACGCCGAACGCGACGCCCGTTAGCCGCCGCGCTTGCGCGGCGGGTACCGTTCCGCGCGGCGGGTCGCGTTCCGCGCGGCGGCCTTCCCAGGCCGCCGCGAACGCAGTTTATGCCTGTTCCTGGTGGCCTGGGAAGGCCACCAGGCGGACAAAAAGGTGAAGTAGCGTTGCAGGATTAGCACGGCGCGCCTTGCGCGGCGGGTCGGAGCCTGCCCTGAGCCCGTCGAACGGGCACCCGCCGCGCTTCACACAACACAGGCGACACACAATGACCCGCACACTGCTCGCCGGCGGCCGCATCATCGACCCCGCCTGCGGACGCGACGCGCCCGGCGACCTGCTCATCGAAGACGACCGCATCGCCGCCATCGGCAACGTCGGCACACTCGGCCGGGCGGACACGGTCCTCGACTGCGCCGACCTGCTCGTCGTCCCTGGGCTGATCGACCTGCACGTGCACCTGCGTGAAGCGCCGTTTTCGGCCAACCCGGGCGCGTTCGCCGAGACGGTGGCCAGCGGCGCGGCCGCCGCCGTCGCGGGCGGGTTCACCACCGTCTGCGCCATGCCGAACACGACGCCGCCCATCGACTCCGCCGACGCCGTCGCATGGTACGTGAGGCGGGGGCGCGAGGCGAACCTGGCCCGCGTCCTGCCCGTCGGGTGCATGACCCGCGGACGCGACGGCCGCGCCCCGGCCGACCTCACGCCCATGCGCGACGCCGGCGCCTGCGCCTTCAGCGACGACGGCGCCGACGTGGCCGACGACGCCGTGTTCGAGCAGGTCCTGTCGGAAGCCGCCCGGATCGGGATGCCGGTCTTCTGCCACTGCGAGAGCGCGGCGGTGGCGGCGGGCGGCATCCTTCACGATTCGCCCCTCGCGACCGCCTTCGGGCTGCCCGGCCTTGCCCGCGACGCCGAGGACCTGGCCGTCGCACGGGCCTGCGACACCGCGCGGCGAACCGGCTGCCGCGCCCACATCCAGCACGTCTCGACCGAAGGGGCCGTCGAGGTCATCCGACGGGCCAAGGCCGACGGGGCGCCCGTCACGGCCGAGGCCACGCCACACCACCTGACGCTCACGGTGGACGCGCTCGCCGGGCGCGACACCGTCTTCAAGGTCAACCCGCCGCTTCGGACGGGCCACGATGTCGAGGCCGTGCTGGCCGCCGTCCGCGACGGCACGATCGATTGCCTGGCGACCGACCACGCCCCGCACACGCGTGAGGCGAAGGCCCGCCGCCTGGCGGAAGCGGCGTTCGGCATGATCGGCCTCGAATCGGCCCTCGGCGTCTGCGCCACGGCGCTCATCGAAACGCCGCTCATGACGTGGGCCGAGTTGATCGAGCGCATGACGGCCGCACCGGCGCGCGTTGCCGGCATCGACGCCGGCACGCTGACCGTCGGCGCACGGGCCGACGTCACGGTCATCGACCCTGCGGCCCGGTGGACGATCGACCCCGAACGGTTCGCATCGAAGGCGCGGAACTGCCCGTTCGCCGGCCGCGAGGTCAAAGGGCGGGTCCGCCGGACGCTCGTCGGGGGGCGGGTCGTCTACGAGGCGACATGGTAGCGCCGAGGCACGTCCTCGCGGGGGCCCTGCAGGCTAAGAGGCTGTTTCATAACTCCCTCTCCCTTGATGGGAGAGGGATGGGGTGAGGGTGACAAGCCCCGAATAAGCCCGCTTATCCCCCCTCACCCTACCCTCTCCCGCCAGGGGAGAGGGGATTTGAAACAGCCTCTAACAGCCCGTTGAAAAAGTTCACTTGACAGGCATGGTACACTGGAGCCATCGAGAGGTTACGGAGGACGCGTCGATGGCGATGGGCAAACGAAAGCGGAAGCGACAGGAGGAACTCTGGATCGCGGCAAGCGACGTGCCGCGGGGGCCGGGGCATCCGTTCTACACCAAGCTCAACGAACTGCTGGCCAAGCGCGGCTTCGACGAGTTCGTCGAGCAGCGCTGCGCGACGTTCTACCACGACTCGCTGGGCCGGCCCAGCATCCCGCCGGGCGTGTATATCCGGATGCTGCTGATCGGCTACTTCGAAGGCCTCGACTCGGAGCGCGGCATCGCGTGGCGTTGCGCCGACAGCCTGGGGTTGCGGGCGTTCCTGGGCTACTCGCTGACCGAGGGCACGCCGGACCACTCCAGCCTGTCGGTCATTCGCAACCGCATCGACATCGAGACCCACCGGGAGATCTTCATCTGGGTCCTGACGACCCTGGCCGACAGCAAGCTGCTGAAGGGCAAGACCCTCGGCATCGACGCGACAACGCTGGAGGCCAACGCGGCCATGCGGTCGATCATCCGCAACGACACGGAGGAGAGCTACGAGGAGTTCCTGACAGGACTCGCACAGGCCAGCGGCATCGAGACGCCGACGCGTGAGGACTTGGCCAGGATCGACAAGAAGCGAAAGAACAAGGCGAGCAACAACGACTGGCACAATCCGTACGACCCGGACGCGAAGATCACGAAGATGAAGGATGGCCGCACGCACCTGGCGCACAAGGCCGAGCATGCGGTGGACCTGGAGACGGGCGTGATCGTAGGTGTGACGCTCCAGCCGGCGGACCGGGGCGACACGAGGAGCCTGGACGAGACGCTGGCGGAGACGGTGGAGACCTTGCTGGACGTTCGGGCGCAAGGGGGCGAAGTGGAGTTGCCGCAGGAAGCCGTGGCCGACACGGGCT
>CAZEBQ010000410.1:0-3792 GCA_964510295.1 uncultured Anaerolineales bacterium | reverse complement strand
TCCTCGCCTCGTCGGTCCCGTGGGCCTACGGGGCGAAGCCGGGGTCCAAGGACCCGTGGCAGGGGTACAAGGAGGAGCGTGCGGAGATCTTCTCGTTCCTGGCCGCGAACCGGATCGGCGGCGTCATTCTCATCTCGGCCGACCGCCACCGCAGCGACCTCTGGAAGATCGAACGGCCCGACGGTTACGCCCTTTACGAGTTCGAGAGCAGCCGCCTCACGAACATCCACACCCACGGCATCATGAAGGGGTGCATCTACGGCTACAACAAGACGTGCTGCTTCGGCCTCCTGGGGTTCGACACCACGAAGCAGGACCCGGAGGTCACGTACCGCATCGGCACCATCGACGGTAAGATCGTCCACACGTTCACGCTGAAGAAGAGCCAGTTGACGCATTCCCGCTGAACCGTGCGCCCAAGGAGAGGGACCTCGCGATGGAGAAAGCCACGCAACTCAGTATCGCCATGGGGAACGTGCCGGGCCAGTTGGGCCGCCTGTGCCGCGTCCTGGCCCAGGCCGGTGTCAATATCCGGGGAATTTCGATCGCCGACGCCGCCGACCTCTCGGTCGTCAGGCTCCTCGTCAGCGATCCTGAGGCAGCCGAGAACGCCCTGCGAGGGGCAGGCATCGCCTGCGTCAGGCAGGACGTCCTGGTCCTCGAACTCGACCACCGGCCCGGCGCGCTGGAGGGCGTGGCCATGCGGCTGGGCGAAGCCGGCATCAACGTGCGCTACGTCTATGGCACAGCCGGCGGCGCCGACGGCAAGGCCGTCCTCGTCGTGTGCGTGAGCGATGCCGACCTGGCCCGTCAGACGCTGGGCGACTTATGACGCCCGACCCGCCATCCTCCAAGCCGCCGCGACCCGCCGGGCCGGGCAAGTGGCCCGCCGAGGACCTGGCCCGGCTGCTCCAGGCGTACGCCTCTTCTCTTTCGCCGCACGTCAAGGTGGGACCGGCCATCGGCCTGGATGCCGCCGTCGTCCGCCTCGGCGAGACCGACCTGGTCGTCGCGACCGACCCCATCACGTTCGCCACCGACGCGATCGGTTGGTACGCCGTCACGGTGAACGCGAACGACGTGGCGGCGTGCGGGGCCGTCCCGCGGTTCTTCGTCGCCGCCGCCCTGTTGCCGGTCGATGCCGGCCCGGAGACCGCCGAGGCCATCTTCGCCGGGCTGGCCGAGGCGTGCCGGGCGATGGACGTGCTCCTGGTGGGCGGCCACACGGAGCGCACGGCGGGTCTGGACCGGCCCATCGTCTGCGGTACCATGATCGGCGACCTGGAAGGGCGGGACCCCGTCACGAGCGCCGGCGCGAAGCCGGGCGACGTCGTGGTTCTGACGAAGGGCGCCGCCATCGAGGCCACGGCGCTCATCGCCCGCGAGCGCACCGACCAACTGGCCGCCGCGGTGGACGCCGAGGTGCTCCAGCGGGCCCGGAACTTCCTGTTCGACCCCGGTATCAACGTGGTGACCGATGCCCGTATCGCCCGCGAGCAGGGCGCCCATGCCCTTCACGACGTGACCGAAGGCGGCGTCGTGACGGGGCTCTGGGAGATGGCCCGGGCGTCGGGTCTCGGCATCGCGGTGTGTCCCGAGGGTATCCCGATCCGCGACGAGACGCGGGTGCTGTGCGAGGCGGTGGGCATCGACCCGCTTGAAGCCATCGGCAGCGGGGCGCTGGTCGTGGCGGCGCCGCCGGAGAGGGCGGCCGAGATGGTTGAGGCCCTGCGCAGCGCCGGCATCGGCGCCTGGCCGATTGGGGTGTTCGGCGAGCCCGGAGGCGAGATGATCCGCACATGCGGCGACCGGACGGCGCCGCTTGTCCCACCCGCCGTTGACGCCATCGCGACGCTGCAGGAATAGGTCAGCCGCGGCCCTTGAGCCGCGCGTTGGACGAGGAACGCGTGAGAGCACGCCAGACGATTGCCGTTGCCGTCGCGATGCTGGTTGCGGCGGCCGCCGCCCTCGGGGCCGAGCCGGTTCGCGACTGGCGGAACATCCGGACCGGACGCGAGATCCCGACCGAGGGCTACGCCGACCAGCCGTACGTCGTCGTCATGCGCGGCGGCGAGTGGCTCTGCACGCTCACGACGGGCAAGGGGGTGGAAGGCCGGAAGGGCCAGCACGTCGTCTCGACCACCAGCAAGGACCGCGGCAAGACCTGGACGCCGCTCGTGGACATCGAACCGGCCGACGGCCCCGAGGCGTCGTGGGCCATCCCGTACGTCAATTACTACGGCCGCATCTTCGTTTTCTACACCTACAACGGCGACCGGGTCCGGACGCTTCGCGGGGAGCCGATCCGGGCGGACATGCTCGGGTGGTACTGTTACCGGACGAGCGACGACCGCGGACGCAGTTGGTCGAAGGAACGTTTCCGGCTGCCGATGCCCCGTGCCGCCTGCGACCGGACGAACGACTGGCAGGGCGAGGCCCAACTGTTCTGGGGCGTCTCGAAGCCCGTGAGCGTCGGCAGACGTGTCATGTTCAGTTTCACCCGTCTCGGAAAGTACATGCTCGAGAAGGGTGAGGGCTGGCTGTACGTCTCCGACGATCTGTATCTCCAGCGGGAGTCGATGCGGCCGACCTGGCGGCTTCTGCCCGAAGGCGGCCGGGGCATCCGGTCGGCCGAATTCGGGTCTGTCCAGGAGGAACACGTCCTTGCGGCGCTCAGCGCGCACAGGCTCGTCTGCGTGTTCCGCACGACGACCGGTTACGCCGCCACCTCGCGGAGCATCGACGGCGGACGCACGTGGACTGAACCGGAGCGCATGACGTACGCGCCCGGCGGCCGACCCATCAAGAACCCCCGTGCCAACGTCAAGATCTGGCGGAGCGCGTACGGCCGGTTCCTCCTGTGGTACCATAACCACGGCGGGAAGGACTACGACGGCCGCAACCCCGCCTGGCTCGCCGGCGGCATCGAGAAGGACGGCCGCATCCACTGGTCGCAGCCCGAGATCGTCCTGTACGACCCGGAGCCGAAGACCCGCATCTCGTACCCCGATTTTGTGGAGGAGGAGGGCCGGTTTTACATCACCGAGACGCAGAAGACGGTGGCACGCGTTCACGAAATCGACCGGTTGGCCGTGCACGGCCTGTGGTCTCAGTTCGAGCACAAGTACGCGGCAACCGGGGGGCTGGTGCTTGACCTGCGCGGGAACAAGTGCGGTCCCGGGGCGACGGCCAAACTGCCGGCGCTGCCCGACCTGTCAACCGGCAGAGGGTTTTCGGTCGGGTTCTGGGTCCGCTTCGACGACCTGGCCGGCGGCCAGACGATCCTGGACACGCGTGCGGCGCGCGGCAAGGGCATGGCCATCGAGACGACGGCGAAGGGCACGGTTGGCCTGTCGATGAGCGACGGGGCGAGCCGCGTGATGGCGGATTGCGACCTGGGTGTCCTGACGGCCGGCGTCTGGCACCACGTGGTCATCACGGTGGACGGCGGGCCGAAGATGATCACGTGGGTCGTGGACGGCGTGCTGTGCGACGGTGGCGAGGCGCGCGCGTGCGGCTGGACGCGGTTCCCGGCGTCGCTCGGCGACGTCAACGGCAACCGCGACGTCTCGCTCGGGCTGAACCTGCACGGCCGCCTGGGCGGGCTGCGCATCTACAATCGGTATCTGCGAACCAGCGAGGCCGTGGGCAACTTCCGCGCCGGCCGATAGGGGCCCATTTAGCCGCCGCGCTTGCGCGGCGGGTCGAGAGACCCGTTCCGCGCGGCGGGTCGGGAGACCCGTTCCGCGCGGCGGCCTTCCCAGGCCGCCGCGAACGCAGTTTATGCCTGTT
>CAZEBQ010000409.1:0-3803 GCA_964510295.1 uncultured Anaerolineales bacterium | reverse complement strand
ACGGCTGCTTGGGGCTGGCCGCGTCCAATTCGGCTGTGACGTGGCGCAGCGTCCGCCTGCGGATGCTCTCGGGCGAGGCGCGGCTGCTGCGGCCGGCGGGAAGGTAGATGCGGCCGTTGCGTTTGCGGAAGCAGAATCGGAGGTCTGTGATGGCCCGCACGAGAGGTCTCATTCGCGTTCTATGCGCCGCGCTCGCGGTCTCGGCGATGCCGCTGCGCGCAGCCGGGACCGATGAGGCGACCGAAACCTTCAACGCGCTCTACGGCACGGACCTGAAGCGCGTCCGTGAGACGGGAGACGCGCGCGACGACGTGGAACTGGCGGCCCGTCTGCTGGCGGCCGCGAAGAAGGCCACCGATCAGCCACTGTTCCTGACGGTGCTGTGCGAGAAGGCCTGTGATCTGGCCGTCAGCCATCCGACGGGGTACGGCACCGCGCTGGCGGCGATGGACCTGCTGGCCCGGACGGTCCCGGATAAGGCGGCCGCGTGTGCTGCACGCACCTTCGAGATCCGCGAGATGCAGTACCAGACCGCGCAGGGCGATGAGAAGAGGGTGGCCGGCGAACTGCTCCTGAACGCCCTCCTGCCGGTCATCGAGGCCAAGGAGAAGGCCGGCGACCTGGCCGAGGCGGCCGCCCTGTACCGCAAGGCCAAGACGATCGCCGCCGCCACGGGCAGCCCGCGGGCCGACGAGATCGAATCGCGGGCCGCACGACTCGCCTGGCGGATGAAACTCGAGCGCCGCGTCCGGGACGTCAAGGCACTCCTTGAGCGTGACCCGAAGAACGTCTCGGCCCGCGAGGGCCTCGTGCGGCTGCTGGTCATCGAATGCGACGACCCGGCCGAGGCCGGCAAGGTCCTCGACGGCTGCGAGGACAAGGACCTCCTGAAGTACGTCCCGGCGGCCGCCAAGCCGGTCGAAGCCGCGCCGGAGTTCGCGTGCCTGGAACTCGGCGAGTGGTACCGGGGCCTTGTCGAGAAGGCGCCCAAGCACGCCAAGGCCGCCATGTACGCCCGGGCCAAGGCGTACCTGGAGCGCTTCCTCACGCTGCACACGCCCAAAGACCTGAACCGCACGCGCGGCCAGGTGGCGCTGGAGAAGGTCAAAGAGGCGGAATCGGAACTCGCCGCCGCCGGCCGGCCGGCAAAACCTGCGACGCCGGCCAAGCCCGCAGAGTCCGGCATCATCAAACCCGGCCAGTGGATGGACCTGTTGCCGCTCGTCGATCCGGAGAAGGATGTCGTCAAGGGCAAGTGGACGCGCCGGGGCGGTGGGTTAGCGGTGACCAGTCGCACAGACGGCCAGCGAACGGTCATCCCCGTGGCGGTCACGGGAAGTTACGAACTCGAAGTCGTGCTCGTTCGCACGGAAGGCAAAGATAACGTCGCCATCCTGATTCCGGTCGGAACGGGCAAGGTCGCGGTCAGTCTCAACGCCTGGTACAAGAAAGCCCGCTTGGAATGCGTCCATGGGAAACCCGACAATGCGACCGAGGTGGAGGTGGGCGCGCTTGAGAACGGCCGGCCGTACACCGTTCGAATCAGCGTCCTCGCGCAGGGCAATAACGCCCGGGTCGATGTAAGCCTCAACGGCAAGCAGGTGATCCAGTGGCAAGGCCCCCAGTCCGCGCTATCACCGCCCGGGGCCTGGCAGCTCCCTGTACGCCGGTGCCTGGGTTTGGGCACATGGGGGTCGGCCGTGGCCTTTCGCCGCGTGCGTCTTCGAATGCTCTCGGGCGAGGCCCGGCTGCTGCGGCCGGTGGAGAAGTAGGATTGCTTGGCCGCTCTGTTGCGCGCAATGGCTTGCGCCTTACGGATTTCCCAGGCCGTTGTGCTGCCGACACGCTACAGCAGTCTACGTTCGAGTGTACCAGGGCATTGCGCGGTGGGTCTCCGTACCCACCGCGCCCAAGGCTGCGTTTTCGCCCCCGGGAGGGCCCCGCGCGGCGGGTGCGGAGACCCGCCGCGCTTTCGACGGGACTGTCGCGGCAGGTGCTCCCGGTCCGGCAGCATGGCCTACCGGTCCAGCCCCGAGACCGCAGAATCCCGACGAGCGAAGCTTGTTGAAACCGGCTGCTGATGCGTATAAAGGGGGCGATGGACAAGGCGCCCTGTCGCGCCGATACCCGCAGTGAGGAGCCGCGCATGCCGAAGGCCGTGATGAGACGTGTGACGGTCCTGATCGTGCTCGGCGCCGTTCTTGCCGCGCCGCTCGGGGCCGCATCGCTGACGCCGCAGCAGCGGAAGGAGATCGGTGCGCTCGCGAAGCAGGCCTTCTCGGCCGACCTGGCCACCTCCGAGAAGGGCATCGAGGCGCTCAAGGCGTACGGGGAGGCGGCCAAGCCCCGGCTGGTCGACGTCCTGGCGCAGTTGCTGGACCGCGGCCGCAACGTCATCCGTCAGGCCAAGCGGCTGGTCAAGGACCCGTCGAAGGTGAAGCAACTCGAGGCGGACCTGACCCAAACGCGGGCCGAGGCTGCGGCGAACATCGCCAAACTCGAAAAGGGTAAACCGATTCAACTGGCCCACGAGTACTACGAGAAACTGGAGCCGATGCTCGAGGTGCTCGGCAAGGTGAACGAGGTCCGCCGCGGCGTCTACCGGGTGATGAAGCGCCGGGCGGGTCTGCTCGCCCTGTGGCAGGAACTCGGCGGCGAGGACCGGCGGTTCGCCCCCGACAACGAGAAGACGCTGGCGGCCGATGCCGAGGCGATCCTCGGTCTGTCCATCGACCAGGTCGGCTGCATCCCTGAGTTCGGCCAGGGCCCGCCGCCCGAAAAGGGCACCACCGCCTGGCACCTGTGGTTCGACGATGTCTGCCGCCGAATCGAAGCCTACAACGCCACGTTGACCGGCAAGATGAGCGCCGGCGAGGCCAAGAACGTCCGCACCGTCAACGCGTACCGCGAGATGCTGGGCATCCTGCCGCTGGAGGTGGATGCGCGGCTGCTCCAGAGCGCCCGCCGCCACAGCAAGGAGATGGTTACGCTCGGGTACTTCTCGCACACGTCGCCGACGCCGGAGAACCGGACGCACACGATGCGGATGAAGAAGGCCGGCTACGACCGCCCCTACAGCGAGAACATCGCGGGCGGCTGGGCGGGCGGCGAGGGCGTCTTCCGCATGTGGTTCGACAGCCCCGGCCACCACAAGAACATGGCCGCCGGCCGCAGCACGGCCATCGGCGTCGGCATGTGGCGTTCGACGTGGACCCAGAACTTCGGCACGGGCAAACGCCTGATGCTTCTCGACCCGCAGGAGCGGAAGAAGGCCGTCGTCAAAGGCACGATCGTCCCGCCCGGCGGATCCAGCCCCGGTCGTAGTCCTGCAGCGCTTCGCTGAACCTAAGCGCGGCCGTTCGCCCGCGCCAGCCCCTCGGCCGTCTTGGGAATCGCGATCAGGTGGACGTGATTCGGCATCAGGCACCAGGCCCAGATCGTCACGCGGTGCTCGGCGCACGGCGCGGCCATCAGGCGCAGATATGTCTCGTAATCCTCCTCCTCGAAGAACGTCCGCTGCCGCCGTTGCCGCGCTGCGTGATATGATGCGCCACCCCTGCGGCCACCACTCGTGCGATGCGGGTCATGCCCCTACCCTATTGCCCGCGCCCCCTAGTACTACTACGCTACGTTCCGCGCGGCGGCCTTCCCAGGCCGCCGCGAACGCAGTTTATCCCTGTTCCTGGTGGCCTGGGAAGGCCACCAGGCGGACAAAAAGGCGAAGTAGCGTTGTAGGAATTAAAGTGTGTGTCACCAATGGCCATCCCTGTTTCCCCAAACTCACGATGCGCCCGGAAAGGTCG
>CAZEBQ010000408.1:0-3826 GCA_964510295.1 uncultured Anaerolineales bacterium | reverse complement strand
GCCTCGCCGCCCGAGAGCGTCCGCGTCTGGCGGTCGAGCGTCAGGTAATCGAGCCCCACGTCGTCGAGGTACGCCAGGCGATTGCGGATCTCGCGCAGCAGGACCTCGGCCTTCTCTTCATCTTCCGGGGCAAGGTGCAGCCGCTCGAACCACGTCCGCAGGTCCGTGACGGGCATGACGGCCAGGTCGCTCATCCGGGCCCCGCCCACGAAGACGTTCAGCGCCTCGGGGCGCAGCCGCTTGCCTTCGCAGTCGGGACACGGGTAATAGCCGCGGTAGCGCGCGATCATCACCCGGACGTGAACCTTGTACCGCTTCGTCTCGAGCCACTCGAAGAAGCCGCGGATGCCGCGCCAGTCGTTCTCGTCGCAGCCGGGGTCGCCTTCCCAGACGTACTGCTTGGCGGCGTCGGAGAGGTCGACGTAGGGCACGTCGGTCCGGATGCCCCGCTCGCGGCAGACCCGGCGGCACTCGCGGTGCAGGTTCTTGTAGGCCGGCGTCTGCCAGCAGATGATGGCCCCGTTGTCGATGCTCTTGCGCGGGTCGGCGATGATCTTGGTCGGGTCCAGACCGCTGACCCGCCCGAAGCCCTCGCACGTCGGGCACGCGCCGACCGCGCTGTTGAACGAGAACAGCCCGGCTTCGGGCTCGGGGAACTCCCGGCCGCACTGCGTGCAGTTGAACCGGATGTCAAACGCCAGGCGCTTCGCATCCGAGTTCGCCGCAGCGTGACCCGCGACTTCCGTCGCGGGCTCGGAGAGCACAACAACCACGGCTCGCCCGTGCCCTGCCTTGAAGGCCGTCTCGAGCGATTCGGACACGCGCGAGCGGCTCGCGCCCACCGGGTCGGCCAGAACGAGCCGGTCGATGACGACCTCGCTCGCGGCCGGGGCCTCGGCGTCGGCCACCTCGGCAGCGTCGACGATGCGGCCGTCGCGATAGAGGCGCCGAAAACCTTGCCGCTCCAGTTCCCGTCGCACACTGTCCCACGGCCGCCCACCGCGCTCCAGCGGCGCCACGACCAGCACCCGCGACCCCGGCGCCAGGCCCAGCACCTCGTCCACCGCTCCAGCGACCGTGTGCTTGACGACCCGCACGCCGCACGCCGGGCAGATCGTCTCGCCGACGGCGGCGTAAAGCAGCCTCAGATAATCGGCGATCTCGGTGGCGGTGCCGACCGTCGACCGCGCGTTCTTGACGGTGTTCTTCTGCTCCAGGGCGATGGCGGGCGGCAGACCCGTGATCGAATCGACGTCCGGCCGCTCCATCTGTTCGAGAAACTGGCGGCTGTAGGCGCTCAAGGATTCGACGTACCGCATCTGGCCTTCGGCGTAGAGCGTATCAAACGCCAGGCTCGACTTGCCGCTGCCCGAGACGCCGGTCACCACGGTCAGTGCCCGATGCGGCACCGTGACGGCGATGCCCTTGAGGTTGTGCGTCCGAGCGCCCGTTACCGCGATTTCTCGCCGCATGCGCAAAACATCCCCACGCTAAGAATCCCTAAGCATACCCCGCTTGACGGGAACCGTCAAGGCTCGTAGGGCGAAAAATGGCGACGTCCGACCCCGCCGCTTCGAGCCCGCCCCTTCGAGCCCGCCGCTTCGAGCACGCCGCTTCGAGCCCGCCGCTTCGAGCCCCCGTTTCGAGCCCCCGTTTCGAGCCCGCCGCTTCGAGCCCCCGTTTCGAGCCCGCCGCTTCGAGCCCGCCGCTTCGAGCCCGCCGCGGGAGCGGCGGGGCACGTCGTCCCGCGTGGCGACACGCAAAGGCCCCGCTTTGCGCGGCGGGTCTCCCGACCCGCCGCGCACGACATGGCCGAGGACGTGGCCCGAAACCGTGCTTCTCGCGCGGTGGGTGAGGACACCCACCGCGCGGGGCCTTTGTCGGCCACCGCGCGAGGCCTGTTCAAAACGGCGAACGGCGAGACCCCTCGACTCGCTGCGCTCGCTCGGGGTGACAGTCGCCGCCCCGGCCTACGTGGCTTGTTCGGCCGCGTCGTGGGCGATGGCGAGGGCGGCGAGAACGTCGATCTGGTCGCTGAAAACGGCCTCCTCGATGGTGCAGGCCTCCTCCTCCTACAAGGCTACTCCGCCTTTTTGTCCGCCTGGTGGCCTTCCCAGGCCACCAGGAACAGGCATCAACTGCGTTCGCGGCGGCCTGGGAAGGCCGCCGCGCGGAACGTAGCGCAGTAGTACTAAGCGCCGGGGCCCACGGAACTTTTTCGTCCCCCCCTTGACCCGGCCGAAACGGCGCGCTTAGAATCGGGTCAAGGAATGCACTGGCGTCGAGGGGGAACTTGCGGGTCGGCCGAACGGTGCCGAAAGGAGGTGGCCCATGACCATGTTGAAGAGACGTACAGGTTGGCTGTTGGTGCTCGGCTTTGCCGCGGGGCTTGCGGCTATCGGGGCGGCGTGCGCACAGGAGGCGGTCAGGGGAAAGACGAGTTACTCCCCCGTGGCAGTCACCGAAGGCTTCCGGACCACGATGGAGCGCATGACGGCCGCCAAGGCCGCCGTCATGAAGCGGCAGATGGCCCTGCTGCGGGAGCGCTACGACTTGTCGGACCGTCCGGCCCGAGGCGTGACGATGTCGCGCGGCAAGGCGGTCCAGGAAGGCGTGCGTGTCAAACTCCCGAAGGGGTTGACCTGGGCGAAACTGGCCGCCATGACGCCGGAGGCGATCCGCGACAAGGGGCTCTGGCCCAAGGGGCTTCTGCCGCTGCCGCATCCCAATCATCCCGAGGGCGGCATGCTGTTTCCGAAGTTCCACATCGACGAGATCAAGAAACAGACTGGCCGCGACCTGGCCCGGTTCGATCTCGACTTCGACCTGCCGGACCACGTGTTGGCCGAGTTTCCGCCGGCCATCTTTCTGACGACGCGGACGGACCTCGGCGATGTCTCACAAGGCCAAGTCGTCACAACCGACAACTACTACGAACTGTTCAACGGCATCCTGAACCCGAAGCAACTGGAAGGGCTGAGGCTCCTGGTGACGCCGTTCCCGCAGCAGCAGTTCAACGCCACCGAGGACCGGCGAAGTGAACGGCCGAGCCTCGGCGTCACCTGCTTCGACTGTCACGTGAACGGGCACACCAACGGGGCGACGCACCTGGTGGGCGACATCCGCCCGCAGGCCTTCCGGCACCGGCTCGACACGCCGCCGCTTCGGGGCGTCAACATCCAGCGGCTGTTCGGGTCGCAGCGCGCGCTGAAGTCGATTGAGGACTTCACGGAGTTCGAGCAGCGGGCCGCCTATTTCGACGGCGACCCCGTCATCGCGACCAAGAAGGGCGTGAACGTGCTGGAGCGCGCCAGCCAGGTCCACTTCATGGCCGAGTTCCAGGCGCTGCTCGACTTCCCGCCGGCGCCCAAACTGGACCTCTACGGGCGGCTCGATCCCGGAAAGGCCACCCCGGAGGAACTGAAAGGGCAGGCCGTCTTCTTCGGCAAGGCCAAGTGCGCCGTCTGCCACGCGCCGCCCTATTACACGGACAACCTGATGCACAACCTGAAGGCCGAGCGCTTCTACAAGCCGCAGATGGTCAACGGCCGCATGGCCGCCAGCGACGGGCCCATCAAGACGTTCCCGCTTCGCGGCATCAAGGAGTCGCCGCCGTACCTGCACGACGGGCGGCTGCTGACGCTCGAAGACACGGTCGAGTTCTTCAACCTGATTCAGCAGTTGCGTTTGACGGCCGAGGAAAAGGCGGCCCTGGTAGCCTTCATGCGCGCGCTGTAGCAACCGTGGCCGGGACGCGCCGCGGCCTGCGGGGCTTCGAGCCCGCCGCTTCGAGCCCGCCGCTTCGAGCCCGCCGCGGGAGCGGCGG
>CAZEBQ010000407.1:0-3841 GCA_964510295.1 uncultured Anaerolineales bacterium | reverse complement strand
CACGTTCTTTCGCGCGGTGGCTCAGGAGAGCCACCGCGCGGGAATCCGCTACACTTAACCGTGAACTGGTCTAGTCGAGCGGGTTGAACACGAGGCCGCTGAGGGCCTTGGGGTAGAAGTAGGTGGATTTGGCGGGCATGCGTTCGCCGGTGGTGGCGACGTCTTCGAGGCTGCGGACGGGCAGCGGCCGCAGGACGGCCGCGGCGTCGGCGCCGTCTTCGTGGACGGCGTCGAAGGCCTGTTGGGCGAGGTGGACGTAGGTCAGGCGGAGCGACTCCTCGGCGCCCGGTACGGCTTCGGGCAGGTCGTGGCGAAGGAGGACGCGCTGGAGGATGGACACATCAAGTTTTCTCCAGGCCTGGGACTTGTCGGCCGCCAACTCGTCCATGACCGCGAGGTCCTTGAGGGTGAGGATGAAAGCCGTGCACGTGTCGCGTGTCCAGAGCCCGAAGGAATGTTCGGGCGCCTCGTCCAGGTGGGCGGCGAGGCGCGGGCTGGTGGCTTCGGCGCCGTCGAGTTCGGTCCAGTTGAAGTGGCGGCCGCTCACCTCGCGGAGCCGGTCGGTCGAAAGACCCTCGAGGCCGTGGAGGACGCGGTGGGTCGGCAGGACGGCCAGGCCGGGATGGTGCATCGAGACGCAGAGCATGAGGACGCTGTCGGCCGGGTGCTCGTGGTCGACCTCGACGCCTTTCTCGATGAGCATGCGGCGGTAGGCGAGGGCGGTCTCGTAGCGGTGATGACCGTCGGCGATGAAGATGGCCTTGTCGGCCAGGGCTCCGGCGACGTGTTCCGCCAGGCCCGTGTCGGACGAGGCGAAGAGGCGGTGGACGACGCCGTCGGCGTCGACGGTCTGGACGAGCGGTTCGCAGTGGACGACCTCGTGGAACAGGTCGGGGATGACGTTCTTGGGGTCGGTGTAGACGGCGAAGATGGGCGAGAGGTTGGCGCGTGTCGCGCGGATCATCTTCATGCGGTCCTCGCGTGGTCCGGGCATGGTCTCTTCGTGGGGGAAGACCTTGCCGGTGCCGAACTCTTCGATGCCGACGCGTGCGAGGATGCCTTCGCGGCAGTAGGCCTGGCCCTCGACCTGGAACTCCTGCTGGTAGAAGTAGAGGGCGGGTTCGGCGTCGCGGCGGAGGATGTTGGTGTTCTGCCACTTGTCCATGAGATCGGCGGCGCGGGTGTACTTGTTGAGCGAGTCGTTGTCGCCGGGTTCGTCGCGCCCGAGGATGAGGCGGATCACGTTATGCGGGTGCAGACGGTAGAGGTCGTCGCGCATCTCGGGCGTGATGCAGTCGTAGGGCGGTGCCGTGATCATGGCGATGGCCAGCGGGTTCTCCGTGTTGTAACGCAGTGCGCGAAACGGCCGGATACGTGCCATCGGGCTCGGCGCCCCCTCGTCTTCGGTGTCCTGTTGCGTGTGTGTTGGTGTGCGGCCCCGTGGGGCTGCGTGCGCGGCGGGTCGGGAAACCTGCCGCACACCGGTGAATCCATTTCAGGCACCGGCGGGCAAGCCGCCGCCGGTGGCACCCGGCGCGGCGCGCGCTACGTTCCGGATTCGCTGGAGGCCAGGTACTCGACCTGCTCGTCGGTCAGGGTGTCGATCGCGATGCCCATGGTCTGCAGTTTGAGGGCGGCGACCCACTCGTCGACCTCGTGAGGCACGTCGTGGACTCGTGTCTCGAGGGTGTCCTTGTTCTTGACGACCCATTCGCCGGTCAGGGCCTGGACGGCGAAACTCATGTCCATGACGGAGGCCGGGTGGCCCTCGGCGGCCGCCAGGTTGACCAGCCGTCCCTCGGCCAGCAGGTAAATCGTGCGTCCGTCGGGCAGGTCGTAGGCGTCGACGAAGTTACGGACCTGGGTGCGGACGCCTTTGGCCATCGCGGCGAGGCGGGGGATGTCGATCTCAACGTTGAAGTGGCCGGAGTTGCAGACGACGGCCCCGTCTTTCATGACCGCGAAATGCTCGGGCCGGATCACGTTCTTGTTACCGGTGACGGTAACGAAGAGGTCTCCGAGGCGTGCGGCGTCGGCCATGGGCATGACGTGGAAGCCGTCCATGGCGGCCTCGATGGCCTTGAGGGGGTTGATCTCGGTCACGATGACGGTGCCGCCGAGTCCGTCGGCCCGCATGGCGGTGCCTCGGCCGCACCATCCGTACCCGGCCACGACGACCTTTTTGCCGGCGATGAGCATGTCGGTGGCGCGGATGACGCCGTCCATCGTCGATTGGCCGGTTCCGTATCGGTTGTCGAAGAAGTGTTTGCAGTCGGCGTCGTTGACGGCGATGACGGGGAACCTCAGTTCGCCCTTGGCCTCCATCGCCCGCAGGCGGATGACGCCGGTGGTGGTCTCTTCCATGCTTCCGATGACGTTGGCGGCGTCGTCGGGCCGGTCGCGCGTCAGCGTGAACACCAGGTCGCAGCCGTCGTCCATGGTGATGTTGGGCTTGTGGTCGCAGGCGGCGGCCAGGTGTCGGTAATAGGTGTCGTGGTCCTCGCCCTTGATGGCGTAGGTGGCGATGCCGTACTCGGCGACGAGGGCGGCGGCGACGTCGTCCTGGGTCGAGAGGGGGTTCGAGGCACAGAGCACGAGGTCGGCCCCGCCGGCGGCGAGGGCCCGGCAGAGGTTGGCGGTCTCGGCCGTGACGTGGAGGCAGGCGCTCATCCGGAGACCGTCGAACGGTTTCTCCCGCTCGAGGCGTTCGCGGATCGCCCGGAGCACCGGCATCGAGTTGTCGGCCCACTCGATGCGCCGGACGCCTTCGGCGGCCAGGTCAGGATTCTTGATGTCCATGCCCTTGACTTCAGCGCTCATCAATAACTCCTTTGCTCACAGCATCGCACGTTGCAACAGGCCCGTCGCCGCAGGCGGCGACGGCTAAACACGAGCGCGGCCAAACACGGCCTCGGCTCAACCAGACGGCAACGCGCTGTGTTGAGCCGTCGCCGGCACGGCGACGGTCGTTGCTAAACACGAGCGCGGCCAAACACGGCCTCGGCTCAACCAGACGGCAACGCGCTGTGTTGAGCCGTCGCCGGCACGGCGACGGTCGTTGCCGTTTGGGCATCGGCGCCCTGTCTCGTCGGCGCGGGCGCCGACGGCTAAACGGGGTCCAACGCGGCGGCTACGCTTGCGCGGCCCGGACGGCTTCGACGAAGGCGCGGATCTTCTCGGGCGATTTTCTTCCCGGCTCGGTCTCGGTGCCGCTCGAGGAATCCACCCCCCAGGGCCGGACGGCCCGGACGGCCTCGGCCACGTTCCCGGGTCCGAGGCCGCCCGCGAGGATGAGCGGTGTGAATCCGTCGCCGATCATCCTCGCGGCGGCATCCCAGTCGGCCTGTTCCCCGGTACCGCCCTTTGGCCCTCCCGCGACACGGGCATCCACCAGATACGCATCAGGGGTCCGCCCCATCCGCTCGGCCCCCTTGCGCCAAGCGCGAGCGGCCTGGAGGTCGTCCTCGGCCCCGATGCCAAACGCCTTGATGACCTTCATCCGGCCGAGTTGGTCCAGAATCTCGGGCGGTTCATCACCGTGCAACTGAACGGCCGCAAGGCCCACCTCGCCCGCCGTCTCGCGGATCGCCCGGGCCGACGCATCGACGAAGACGCCGACGGGTGCGACCCACGGCGGCAGGGCGCGGGCGATCTCGACCGCCTGCTCGGTCGTCACGCGGCGGGGACTGTCGGCAAAGATGAGGCCGACGGCGTCGGCCCCGGCATCGGCTGCCACGCACGCCCACTCGGGCAGCGTGACGCCGCAGATCTTCACCCGAATCCGCACACGCTTGTCCCCATCAGAAGGCGATACCCTACGGAGAAGCCCCCGGCAAGTCAA
>CAZEBQ010000406.1:0-3846 GCA_964510295.1 uncultured Anaerolineales bacterium | reverse complement strand
TTTGATTCAGTCAGCCGGCCTTTCGCAGGGTTTCAGGGTACTGCGGGCAGGTGAGCTTCCCGAAGATGCCCTGCTTCAGGATAATGCGGATTCGTACGACTACGCTACGTTCCGCGCGGCGGCGGCCTCGATGCTCGGCGTGTCGCTCTTTCGCGGCGCGACGCCGAAAAAGGTCAAACGGAAGCGGAAACACGTTGCGTACCTGTTAGGAGAAGGAACGATGGCAGGGAAACGTCCTAAACGTCCGAAGGGAAGCAAGAACGCGGTGGACGTGGTGGTGGTCGAGCGGTCGCACTGCCCCAAGTGCGGGAGTTCCCGCCGGAGCGAATACTGGGGCCGTATGGTCCAGAAGTGCCCCGGCCTCCGCGCCGATGGGACGCCCTGCACCTCCATCATCCGCCGTCGGTGCCGGTGCCTCGACTGCGGGCAAGTGCGGATCGACAAGGAATACACCTAACGACCGGGCTGTGCGGCGGCGGTACGCCGTACGCACCAGCCCTTGGTTCGGCGCTCATTTCTGTCCACCCACCACGTACGCCTCGGCCACGACTTCGCTGAGGATGGCTTTGTGCTTCTCGATGTCTCCCGGCTGAAGACGAATGCGGTAGTATCCCCAGCGACTGTCGTAGTCCATGACGTCGAGACCGGCCGATTCGAGATGCTCCTGCGTCTCCGTGGTGTTCTTGAGTCGGACCTCGAACCGAATGAAGCTCTTCTTGGGTCGGAAGATCATGAAGTTGCAGGGCTGCCCGTTCCGGGCGAGGCCGATGTAGAACTTGTTGTACTTCAGTTCAAAAGTCTGGTCGTGCTGCTTGGCAATGTCGAGCAGTTGATCGGCCATTCCTACAGTCTTCTTTGAGCCCCGGGATTCCCAGTAGGCGCGGTCGGTTGGCTCTTGTCCTTCCTCGTCTTCGTCAACAAGGCCGAGGGTCAGCAGGTCAACGACCGTCGTGCAAACCAATCCGATCTTCCCGCCAGCCTGAAGCGCTCGCATCTGAATGGCGATGAGGGGAATCATACCGTTGAAGAGGTTGATTACGTTTAGGAATCGGCTGGTGATGTCTTCTGCCACAATGACCGCAGTGTGTTCGTATTGTGGATAGCGTTTCCGCTCGATATCCCAGTACTCGATCGTGCGGATGATGTGGCTTTCGTCGGTTGCGCCAAGCTGGATTTCGACTTCGTACCGCCTGCTGGATTCTGCGTCCTGAAGCAGGAGGTCGAGCCGACCGGCCTTTGGTTGGATACGCTCGCGGTCCTTGAGAACCACGTCGCCAAGGCCAAGGATCGACGGGTCCTCCGCAATCCGGTCCTGGACCCATCGCTCGTTCAGTTCCGCGTGATTGCGGATCGACACCGGCTCGAACTTGGTGAATTCCATTGTGTTCTCCTCTCCTGTCCTGCCTAACAACGATTAGATGGACCCGCATAAGACGCCGACTCTTGGCTTCCTGTCCGTATAACACGCCGTTGATCCATCTGCCAAGGGTGCGATAACCCCTTTGGCCCCAGCCACTTGCGTCCCATGCCATGAGTTATTATGGCGTCTTATGCGGATCGGCATAAAACCTCCATGACAAAGCACATCGACCATACCTGGAGTGGTGGGACCGAAGGGCCTGGCGGAGTTGACCGAAGGGCCTGGGCCCTCGCTCGGCCGGGGCGTCGGACACGCCCCCGCCGGCCGGCCTCAGAGTGTCATGCGCTTGCCGCAATGGTGTTGCCCCGCCGACGGCGCCAATTCAGCCGCCTGGAACTCAGCCCTATGATCGGCGGAGAGACGTTCGGCCTGGAATCCGGGCATTTCTGGGACCGCCGCCTGTCTGCGGCTCAAAGGCGCCACCTGCGCGCCTGCGAAACCTTGGCGCGCATTCGCAGGATGGGGATTGCGGCCCTCCAGGTCAACATCGCCCGGCAGCAGGTGAACGTCGCGGGCCGGTCTTGACCGTCAAGGCGGGTATCCTGGCGATCATGGAGGCGGCCGTGAATCACGACCGCCCGTAAGCCCTACTTTGGGCTCATCGCCTTCAGGACCCTCGAAAGTCCCTTCAGGGCCGCCTTGTTGGCTTCGTAGACGACGGACTTCCCCTGGCGGGTCCCGGTCACGAACCTCCCCATCCTCAGGATTCCCAGGTGCGTGCTGATAGTCTTCTGCCTCAAGCCGAGTGCCTTGCACAACGCGGTGACGTTTCGCGGCCCCCTTGCCAGCGTTGCCAAGATGCCCAAGCGGGTGAGGTCAGAGAGCATCCGAAAGCCCTGTGCCCATTCCTTCACGTCCCCTCTGGTTCGCTTTCCTGCCATGAGTTGTCCTCCGTAATGTCGTGTGACCGACTCAAGGTTACAGGCAGACCCCGTCCGATGCAAGCGCGTAGCGCGCAAGCAGGCACCCGGGAGTCGTCTCAGCGGCGTTGCGTCGATTAGGGGGTAGCGTAGTGCCTTCCGAGAACTCCGTCCGCGTTGATTCCACAGGAATTACGCCTCCCGCCTCAAGTGCCGGGCGGCCGCGATGTTCCCCCTCCCGGCCCTGGGGCGAAGGACCGATTGGCGGCACTTCTCCGGCCCCCTTGGCTGTTTCTGTGTAGATTTCGGTTCGCTCGGGCCCCCTGCTGGCCGAGAGTCTCGCGTTGCGGCAGCAGATGATTGTTCCCCGGCGGTCCGGCCGGTTGCCGCGGCCTCGTCCAGGCCCGAAAAGATGCCTGCAAAGCGGCGAAGGTCGTGGCATGATCACGCCACTGACCGTGTTCAGAAAAACCGACCTCGGAAGCCAACGCGGCGGCGTTGAGCGCCCCGTTAATGGAAAGTGGTGCGTGTGGCGGCAACCCAAACCAGCGGCCGGGGGGGGCGAATTCTACCTCCCGGGGCATACCGTCGGGGTAGAATGCCCAAGATATGGCCCTCGACGGTGCCGGCCAAAAACCGGGAATCTGCTTGCTTTCGTGCCATCCAGCCGTATAATGACTACACTCATCTCTGGGCCGCTGGGGATACGTTCGCGGCGGGGGTCTCTTGGAATCTGCAAGGGTGTTTCTTCTGACCCTCAGTGGATGGGGAAATGGGCCTGTGGCGGAAGGGGAAGAAGGCTATCGCTCTAGCCGTATCGCCGCGCGACCCGCGACCACCGTACCCCCCAACGCTGCCTCACTCTTGTGACAATGACATTGGAGCGGTTGCCCAGTTGGCCGAATACCGCGCGCTCGGTGTGTGCATTGGGTCTCCGCGAGGTCGGAGCCACGCTCACCAGGGCGGCCATGCGGCATTGGCCGATTTCTTTTGGGCGCGCGTGAGTTGATGAGCAAACCTAACGGGAGGTGAATGTGATGCAAGCGAAACCAGATAACAAACTGTCGCCGGCGCAGCGGGGTCAGCCGGAAGCCGCAACGCGGCCGGGCTTCGATTCGCATGGGGCCCACGCCACGTTCGAGGGCCTCGAACCAAGGCTCCTCCTCTCGGGTTCGCCCACCCTCGCGCTCGACCCCGCGGACGATACCGGGGCGCCCCTCGACAACATCACCAACGTCAACCTCCCCACCTTCATGGGGGCCGGGGCGGCTGGCGGCACCGTCGAGGTGTACGCTCACGACGGGACTACTATAACAAACGTGGCCAGCGGTTCGGTGGGTGCCGAGGGCACTTTTGGGACCCCTACAGATGGCCTCGGCGCCTGGCAGGAGATTGTCACCAATCCGGGCGCCGGCCTGACCGACGGCACGTATGTCATTACAGCCGTCGTGGACGATGCGGGCACGATCACCGTCAGCGACCCGCTCGTGGTGGAGATCGACACCACCGTTGCCAAGCCGGCCGCGCCGGTTCTGGCGGCCTCGAGCGATTCGGGGGCGGCCGACA
>CAZEBQ010000405.1:0-3860 GCA_964510295.1 uncultured Anaerolineales bacterium | reverse complement strand
CGACCATGGCCAGGACGTCCAGTTGCACGTGCATCCGAACCACTGGCATTACGGGCTGAAGCAGCAGGGCCGCCCGTTCGACTTCACCGACTGCTTCGCGGAGTGCTCGGCCAAGGAGCAGGTGAAACTCGTTTCGGAGGGGTGCGACCGCCTCCAGCGCTGGACGGGCCGTCGGCCAGTGGCGTTCCGAGCGGGCAACATGGGAGCCTCCGAGGAGTCGCTCGAGCACCTGGCGGCCGCCGGCGTCCGCATCGATTCCAGTTACACCTTCCCTTACGCGGGCGGGCAGTGCCGGTTCCGTCCCGGCCAGCCGTACAACGGGTCGCGCTGGTACGGGGACGTGCTGGAGGTGGCGCTTTCGGGGTTCACGCAGCCGCCCTTCCCCGGCCTGCACCGGGCGAAGCCGCTGGACGTAGGGGGCATCTCGTTCGCCGAAATGCGCCGCGCCATCGAGCACATCGCGGGCGCGGACGCGGACGCCTGCCTGATCCTGCACAGTTTCAGCCTGTTCAAGGTCCGCGACGTTCAGTACAACGGTGGGAGGCTCGACCGGATCGTCACCCGCCGGTTCCGCCGGCTCTGCCGGTGGCTGGCCGACTGCCGCGACACGCTGCCCGCGTATACGTTCAGCGACCTGGCCCGTTCGGTCGATGAAGGCCGATATGAGGCGCGGTCGGCCCCGCCGCCGCGGCTGTCGCTCGGCCCGGCCCTCGTGCGAAAGGCCGTCCAGGCATACAACCGCCCGTACTGGACGTGACCCGGAGGATTCGCGTCGCCGGAGAATGCGATGGTGCCGATTCTCGCCAGGACGCTTTTCCGCATCCAGGAGCGGCTGCTCGGCCGCCGGACGTTCGCGTTCCTGAAGGAACTCGAAGCGAGCCAGTGGTGGCCGAGGGATCGGCTCGATGCCCTGCGGCTCCGGCGGCTCCAGGACCTCGTCTCGGCCGCCTACGAGCACACGCCGTACTGGCGCGGCGTGATGGATGAGCGCGGCATCCGTCCACAGGACATTCAGTCCCTGGATGACCTGCAGCGCTTTCCGCTACTGGAGAAGCCGACGCTGCGGACCCGCCGCGAGGAGATGGTCTGGCGCGACGAAGGGCCTCGCCTCACCCTCGTCCGCACGAGCGGCTCAACGAACGAGGCCCTCCAGTTCTACACGAACTCCAACCGCGAGGGCGAGATCAACGCCGCCCGCATCCGCGGGCACCGCTGGATCGGCGTCGACAAGGGCGAGAAGGAGGTCTGGTTCTGGGGCAGCCCCGTCGAACTCGACACCCAAACCCGCATCAAGCACCTGCGCGACCGGCTCGTCAACGAGCCGCTCACGAACGGTTTCGAACTCACGCCCGAGCGCGTGGCCGGGTACGTCGAGCAGTGGAAACGCTGGCGGCCGAAGTGCATCTTCGGCTACCCGAACTCGTTTGTCCTCTTGATCCAGATGGCCGAGAAGCAGGGCATCGACCTGATGGAGGTCAAGCGCTGCGGCCTCCAGGTCATCTCGACCACCTCCGAGATGCTCGGCGAGGTCAACCGCAAGATCATCACGGACGCCTTCGGCGTGCCGGTGTACGATTCCTACGGCCTGCGCGAGGGCGGCCTCGTCGCCCACGAGTGCAACCACTTCACGATGCACACCAACGACGAGCACCTCATCCTGGAGACGGTCGACCCCGACACCCTCGATCCGTCCGACGGCGAGGGCGAACTGATCGTCACGAGCCTCATCAGCCGCGTGATGCCGGTTATCCGGTACCGGACCGGCGACATCGTCACGCTCTCCGATGAGCCGTGCGCGTGCGGCCGGTCGCTCGGCCGGATCGAGATCAGCGGTGGCCGGATCGCCGACTTCGTCGTCACGGGCGACGGCAAGTGGGTGGTCGGCTACTCGTTCATCTACATTTGCCGCTCCGTACCCGGCATCGTCAAGTTCCAGGTCCGCCAGGAGGAGATGGGCGAGATCCGCGTCCTGCTCGCGACCGACGAGAACTTCCCCGACGACGGCGTCGAACGGGTGACCCGGAAGGTGCGCGCCCGGCTCGGCAGCGACGATGTGATTGAGGTGGAACTCGTCGACGACATCCAGCCGGCGCCTTCCGGCAAGTACCGGCCCGTGGTTGGGGAAGTGGCGGAGGCGTTGCGCGGGTCGCAGCGCTTTGGGGCACCGGAGGAGCAGTGAGCCGGACCTATTCAGCCTTTCGGCCACGAAACAGACCCGCCAGGGCATTCCTGACATTCCGCAGCCGCAGGCGCTTCAGCCGGGACCACCGCAGGTGGTCGAGGACGGGCTTGACGGTCTTGACCAGGAAGTACTCGCGCCCGTACCGGCCGAGCGTCACGCCGCGGGCCAGTGCACGATTGGCACGGGCGATTCGCCGCTCACCGAACCCGCTCGCGTCAACGTCGATCGTCCGCCCGGAATCGAAGGTGGGCGTCTGGACGACGTTGCCGGCGCCGTCAGCGGCCAGGTCGACCGTCAGAAGGCAACCGGTCCGCTCCGTCCGATTCCAGGTCATCGTGTCCCCTTCGGAGAACGGAACGTCGCAGGCCACGAAGTTGCCGAGCGAATAGATGATCGGGACGCCGTCATGGATTTCCATTCCCTGGATCACGTGCGGATGGTGGCCCAGGACCAGTGAGGCGCCCGCTTCGGCCAGGGCATGGGCCTGCTCGATCTGGTTCGGCGATGGAAATAGGAATCGCTCTTCGCCCCAGTGCAAGGAAACGACAACGTGGTCCATGTCGCGGCGGAGGCGGCGGACCGCGCCGGTCATACGGCCTACATCAAGCGGCGCGACGCCCCACTGGTGCGGCCCGGCGAACTGTCCGGCCCCGGCGCGCTCGTCAACCGCGCCGAGAAACGCGATGCGGATTCCCTTGACGTCGAGAATGGCCGGCGCTGCTGCGCCGTCAAGGTCGTCCCCCGCGCCGAAACACGGGACACTGATTTCTTCGAGAAGGTCGCGGAGTTCGCGACAGCCCCCCTCGAGGCAATCGAAGGTGTGGTTGTTGGCCAGCGAGACGACGTCGAATGTGTTCTCCAAGACACTGCGGACCAGGCGCGGCGTGGCCACCACGCGAGGCTCCGTCGGCACCGTCTCACCGCTGCCCGGCAGGGTGCATTCCAGGTTCCCACAAACGACGTCACACCCCTCCAGGAGGCCGCGCACGCCCTCGAGCCTGGGTCCGGCGTCCCACGTTGGGGCCCCGCCGGCCGGGTCGGTTGCCAGCAGCACGTCGCCGACGGCTGCCAGCCGAACCACGGGCGTATCCTCGCTTTCCGAAGAACCGGTCAATCACCTCTCCGAGTCTCGCCGACGGCCGCAGACGTCAGGGCGGCCCGCAGTGAGATTTCGTAGCCAAGACGCAGAAGTTTAACCGATGTTCTGCTAAGCGGCAACCTCTTGATGGAACAAGGTGATTGCCGTACCATTTATGATTTGGGCAAAAGGCGCATCTCGCTCGCCTCTCAAGGCGTTGGGTCGCGCCCGGGAACGGCGGCCCTCTGGCTCTGGGGGAACGTTGAAGAGCGGCTACGGATCCAGTTCGGCCCAGCCTCCCGCAACCGAGACGGTCGCCGTATGCCAGGCGACCCCCCCCTGGGAGGACTACCTCGATCGCCATCCGGGCACGACGCTCTTTCACGACCCGCGATGGGGCGAGGCGATGCGGCAAGCCTACGGCAACCGTCCGTACTACCTGACGGCGCAGCGCGGCGCAGAGGTGGTGGGCATCCTCCAACTCGTTCTTCAGAAGAGTTTGCTCTTCGGTACGCACCTCTCGAGCCTCCCCTATCTCGACGCCGCCGGCATCCTTGCCGACGACGCGGCCGTCTCGGATGCACTCATCGCCGAGGCACG
>CAZEBQ010000404.1:0-3869 GCA_964510295.1 uncultured Anaerolineales bacterium | reverse complement strand
TCCCAATGCGGTCGAAGCCCGGCGGGTCCGCGCAATCTTCGCCCGCGCCGCCCGGTTGAACCTCGTGCCGACTTACACACCGACGGGCCTGGTTCTGATGGCCGCACAGGGCGGTTCCGGTGAATGGCAGGTCGATGCCGATGGCAATGCCTCCCTTCCGGCAAACTGGTCACAGGGCGTGCCCAACGGCGTGGGCGATGTGGCCGCGTTCGGCTCGGCCATCACGGCCCCGCACCAGGTGACGGTTGACGCGCCAACAACGCTCGGCGGGATGCAGTTTACAAGTCTCGTGCCTTACACGGTTGCAGGGCCGGAGGTGCTCACCTTCGACGTAGAGGCCGACGCCGCTACCATCACCGCAACCGATGTCCAGGGCAGCCACGTCATCAGCACCGATGTCGATCCTCGTCGATGACACCGTGCTCAATCTTGGGTGCAACCAGTATCTGGATACGCTCACACTCCAGAACGGGGCGCTGGTTCGGTTCACAGGCGCGAACGTCGTGGTGCTGAAGCACCTGGTCATGGACGGCATCGACCTTGGCGCGATGACCCTCATCCCCGAACCCGCAACGCTCGCGCTGCTGGCCGCCGGAGGCTTGATGCTGCTTCTCCGTCGCAGAACGTAGCCCGTGCTGAACCGGCGCACCTCCCCCTCCTCCCCCCGTCCGCCCTTCCCTCACACGCCCTTGCCTCGGGGGAGGGGTGGGCCAGGCGTAACCCTCTTCGAAACGTAGAGCGCAGAGCGTCTGAACGGATTCCTCGATCGGCGCGCAAATCACACTGTGGACAAGAGGGGTCGATCTGTGCAGAATGTATCTGGAAATGAGGTCGCACATGAGACGCCTGCACCTCATCCTGACCGTGTCAGGTCTCACCGCTCTCCTCACGGGTGGGAGGCTTCACGTGCGACGACCCATGATCCGGCTACTGCTGCTTGTGATCTGCTCTGTGCCCCTGTCGTTGCCGGCCGCGGGGAAAGAGGGGCAAGAGGGCAAGTCAATCATCGAGGTCTCCAAACCGATGCCGGGGGGACGGGGGCTCGGCACCATGGCCTACAGGCCGACCGCGCGGGAGATCCCTTTCTTGAGGAGAGTCGAAGAGAAGCCGATCAACTTCTGGGCGGGAACACCGATGCCCCCGCCGGTGGGCAAGAAGGAAGACCCCGCCGAGAAAGCGGCGAAGGAGAAGCGGGCTCAGGAGGAACTCCGCAGGGCCAAGGAGTACTCCCTTGCAGGCCAAGTCGGAAAGTATGTCGGGTGGTTCGGCATCGTTCGAGCAGTGTCCCTGGACAAGGAGAAGGGGCAGACGCGCCTCTGACCCCCTCCCCGTGATGTGATCCAGGTTTCGTGAGAGAATCCTGGCGGCCAGACGCTCAGTGCCACACCCTCCTCCTCCCCGCCCCGCCCGGCCTTCCCTCACACGCCCTTGCCTCGGGGGAGGGGTGGGGGTAGGATGCGAGGGTAGCCGCGGCCGTGCGAACACGTCAGGGGCGGTGCTGAAGCGGGATATGTACGACCCGCATGGCAAGTCCGAGGGCCTGAGTCGTCTTGGCCAGATCGCCGACCTCAAAGAGCCACTCAAATGCGGCGTGACAGTGTCTCGGATGCTCGGTTGGCTAGCGTCTCTCGAGGGCAGTGTGTGGGCGGGGCTGTGCACAGGGGCATGCGATTAGGCTCAGATGGCTCTCGAACGTCGACCAACCCTAGGGGTGAGAGTCAGGTCTCAACCCCGCACCCTTGTTGTCTGGATGCTCAGGGTTACATTTGGCTTCCGAACCGCGGGTGTAATCGACGACCCTAGTCCGACTGCCCTCCTCATTGAAGAAGTGCCATTCGCCGCGCCTGCGGCCGTTGACCTTCTGTCCGACGGCTTTCAGGTTCCCGTTGGGCCACCGCTGCCTGACCTTCTCGACCTCACGCTCCTCCTTCCACTCCGGGCCAAGCTGGACATCCAGCCATCCGATCCACGCGCTCACGTTGACGGCATTTCCGTTCTCTTTGTAGAAGAGCCTCAGGCGCCGGCTCTGCGGCTTGGCCAGAAGGAAGTCGGCATCGAGAGTGACCCGGAATTCGGTCGACTCCCCAGGTGCCAGATGCAAGAAATCGTCCTTTGATGGGTGTTCCGGAAACAAGCCACCGCGCTGCGCCCAACGTGACGGGGACCTCATTTCGAACCACGACGGCATCTTGGCCAGCGTGACCGGTTGGCCTGAGACACTGGTCAGCCGAACCCTTGCACTGAAGCGGCTTGCCTTGGCGTCGTTCTCTTCGGATCGCGGTATTGGCTTGAATGAAGCATGGCTCTCACATTCCGCCTCTGCTTCCCGGGACACATACTCCGGGCTCCCAACGAGGTGGGCTGTCACGGGAAACTGGCCACCGGGCAAGAGCTTGTCGAGAAGCGCTTTGCGCTTGGCCGGGTCCGCGGTGGCCTCCGCTCTCTTCCAGGCCGCCGCCGCAACGGCAACGTTGTGGGGAAACCAACAGCCGGCGATCTTGTGAAGGGCCTCGCGCGCTTTAAGGGCAGGAATCCCCAGGTCGTCACCATACTGGTAGGCGAAGGCATCGTTCTGAAGGAACGGAATGAGTACGGGTGCGAGACGCGGGTCGGCCCAACCCGACAACGCTTCGATAAGGGCGCAAGCCGTGTGGCCGTCACGCACGCCGCGGGCCGCCTCGGCCATGGCCGCCACAGAGGCTTGGTCCCTGTGGCGCGCCAGCAGTCCGATCGCTACGCCGCGCACCGTGGGGTCTCTGTCCTTAAGGAGCGACCGCAGGTACGGAACGCCGTCTTTCCCCGTCAGCTCGGCGTAGACACTGACAGCAAGCGGACTGACTCCGCCTACGCCCCGCTCGACCACTCGTCGCACGGCCTCGGCTTGCTCTGTGAGCATCCTTCCTCGCGTTAGAGGTCCCCACATCGCCCGGATGGGACTGCGCTCATCCCGCGGAGACGCGTCCACTGGCCAAGGCCAGACGCCCCCACACACGTAACGGAGGACCCGTATCAGCACCTCGGGGTTGTCCGACACCAGCAGTTTCGGAACGTCAGTCTCAGGACGAGGCGACCGCAATGCCCCAAAGTACTCCTCCAGTGTCACCGGCTGGATCGCCCGGTAATGGGGGACGTGGTAGTAGAGGATCTTGTCCGATGGGTCCCAACTGCGCTTCCGGTCCAGGAACCATAGGCTCGGCTTGGTCACATCGTCCACGTCGCCCGGGATGTGGGTCGACGTCCATGTGGCCAATCCTGCCCCGTCCTCCTGCCACCCGATGCCCAAGCCCATCAGGATGGTGTGCTTGCCCGGCGCGATGTCTCCCTTGATCACGCGCTCGAGGATCAACTCCGTGAAGACCTCAAACTTCTTGCACACGTTGCCTACTGACAGATGATGGGGCCGCATCGGAGCTTTGTCCCACTTGGCCACCACGAGGATGGGATACTGGGTGAGGTCGGCATCCGTCTGATACGATGGCGCTATTGCGTAGACAGGGACTGACAATGGCGACAGAGATACACAAAGCCCAAGAATCAGATGCAGGGTCCTCATCACCTTCGCCCTGGTCTTTCGGGGGCGAGAACCGCCAGCCCATGCTCGACACAAGGCCGTGAATACCGACGCCGTACCACCGTTTTCAGCGCCCTGTCCCAATGCCTCACCACCTCTATCCTAGCACCCCGCCCGGCGCGTGCAACGGCATTCTGACATCACGGACAGGTCCGGACGTGCCCCTCCCCGCCTCCGCCAGCCGCCGCGACGACGCCCCATACCATCCCGAGTGGCTCTGGATACCATGCAGATACACCATCGCCGCAGGCCTCCCAGAAAAGGTGCCTGGCACCTTTTTTGGTGGCTGCCAAACCCG
>CAZEBQ010000403.1:0-3885 GCA_964510295.1 uncultured Anaerolineales bacterium | reverse complement strand
AGAATTCAGATTTCAAATTTCAAATTTCAGATCTCAAATCTCAGATTTCAGGCGGCGAATCTCAAATCTCAGGCGGCGAATCTCAAATCTCAAATCTCAAATCTCGGATTTCAGGCGGCGAATCTCAAATCTCAAATCTCAAATCTCAGATTTCAGGCGGGAAATCTCAAGTCTCAAATCTCAAATCTCAGATTTCAGGCGGGAAATCTCAAATCTCAGGCGGCAAACCTCAAATCTCGGGAGCCGACTGGCTTACCTATCGCCACGATGCTGAACGCAGTGGCTGCACGCCGGCTGCGGTGCCTGCTGCACTGCGCCGAAGGTGGCAGGCGGATGTGGGCGGCAGCGTCACCGGTCCGACCGTCAGCGGCGGCAGGGTGTTCGTCGCCTCCGTGGATGAACACAGCATCTGCGCGATCGGCGCCGATTCCGGCAAGCCGGCGTGGCGGTTCACCGCCGGCGCCCGCGTGGATTCTCCGCCCACGCTGCACAACGGCCGCGCCGTGTTCGGCTGTCGCGACGGCTGCGTCTACAGCCTGCGGGCCGACGACGGGCAACTGGCCTGGCGCCTGCGAACGGCGCGGGCCGACCGGTGGATCACGGCGTGCGGCCAACTCGAATCCGTCTCACCCGTGCACGGAAGCGTGCTGGTGCGCGACGGCGTGGCTCACCTGACGGCGGGCCGATCGTCGTATCTCGATGGCGGAATCGACCTGTACCGCCTTCAGGCCGACACCGGCAAGGTCCTTTCGAGAACACCCATCTACAGCCCCGACCCGGAAACCGGCAGACAGCCCAAGCAGTTCGGCCCCGCCTACATGCCGGGCGCCCTCGGCGACATTCTCTCGAGCGACGACCGATACGTTTACCTGCGGGACATGGTGTTCGACCCCGCCGGCCGCAGGCAGCAACAGGGCAACTCCCACCTGCTCACGCTGACCGGGTTTCTCGACGGCTCGTGGCCTCACCGCTCGTACTGGCTCGTCGGCACGCGTTGTTCCATCTCGACCGGCTGCAGCGGACGCGACAGGAACCTCGTCTCCGCTCGCCTGCTCGTCTTCAACGGGTCAACGATCTACGGGTACGGGCGTGCGGCGCTGCATTGGTCCAACCGGCTGCAAGACGGCCCGTACCGGCTGTTTGCCCGCAACCGCGGCGAGGGGGGCGAGCAGTGGACGGCGCCCATACCGATCCGGGTCCGAGCGATGGTGCTCGCGGATAAGGTGCTCTTCGTCGCCGGCCCTCCCGCCGACGACGGGCTGCAACGGCGTGACGAGCGCCAGGGGGCCGTGCTGATGGCCATCTCGGCCGCAGACGGCAAGAAACTCGCCGAGTACACGTTGGACGCATCGCCCGTCTTCGACGGTCTCGCCGCCGCCAGGGGGCGGCTGTACCTCGCCGCCACCGACGGCAAGGTGATCTGCTTCGCGGCGAAGTAGTATGACTACGCTACGTTCCGCGCGGCGGCCTTCCCAGGCCGCCGCGAACGCAGTTGATGCCTGTTCCTGGTGGCCTGGGAAGGCCACCAGGCGGACAAGAAGGCGAAGTAGCGTTGTAGGAGTAGGCACACCGCGGCGCCCTCGCAACCCGATGCAGGCCATGAACACAACCAGGCGTATCTATGATGAAAGAAACGCCATGAAGAGCGCCGGCGGCCGAACCACGTTCCGTCTTGCCCGCTGTGTATCGGCCACATTGCTCGCCGAGATACACGTCATGAAAACGATGCTCGCAGCCGCCGTCGTGTCGCTGGCAATCGTGTCGCATGCAGCGGGCGACGGCCCTACGCCGACGTGCAGGGAGGACTGCGAACCGTGCCCACCGAAGCCAACCGCACACAACTGACCGGCACGGCGGAGATCACCGTCAAGGCCATCGTGCTCGGCGTGGTGCTCTCGGTCCTGCTGGCCGGGGCGAACGCTTACCTGGGCCTGCTGGCCGGGATGACCGTGTCGGCGTCCATCCCGGCTGCGGTGATCTCGATGGCGGTGCTGCGGCTGTTTCGCCGGTCGAACATCCTGGAAAACAACATCGTGCAGACGGCGGCCTCGGCGGGCGAATCGCTCGCCGCCGGCGTCATCTTCACCCTCCCCGCCCTTCTGATTCTGGGAACGTGGACGGCCTTCGACTATTGGCAGACCACGATGATCGCCGGCCTGGGCGGGCTCCTCGGCGTCCTGTTCACCGTGCCCCTTCGCCGCGCGCTCGTCGTCGAGGCGAAACTCGCCTTCCCGGAAGGCGTGGCCACGGCACAGGTGCTCGAGGTCGGCAGCCGAGGCGGGGCGGGCGCCGCGCCGATCGTCGCGGGCGGCCTGTTCGGCGCCGCCTACAAACTCGGACAGACCGGCCTCCGGCTATGGACCGGGTCTCTCGAAGTCGCCGGCCGCGTCGGCGGAACCGTGGCCTTCTTCGGCACGAGCCTGGCGCCGGCCCTGGTGGCCGTCGGCTACATCGTCGGCATTAACATCGCGGTGCTCGTGTTCCTCGGCGGAGCGCTGAACTGGTGGGTGGCGATCCCGATCCTTGCGGCAGGCAGCGAGGGCGCAGCGCCCGAGGAGGTGGCCTGGCAGATATGGTCGAACGAGACGCGGTACCTCGGCGTCGGGGCGATGGTCGTCGGCGGCCTGTGGGCGGTGGTGCGGCTGTGGCCGAGTCTGGTTCGGGGCATCCGGTCGGGCCTGGCGGCCTACCGGCAACTTCGCCGCCGCGGGGCTACGTCCATTCCGCGTACGCAGCGCGACGCACCGATGCAGTGGATCGGGGTCGCGCTGATCGTCGCGGTCGTCCCGTTGTTCTTTGTTTTCCGCCACGTGACGGGCGAGGTGGGCGTATCGGCGTTCATGGCGCTCGTGATGCTGGTGGCGGGGTTCCTTTTCTCGGCGGTGGCGTCGTACATGGCGGGGCTGGTCGGCTCGTCGAACAACCCCGTCTCGGGCGTCACCATCGCCACGATCCTGGTCTCGGCGCTGCTGCTCCTGGCGATGGGAACGGGGAGCGCGACGGGGCCGGCCGCAGCCATCCTCATCGGCGCGGTGGTTTGTTGCGCTGCGGCGATCGGCGGCGACAACCTCCAGGACCTCAAGACCGGGCACCTCGTCGGCGCCACCCCCTGGAAGCAGCAGGTGATGCAGGCCGTCGGCGTCATCGCCGCCGCCTTCGTTCTCGCCCCGATCCTGTCGCTGCTGCTTCACGCCTACGGAATCGGCGAGGCGACCCAGGCCCACCCCGAACCGCTCCGTGCCCCGCAGGCCACCCTCATGGCGTCCGTGGCCAAGGGCGTCTTCGCGCGAGACCTGCCCTGGGGCATGATGGCCGCCGGAATGGTCCTGGCGGTCGCCGTCATCGCCCTGGACGTGGTTCTGGAGAGGCGGAAGAGCCGGTTCCGCACGCCGGTGTTGGCCGTGGCCGTCGGCATCTACCTTCCCCTGGAGTTGGGCGTGGCGATCCTGGCCGGCGGCCTGATCGCCTGGGCCGCAGGCCGGTTCCGTCGCCGGCGGCGGGAAGACGGGGAGGCGCCAAGCGGTCCGATGGAAACGTCCTCACGCGCGAGCGCGGCAGGCCTGCGTACCGGCCGCGACAGTGGCGCCGAAAGCGCGGGGGTTGCGGAGAACCAACGCCCGGAACCTGTGTCCGACCGCTCACCCTTCGGTGGAGCGGGCGGCCGGGGCATCCTCTTTGCCGCCGGACTCATCACCGGCGAGGCGATGGTCGGCATCCTCCTGGCGATCCCGATCGTGCTCGCGAGCGGTCAGAACCCGCTCGATGTGGGTCTGGAGGACGGTCCTCCCGCCTGGCCTGGCGTCGTCCTGCTGCTGGCCGTGATGGCCGCCCTGTTCGCCGTCGCAAGGCGACGTGTCGGCAAACGCCCACCCGCCGACTCCCCGC
>CAZEBQ010000402.1:0-3900 GCA_964510295.1 uncultured Anaerolineales bacterium | reverse complement strand
TACGAGCAACTCGAGTCGGTATGGCCGGTGCACGGGTCGGTGCTGGTCGACGACAGGCTCTCAGGCGGTGTGGCCGTGGCCTACTTCGCGGCCGGCAGGTCCTCCCGTATCGACGGCGGGATTCGCCTCTATGCCCTGGAGGTAACGACCGGCAAGGTGCTCCACAAGGCAGACGTGAGCGTGACCGCCGGGGCCCATGGCGCCGGCATCATCAGGCAGAGCGTGCTGCCTGACATCCTCTCCGCCCAGAAGGACACCGTTTGGATGCGCGGCCTTGGCATCGACAAGAACCTCGCCCCGGTCAAGGATTTGCCCCACCTGTTCGCTCCGCGCGGGTTCCTGGACGACACGTGGTGGCACCGGACCTACTGGGTCTACGGCACAGCGATAGGAGGCGGTTACACGAACTGGCCGCTGGTCGGCAACGTGTTGCCTGCCGGGCGGCTGCTGTCCTTTGACGGCGGGGATCTCATCTACGGATACGGGCGTATGGCCTACCGTGCCGGTGACGGACACGTCCGCCCGGACATGGCGAAGGACTACAGGCTGTTTGCGGAGGTTCTGGACCCCTCACCGGCGGCCACAAGACAGCGGGACAGGAAACGCCGGATCACGTGGACCGCGCAACTGCCCTTCGTGGCCAGGTCGATCGTGCTGACCCGCGACGCCCTGCTGGTCGCAGGCGGAAAGTCGCCCACCGAAAGCGCCGAGAGTCACGGCCCGGGCACTTTCTGGGTCGCTTCGCGCGAAGACGGCTCACGAAGGGCCGCATGCGAGCTTCCCGCGCCGCCGGTGCTGGACGGCATGGCATTTACCGATTCGGGTGTTTTCCTCTCCGCAATAGACGGCTCCGTAGCCTGCCTTCGAACAAAGCATGGTGAATGATGAAGGAGAAAACTGCGGGCCTCGGAAGGACCGCTCCTCGCTCACACGGCGTGTTCTCCCTGGCCCCAATGCCGGACATCATGCCGGCGCTGCCGCTGTTTGCCCAACTGCGCCGGTTCACCCTGGCCGTCATCGCGGTCGCCGAGTTTGCCGGCGTCCTCTACACCGACGCGCCGTCTCGAGCGTTTTGTACGGGCGGCGGGGCTTGCAAACGGCCGGCCGGCCGGTACAATGGAGCGTCGGCGTGGCACCTGTGTTTCTCGTGGCGAGGAGATACCGAAATGGTTCGCAGGACGCTGTTGAGCGTGGTTCTGGTTCTGGTGATCGGCGGGTTGGTGGTTTGGGCGTTTGGGGCGGCCGGTCAGGGGAATGCGAAGGACAAGGAACTGTTCGACGAGGCGGACCGGTTCGTCGAAATCCTCCGGCTCGTGCAGAAGCAGTACGTGCAGGAGGTGGAGACCAAGGCCCTGTTCCGGGACGCCATCGACGGGATGCTGCGCGGGCTGGACCCGTTCTCGAACTACATTCCCGAGGATGAACTGAGCGAGTTCAACAAGTCCACGCGGGGCAAGTTCGGCGGCATCGGCATTCAGATCGGCATGCGCCGGGGCCTGCTCGCGGTCATCAGCCCGCTCGAGGACACGCCCGCTTACCGGGCCGGCGTGCTCGCCGGCGACCTCATCGTTGAGATCGACGGCAAGAGCACCGACGGCATCCGGCTCGACGAGGCCGTCAAGATCCTCACGGGCGAAGCCGGCACCAAGGTCACCATCAAGGTCCGCCACATGACGGGCGGGATCGAGGAGATCACCATCACGCGCGCCATCATCGAGGTCCACACCGTCAAAGGCGCCCGCCGCGACGAGAACAGCGAGTGGGTGTACATGCTGGACGAGGAGAAGAAGATCGGGTACGTCCGGGTCACGAGTTTCGTCGAGAATTCGGTGATCGATCTCCGCGAGGCGCTCGACTCCCTTCAGGAGGCCGGGGTGAAGGCGCTTATCCTTGACCTGCGGTTCGACCCGGGCGGCATCCTCAAGACCGCCGTCGAGATGGCCGACCTGTTTCTGAGCGAAGGCGCCATCGTCAAGACCAAGGGCCGCACGACGCCTTACTGGGAGGCGACGGCCACCAAGGCCGGCACGCGCCCGTACTGCCCGATGGTTGTGCTCGTCAACCAGTTCAGCGCCAGCGCCAGCGAGATTGTCTCCGGCGCGCTTCAGGACCATCACCGGGCCATCATTATCGGCGAGAGGACCTTCGGCAAGGGCAGCGTCCAGAACGTGATTCCGCTCCGGGGCGAGAAAAGCGCCCTGAAACTGACCACCAGCAAGTACTACATGCCGAGCGGCCGCAACATCCACCGCGACGAAGAGATGAAGGACGACGACGAATGGGGGGTCGTTCCCGACATCGTCGTCCCCATGACGCCGGTGGAATACGTCGGCATCATCCGGGCCCGCCAGGCAGCCGACGTCATCCACAACGACAACGGCAGAAAGCCGAACGGCGAGCCGCCGAAGACCGACGAGCCGAAGAAGGATGAACCCGGCCCGGAGACGCCGAAGCCCGAGCCCCCGTCTCCCGGGAGCGAGAAGAAGGGCGACGACTCGGCCCTGCCGACCGGGGCGCTGGACGCAGCGGCGGAGGAGACCCCGGCCCAACCGGTCGTGGACCGTCAACTCCAGCGGGCCCTCGACGTGCTTCGGAGCATGGACGTTATCGAGAAGTATCTGAAGAAGGCGGCATGACGGTTCCGGCAGCGTCACGGCATGAAGATTCTGGGCATCGAAACGTCGTGTGACGAGACGTGTGCGGCGGTCGTGGAAGACGGCCGCCGCGTCCTTTCCACCGTCGTCGCGTCGCAGGCGGCGGTGCACCGCAAGTACGGCGGCGTGGTTCCGGAGATCGCCTCGCGGGCCCATCTCGAAGCGCTTGTCCCGGTGGTCGGCGAGGCGTTGGAGCAGGCCGGCGCCGCCGCCGGCGACCTTGACGCCGTGGCCGTCGTCCACCGGCCGGGGCTCATCGGGTCGCTCCTGCTGGGCGTGACGGCGGCGAAGACGCTGGCCTGGCTGCACGACCTGCCGCTCGTCGGCATCAACCACGTCGAGAGCCATATCTATGCGGCGTGCCTGGAGCGGGAGGAACTGCCGTTCCCGTGCGTCGGCCTGGTCGTTTCGGGCGGGCACACGAGCCTGTACACGTGCGACGGTCCACGCTCGCAGACGCTCCTCGGCGCCACGACCGACGATGCCGCCGGCGAAGCCTTCGACAAGGTGGCCAGCATCCTCGGCCTGCCGTATCCCGGGGGGCCGAGCATCGACGAGGCGTCGCAGCGCGGCTCGCCGAAGGCGGTGCATTTCTCGCGGCCGTGGCTTGGCCGGGACTCGTTCGACTTCAGTTTCAGCGGCGTGAAGACGGCCGTTCTGTACCACGTTCGCGGTCATGGGGCCGGGGCCAAGACGCGCAAGACACGCCTGACGGCGCAGGAGATCGCCGACGTGGCCGCCGGGTTTCAGGAATGCGTTGTCGACGTTCTGGTCACAAAGACGCTCCGGGCGGCCGAGGCGCGCGGTCTCGACCGGGTCATCGTGGGCGGTGGGGTGGCGGCGAACCGGCGGCTGAGGGAGCGCCTCGAGGAGGAGACGGCCGCCGCCGGACTCGACCTTGTTCTTCCCCCCAGGCGGTATTGCACCGACAACGCCGCCATGGTTGCGGGACTTGCCTGGCACGCCATGCAGGCAGGGGACGTAGCGGGGCTGGACCTTGCGGCGCGGGCGTAGGCGCAGGAAATCGTCCCATGCCACAAATCGTTGCCACGCCCTTCCCAGCCGCAAGGGCCGAAATCGCTTGCGTGGTTGTGGGGTGGGGGGTAACCTTGTATGTTGGGGGTTGAGTTAGCGCGTTTTTCATCCACGCTTAGTACTACTACGCGACTTGCGCGGCTGCCCGGTTGTTGATCGGCCGGGGGAAAAGCGGGTCAGGGCCATATTCAATGCCAAACCAGCCGTTCGG
>CAZEBQ010000401.1:0-3910 GCA_964510295.1 uncultured Anaerolineales bacterium | reverse complement strand
TGGCTGGTCGGGCGCGAGTGTAACCAGCCGCGAGCGTAAGCGAGCGGGTGCCGTTCTCGACACAGCAAAAGACTTACGTAAGATCGCATAGATCAGTTCGCGTTCTTGTGTAGCGATGACTCGGGCGGCGGGTCCGGAGACCCACCGCGTGAAACGCCGACGTGGCGCTGTAGGGTTAATCCTCGGGCACATCGACCCAGGTTCCGGTCTTGGCCGACTCCAGCACGGCCTCGCAGACCTTCTGCGTCTCCAAGCCCTCGCGGAAGGTCGGCGAACACGGCTCACCCTTGTCCACGGCGGTCAGGAAATCGGCCACCTGATGGACGAAGGCCTCCGCGTAGCCGATCGCCAGCCCCGGCACCCACCAGTGGTCCATGTAGGGATGCCCGCCGCCGTGGTCGGTGACGTGAATCGACCGCCAGCCGCGCAGCCGGCCTTCATCGCGATGGTCGAACCACTCCAGCCGCTGCAGGTCGTGCAGGTTCCAGCGGATGGAGGCATGTTCACCATTGATCTCGACGGTGAACAGCGACTTGTGCCCCCGAGCGTAGCGCGTCGATTCGAAGTTGCCCAGCGAACCGTTCTCGAAGCGACAGAAGAAGGTGCAGGCGTCGTCGATGCCCACCGGCTCGACCTTGCCGGTTTCGGCGTGGGTGCGCTCCTTGATGAAGGTCTCGGTCATGGCGTTGACGCGCGTGATGGGCCCGTTGTGCCACATGGCCGTGTCGATGCAGTGGGCCAGGAGGTCGCCGGTGACGCCGCTGCCGGCGGCCTTGACGTCGAGCCGCCACGTGGCCATGCCGCCCTGCGGCACGTCGGCCGAGATGGTCCAGTCCTGCAGGAAGACGGAGCGGTAGTGGAAGATGCGCCCGAGCAGGCCCTCGTCAATCAGTGTCTTCGCCAACGTCACGGCGGGGACCCGGCGGTAGCAGAACGAAGCCATGTTCGCCACGCCGGCCTTTTCGACGGCCTCGACCATCGTGCGGGCCTGGGCGACATCGAGCGCCAGGGGTTTCTCGCAGAGGATCATCTTGCCGGCCTCGGCGGCGGCGATGGCGATCTCGGCGTGCACGTTGTTCGGCACGCAGATGTCCACCACGTCGATGTCGTCGCTCTCGATGACCTGGCGCCAATCGGTGCAGTGCGACTCGTAGCCCCACTGTTTGGCAAAGGCCTTGGCCTCTTCCTCGACCAGACCGCACGCCACCTTCAAGACCGGCTCCCGCGGCACGTCGAAGAAGTTCGTGACCATGCGGTAGGCGTTCGAGTGGGCACGCCCCATGAATCCGTAACCGATCATGCCAACGTTCAGTGTCTTGGCCATAACTTGTGCTCCTGTTGCTTGAGGTTCACGTTTCGCTGGTACCCGGCACGACGAAGGGTACCCTCAGCCCGAAGAGCGCGGCGGGCAAGCCCGCCGGCTAAATGATTCGCTGCCCGCGCGACGGGCAAGGCCGCCGGCTCAATGGTTCGCTGCCCGCGCCGGCCGGGGCTCGAAATCGCCGACGGTTACTCGGTCCAGCCGTGGGCGTCGCGGACGGCAACCATGGCGGCGAGGATGTCGTTCCACGTCTCCGGCTGCATCATCACGTCGTTCGGGAACATGCACCCGTCCCAGCAGAGGTGCCGGAACGCCTTGGTCAGTTCGCCGCCCTCGTCGCGGAGCCACAGGCCGGCGTGGCGCGGAATGTCGAGTTTGCCGTTCGGGTCGGTCGGCAGGCAGTGCCGGCCCGTCTTGTCGTGCGACCCCGACCCGTGCACCGTCCCGTCGTTCTGGGCGACGTGGAAGTCGATGGTCCACGGCCGAAGCGCCGCCGCCAGCGTCTTCAGACCCTCGTCGAGGACGGCCGTGTCGCTGAGGTCGGCATCCTCGGCCAGGATCCGGTCCTGGGGCGCGTTGTAGCCCATCAGGTAGAGCATCGTGTGGGCCATGTCGCACTGGAAGCCGAGCGTCTCGGGCCGGTCGACGAGTTCGAGCAGTTTAAGCATTTCTTTCCAAGAATGCATACCGCCCCAGCAGATTTCGCCCTCGGCGGCCAGGCGTTCGCCGTACTCCTCGGCCACGTCGCACGCCTGGCCGAAGGTGTCGGCGATCTTCCGGGTGTTGCCTTCGGGGTCCTCGGCCCATGCGGCCACGTCGCAGGCCGAGTCGATACGGATGATGCCGTTGGGGCGGACGCCCAGTTCGCGGAGTTTCTGCCCGATGCGGCACCCCTTGTGGAGTTGGGCGAAGAACTTCTCGCGCTCCGCATCGTCGCCCATGGCCGACCCGCCGCCCGTGGGCTGCCAGACGGGCGCGACCACCGACCCGACGACCAGGTTCCGGGCCCGGACCTTGTCGGCCAGGGCCTCCAGGTCAGCGTCGGTCGAGTCGATGTCGACGTGCGGTGCGAACAGGAACAGGTCGACGCCGTCGAACGTGACGCCGTCGACCTCGGCCGCCGCCGTCAGGTCCAGCATCGTGTCGAGGTCGATGGGCGGTTCGCCGCCATCGCCCTTGCCCACGACGCCGGGCCACGCCGCATTGTGCAGTTTCGGGAACGTGTTGGGATGGTTGTCGCTCATTCTCAGTCGGTCCTTTCGTTAAGAGGCGCGGCGGCCAAGGCCGCCGGCTAACACGGCCCACGCCGCGTATCGCGAGCCTGTTACTTTGCCGCATCGCCGATCTCGGGTGCGTCGGGGTTGGCTTCGGGCCCGAAGTACCGCAGAACGACCAGCGGCTCGGTGGCGGAGGTATTCTCGTAGACCACGCCGGCCTTCGCCGCATCCTCCGTCACGAAGACCTCGTCGTCGGTCAGGTCGTGGAAGCGGATCAGTGTCGGGCAGGCGAGGCGCAGGTTGTTGATCTTGCCCTCCCCCTGCACCGTGATGAGGCCGCAAGCGCCGGTGTCGGGAATCGTGACACGCACGCCGGGGTCCACCGTGAGTTCCTTGGCGGAGACGAACTGCCAGCCGTTGATGCGGCCGTAATCGATCCAGCGGTCCATGTAGCCTTCGCTCGCGGTGTCGGCGACGGGGATCGGCTCCAGGTAATGGTTGGCCTTGAAGTTCGGGTCCGTGTTCTCTTCCCAGTCGAGTTGCTCGACCAGGTAGTCGAGGTCCTGGTGCTTGTCGGGCGGCACGTCCTTCGTGAGGAGCGACCAGGGGACCTCGCGGCCCTCGACCAGACTCTGGTACATGCCGAACACGTCGGAGCCCCACTGCGGCTCGTAGGTGCAGAGCGACCCCGGCGCGTGCAGAACGCACGGCGGCACCAACCACCCCGTGCCGGGTTTCAGACGGTACGCCTGGGCCAGGTCCAGGATGCCGTTGTCGCCCTTGTTCCAATCCTCAAGACACTTGCGGACCTGGGCCTTGGTGGTGCCGGGGCAGAAACCGAAAAACGTGTACGGGAAGTTGTTGCCGACGTTGTTCTGCTGCCGGGGGAAGTAGTACGACTCGGGCTTGCCGTCCTGGCCGACCTTGGCGGCCTGCTCGTCGTTCTGGTGCATGTGGTGCGGGATGGGGCCCATGTTGTCGAAGAACTTGCTGTAGACGGGCCAGCGTTTGTACTTCTTCCAGATGGCTGAGCCGACAATCGCCGCACCCACCTCCTCGACGGCGTCGCGCAGAAGAACCCGTTTGCCGTCGCAGACGATATAGGAGAGGCCCTCGTCGGGCACGCGGCCCTCGTTGGCGGCCTCGGTGGTCGAGGCGAACCATCGCTCGTCGATGCCGCCTCGGTCGAGCCCGTAGGCGTACAGGTCGTCGGGGTGCAGTTTCAGCCGCTTGCCCGGATGCAGAAACGACCGGGGCACCCAGTTGGGGCTGAGCCTCAGGCACCCGGCGCCCTGTTCGATGGCCGCCTCAACGACCGGCTTGACGTTCTCGCTGACAGTTTCGAGTTCTTTCACCGATTTGGCTGGCATGG
>CAZEBQ010000400.1:1518-3914 GCA_964510295.1 uncultured Anaerolineales bacterium | reverse complement strand
CTCAGGGTGACAGAGGGCAAGCAACAGCGCCGCGGCGCGCCGCGGCCTACTTGCTATCAAACATGTACCGTCCCCAGGTTTGACCCGTTCTCGTTGTGCGACGGAGTGCTACTCGGCCGAGGATCGATAATCCGTGAGCGCGTACACGTCGCCGGTCTTCTCGAAAAAGAGCCGGAGCCGTTCCTCGGGGATGTTTAGAACCCTCTTGTCGCCCGAAGCCGGCGAGACGAGTTTCGGTTGCGCGTGTCGGCATCGCTCCGAAAGCGAGACGAATCTTCCGTCGGCGGTCTCGAGGCCACGGAGGCGCCAGCAGTTTTCGTGAAGCCACTGGCCGGGCGATTGGCGAATCTGAGGACCGCCGACAAATGGATCGTCTTCGGGCCGGATTTTTCCGGCGTCGCCCTTGCCGAAGACCAGAAGGAAGCGGTCGGGTGCCGGCGGCGGTCCCTCGAACCAGAGGGAGAAGCCCGCCTCGGCCATCTCCTGCTTGACGGTCTCGGGGCGTATCCTCCTTCGGTGGCTCGCCTCCCGCCGGGATAGCGGCTTCGGCGCTTCGCGGTCAAGCACGCAGACGCAGCCGCGCGGCGCAAGTCCCTCGTAGATCTTGCCCAGCAGGGTCTTGCCGTGGAAAAGCAGGTGATAACTGTCGAGGAAGAACACCGCGTCGATCGGCTCAGGACCCAAGCGGGGATCGCCCTTCTCGGTAAGGACCGACGGGAAGGAAACGTTCCCGGGCAGGGGCGGCCTTTCGTCCTTCTGCGTGGCCCATTCTTCCAGAACGATCTCCAGCCCCCGGCCGGAGGCGTTCCGGAGGATCGGCTCCATCAGTTGCCGCGCCTCGCCCAGGGCGATGAAGACCGGCCGCTCGTACTCCCCCCTGAGCGGAAGGAAGAGGCGGGAAGCCCGCTCCATCGGAAGGGGGAGAAACGCATCGGGGTCGCGGCCGGGGGCCTTGAGTCCCTTCGGGCGCTGGAAGATAACGACAAAGGGCTCCTTCTCGTGCCAGCAGTCGTCGGGGCAGTCGACGAAGGCGAACCCTTCCTCCCTCGCTTCCCGGACGATCGTGGTCTCGGCGAGCCAGAAGTGCTTCTTCTCGCGGCGAGACCGCTCGACCCAGTCGCGCAACGTGCCGCGATGGCGGTCTACCACGACGAAGTGGCCCCCCGGTTTCAGACAGCGCCATATGCCCCGCAGCATCGGCCGGGGCTTGGCCATGTGGTGGTAGACGTAGTGCATGTAGACCACGTCGAGGGAATCGGCGGGCAGGCACGGGTCGTCGCTGCGGCCCAGCACCACCCGGACCTGGGAAAGCCCCTTTTGCTCAACCCCCTTTTTTATCGCCTTGACGTTGCTCTCGAAGATCTCCTCGGAGAAGACGGTCCCCGTTTTGCCCACCAGATTCGCAAAAACCCATGTATCCCCCCCCCGGCCGGCGCCGACGTCGGCGACCACCGAGCCTTCGCCCAGGCCGAGACGGCTAAGTATGGCGCCAAGGGACTGCGCCCGACTCTTCGGCCTGGCCGCGGCGACCTTACCGGATTCCCGCTGGGTCTTCTGTGCCTCTCCGGCCTGAGCCGCCGCCGCAGTGCCTGCCGGCTGTCCCTTCTCGTCGGCAGAGGCCGGCGATATCGTGACCAGCGTCACGAAGCATAGAGACAGGAGCAAGCAGCCCCATCGTGGAACCTTCCACCGGCCGGGATGACCTCTGCGCCCGCGCGACTCGCGTTCCAGCAACATTGCAATTCTCCTTCCAGAAACCTCGGAACACTCTCCAGGATGAACCCGATATTATCATAGCACTTCTATGCGGCAGGTCAACGCTGCCCTCGAAGCGCTTCGGGCGTGTCGTCGCCGGTGGGCCAAGTCAGAAAACCGTTCCAATCGGCGGGTGGCATGGTCATCCCGAAGGGTGACCATGTTCCGACCTTCCCCCTCGCGCTACGGCGGGTGGCATGGTCATCCCGAAGGGTGACCATGTTCCGACCTTCCCCCTGGCGCTACGGCTGCAGCGGCGGCAGACTCGCACGGTCGATGCGGATGGGCTCGTCGGTCGCTTCTTCCCACGCCCGCCAACTCGACCACGGCCAGCCGCGCGGGTGCTCGACGAGTCCACGCCGGACAGGGTTGGCGTGGGCACCACGGATTCCGGTGACCGGATACCCATTTCTGCCTGCGCCGCCATGACCATAGGCGCATCGTAATGGTTCAGCGCGGGCGGGGCAAGGGGTGAGCGGTTCCAACGCGGAATTCGGGATGCGGAACGAACGGCAACGACAACAGATCTTAACGCAGAGAACGCAGAGAACGCAGAGAACGGCGGTAACCGGGTAACGGCAAACGGCAACAGATCTTAACGCAGAGAACGCAGAGAACGCAGAGAACGGCGGTAACCGGGT
>CAZEBQ010000400.1:0-1418 GCA_964510295.1 uncultured Anaerolineales bacterium | reverse complement strand
CAACAGATCTTAACGCAGAGAACGCAGAGAACGCAGAGAACGGCGGTAACCGGGTAACGGCAAACGGCAAACGGCCGGTTCCGAGCCGCGACCGCAAGGGAGCGGAATGCGGAACGTACTGAAACCACAACGGCAAGACCGGCCGCACATCGGCCCGGCGTCAGCAGAGAATCCGGGCGCGCGGAAGCCACGATTCTCTGTTGTGACGTGCAGACCATCGCGGTACAGTAAAGGGAATGTTTCCGGCGTTTTGGGCCTTTTGCGGGTCTTTCTGGTTTTCTTTCAAAAAGGCGTTGACAATGTCCGATAATGGGGTAAACTTACGGTTGGTAAAAGAGAATCACTTCCCCGTGATTGCCCAGCAATTGCGGGCTGAATTAACACCCCAGGGCTGCTTCGCAGCCCTGGTCTCTTTTATGGGTACTTCCTCTGGGGGCAGTTGCTATGGCACGGGTCTGCGTCTTCATTGATGGCAGCAATCTCTATCATGGCGTGAAAGCGCTGCTCCCTGGCGAGCGCCTTGACATCCAGAAGATGATTGAGGCTCTGGTGGGCACGCGTGATCTGACCAGAACCTACTACTACAATGTGCCCCTCTCGCCACAGCACGACCCTACAGGCGCTCGCGCGCAGCAGCGGTTTTTCGCTGTTCTAAGCCGTATTCCATACCTCCAGGTGCGCTTGGGCCGTCTTGAACCCCGCGGCGACACATTTATCGAAAAAGCGGTAGACGTTAAAATTGCAGTGGACATGCTCAGCATGGCCGTCAGGAACATCTACGATGTTGCTGTCCTCGTCTCCAGCGACGGAGACTTTGCCGGGGCGATCGGTGCCGTTCAGGAACTCGGAAAGCACGTCGAAGTGGCCCATTTTGCGAGAGCCGAAGCCGTAAGGCGAGCGGCCGACAAGGCCATTGAGCTTAACGTGTCCTTCCTGCGTCCTTTGCTCTTGCCACCAAGGCAGCAAGACACGTCCTCTCCTCAACTGGGAATCAGAAAAACGCACGGCCGGACAAGACCGGCCGTGGCACATCGGAGCACAGGCGCCGCGGCGCGCCGCGGCCTACTTGCTGGGCTGAAGGTCCAGCGCCGCGGCCTACTTGCCCTTAAAGAACGGGCACGCCTCTTTCTTCGCCTCCTTGGCCCAGAGGCGGATGGCGGTGATGACGCCTTGGTCGTCGAAGGTGCCGAAACCGACCCAGCCCCAGTTGAAGTTCGTGTCGGTGGCTTCCATCAAGGGTTCAGGTCTATCATCGAAGAAGACGCGGATGGCGCCGTCGCCGGCGCTCCGGACCAGGCGCACGTGGTGCCAGGTGCTGCCCCACTTGATGCCCTTGGTGGTCTTGGTGGCGATGGCGGTGCGGGGCTTGTCTTTGACGAGAAAGATGTTGTGGGCGTGCGGGTCGGCCTTGGTGGCGA
>CAZEBQ010000399.1:0-3921 GCA_964510295.1 uncultured Anaerolineales bacterium | reverse complement strand
TGTCACCAATGGCCATCCCTGTTTCCCCAAACTCACGATGCGCCCGGAAAGGTCGGCATCGGCAAAGCCACGGCTGGCGTCATGTTGAAGTGCCAGATGCTCCCACATGACGGGTTTCCCTTCCCCTGGGCCTTCACGGTCCGCGGCCCACATGCCCGCGGCGACCAGCGAGCAGAACGCAGCGATCACGCCGGCAATGACGACTCGCTTCATCATCCTTGGCTCCTTTGAGTTGCCCCCTTCCCGATTTCCGGACCAAGCGATGCAAGCGATTCGACCGGTGTTCGCATCCTGATCCCACCCCTGGCCCGAGGCAAGGCCGAGGGGAAGAGGGAGAGGGCGCCGTGTGAGGGAAGGCAAGGTCGCCCTTGACACGAGGGCGGTTATGGGTGTCCCCGGGATGACCCTCGACCGGAATAACCCGCGCACCGCCGGCGCCCGTATCGGACCGCGACGGCTCTACCCGCAGATTGAGGCGTGACGCGGCACCAGCCGCTCACATCATTCTTTGCCGATGCGGTATTCTGTCAACAGGAGATCCTCGTCCTGAATAAGGCCGATGCCCGGGGCATAGGTCTTGTAACATTTCTCGTCGGGATCCAACCCCGAGGTCTCCTCGACTCTCAAGCAGTTCCTGAACGTTCCAGCCGGGGTCTTCAGGGTCACGTCGGTGCTTAGGATCTCAGCCCTGTCCATGGCGGTCGGCGCGATTTCCTGGTAATGCCTCGCGCCAAGGAGAATCGTCCCGGGCATGATGATGCCTGCCCGGGAATCCTTGCGGTCGGCTCTCCATGCTCCCGAATGGCGGACGATCTTTCCCTTGCTGTAAACATCGACGTCCTCGCCGAAGTAGAATACGTTGCCCGTCTTTTTGCAGATGGCGAAGAAGTTCCTGGAGACCTCCTTCAACTCGCCATTCTCATATTCGCGCTCTTCCACCACTCTTGTTTCAGTTTTCCCGACCCTCACGGTGTCGTTCAGGACCGTGATGACCACTTTTTCGGTGTCATTCTGGAGCACGAGTCGATGACCGGGTTTCAGGATGAAGAATCGGTTCGTTCCGACCGACGAGAAGTCGCAATCCTCTATGGCGAAATCCTTGGTCCACTCTTTGCCCTTCCGGCGTGCGACACTCGCCGCGGGCGGTCTCTCCTTGGTTTCGATGACCTTGCCCTCGCATGAGATCTCCACTTCGTAATCTTTCCCGCCGCGGCGGATCTCCACATCAAACTGGCCCACGTCCTTCCCCTCGACCTCCTTCTCGATTCGCAGGATTTCCCCCTTCGGGAAGGCCTCCTCGATGGCCTTCCTTATCAGAGGCGGCAGATCGGAGGGCGAGACGGAAACCTTCCTTTCCTGTGCCGCCGCCCCGGAGAGAGAGCCAATGACCACCAGCATCGCCGACAAGGCGACAGCAACCGAAACGGCGCGTGACCCACCTGACATCGCGTTCATGATCGCTCTCCTTCTGTAGCCAAGGCCGCCGGCGGCTCCGGTCGTCCCAAAGTCCGCCTTGACAGCCCGCCCGGACAAGAGACAAGTGTAATGGGCGAAGATGAAGGGAAAATGAAAGATCTTCTCGAGCGCGTCTCCCGATCGGTGAAGGCGGTCCACCATCCCAGCCGTCGGCCTCGTGTACGCTTCTCCTTTGGGCGGGAACAGGAGGGACGGCTCCGAATTCCCGACCCCTGTACCAGGCGTTATGAGAGAATCGGCTGTTGATTCGCATCCTACCCCCACCCCTCGCCCGAGGCAAGGGCGAAGGGAAGAGCGCGGGCCGGCGTGTGAGGATGACGCCGAGGCCGGGCGGACGCAGGGAGGAGGGGATGCGATCACAGCCACGTCGGGGCCGGATGGGGTTTTCGGGAGACACAGGAATTCTTTCGCGGCTCAATACCCGGCCCCCACGCACACCGTCTGCTCGCGACGGCGCCTACGCGCCGAACAGCAGCCGCACGAGTCCGTCGCGGCACATGAAGTCGGCGATGACCATGTCGGCCCCGGCCCGCAGAAGGCGGTCGCGCTTCCACTCGTTGATGCAGCCGCCGCCCGCCACCTCGTCGCTGGCGACCGCCACGGCGTACCCCCCGGCCTCCTTGCAGTCCGCGATCTCGACAAACCCATCGCCGAGGACGAGGAGTTCATCGCCGGGGATGCGATTCTCGGCCAGCATCCGCCCGATGACCGCACTCTTGCTCGACGCCTCGTCGTCATCGCGGGCACCGTAGACGTGCGGGCCGAAGTAGCGGTCGATCTCCAGCAGCCGCGCTTCCTCAAGAACGTACGGCTCGTCCGTCCCGGACGCCAGGCACAGGACGAGGTCGCGCTTGGCGAGGGCCTCAAGAAAAGCCCGCGCGCCGGCCAACAGCATCTGGTCGGGCTCGACCTGCCCCGACGCCACGGCGTCGCGCCGGCCTTTGATGTGTGCAAGCAGCCGCCGCAGGTATTCCCCCTTGTACGCCTTCGGATCGGGCGGCGTGCCGCCGACCTCGCTCACGCGCTCGGCCAGGCGCATCATCTGGTGGATCGTCGGCAGGCCGGTCGTCTCTTCGACATCCTCGGTTATGAGCCGCGCGAGGGCGTCGCGGTCGAGGCGGGTCGCGATCGGCTCAAGGACCTCGACCATCATCGGGATCATGACGCCCTGCCAGCCTTCGCGCAGCAGCGACAGGGTCCCGTCGAAGTCGAAGAGAACGAAGCGGAACCGGCGCCCCTCGGGCCGGCGGATCATCTCGATACCGGGGGGCGCGGGCCTCATCTCAGCCACCCATCCGTTCGACGAGCAGTCCGTGCAGCGCCGGCAGCGTCGCCCGGTGATCGCCGCGGATGTAGTAACTCGTGCCGCCGTCGCGTACCGTTCGAACCAGGACCGTCTTCTGCGGCCGATAGTAGTACTGCGACGAGTCCTTGGGCGGCTCGGTCTTGAGGTCGCCCGTGAGCGCAACGAGATCGAAGACGGCCGAGGTGACGCGGCGGATCTCGCGCCCCTGCTGTTGCGCGACGTTTCGCGCCATCGCCAGGGCCTTCAGGTACACCTCCGGCCCCATGACCGCGCTGCCGCAACAGAGCACAACACCGCCTTCCAAGCCCTCGACGACCCGCGTGAAAACAAGAAAGTCGCGGTAACTCGCCGCCCCGATGGCCGCGCCGTCGCAGTTCGGATGCTCGTGGACGATGTCGTACCCAACGCCGACGTGAACCGTGGCCGGCACGGCGGCCTCGTAGGCCGCTGCAAAGATCGAGACGTCGCGGTGCGGGTAGTTGCTCGCCGCGACATGCCGCCCGAGCGCCTCGCCGAAGCCCAGGCCCTCGCGCCAACCCGCCGCGACGACATGGTTGAGTTCCGCCGTCTCGGTCCATAGGCCGAACTGCCCCTGCGAGACGTAGCGGGCGACCGACTCGGTCGTCTCGCCGAACCGCGCGAGTTCGTAGTCGTGGATCGCGCAGGCGCCGTTCATCGCGATGACCGAGAGCCACCTGCGCCGCACCAGGTCGATGACGTACCGGCTCAGGCCCTGCTTGATGACGTGGGCGCCCATCAGGAGGATGACGCTGGCGCCGCGGCCCCGCGCGGCGGCTATCGCGTCGGCCAGGGGGGGAAGGTCCGGATGGTCGAAGGGGAGCGGCCGCTCGCCGACCGTAAGGACGTCCGCCAGGTCCATGTCGCTTACGCGCTCGGCCAGCGGCCGGATGTCAAGCGCGTCGCGGTCGAACTCGGCATACTTGCTGCCCATACGAGGCTCCACGGTCGGCTCGTGTCCGGCACGCCCCTCACCATACCCGTCGGCCCGACGGATGACCAGAGTTTACAGGCGCTGCGCGTGGCGCCGTTCCGACGCCGCCCGGCGCGGCAGTCTGGCCGGTCTGTAAGCGGGAACGAAGGGTAGGGCTTCTTGGGCTTTCGGCGTTTGCCGGGGACTC
>CAZEBQ010000398.1:0-3937 GCA_964510295.1 uncultured Anaerolineales bacterium | reverse complement strand
ACCGGGGCCGTTTCCGGTTTGACCAGCCACGGGGCCGTTTGAACGTCTTCGGCACGGGCAAAGCCAAACCATTCAAAGCCAAACCGAACGGCTGGTTTGGCATTGAATATGGCCCTGACCCGCTTTTTCCCCGGCCGAGCGACAACCGGGCAAACGCACAGGTACCGTAGTAATACTAACCGGCCGCCTCGCCGGCGGGGTTCACCGGCAGGATGAGAGCGAATTCGGTTCCCTCTCCGGGGACCGACTGGACGCGGATCTCGCCGCCGTGTTCCTCGACGATCTTCTTCGTGACGGCCAGGCCCAGCCCCGTACCCTTGCCTCCCTTGGTGGAGAAGAACGCGTCGAAGATCTTCTCACACGCTTCGGGTTCCATGCCGCAGCCGTTGTCGCGAACGCGGATGGCGAACCGGTCGTCGGCCTCGGCTGCGACGGCGTCGACTTTTACCAGACCGCCGTCGGCGCTGCAAGCGTCGATCGCGTTTCCGACGAGATTTATCAGGCACCGGCGGATGCCGGATTCGTCGACACAGACCTCGTCGAGGTCGCTGCTCGTGACGAGGGTCACGCCGCGGTCGCCGGCCTGTTGCTGGAGCAGGCCGACGATGTCTTCGCAGAGGTCTCCGATGCGGCAGGGTTGGACGAGGGGCTTGCGCCGCTTGGAGTAACTGAGCATGTCCATGACGATGTTCGAGAGGAGCATCATGTTCTTTTTGACGATCTTCCAGCCGCTCGCCACCTTCGAGGTATCGTCGCCGCTCATCTGCTGGTCGATGATGTAGGACCCGGCCCTCAGGCCGTTCAGGATGTTCTTGACGCAGTGGGCCATGCCGGCGATGGTCTGGCCGATGGTGGCGAGCCGCTCGGCCTGGATGCGGGCCTCGTGTTCCTCGGCGTTGTGGATGGCCACCGCGATGAGGCTGGCCACGGTCTGCGAGAGGACCAGGTCGTACCCGTCGAAGGACTGTCCGTCGCGGCGGTTGAGGATCTGCATGACGCCGACCTGGCGGTCCTGCGAGATGAGGGGGGCACACAGGATCGACTTCGTCCGGAACCCCGTCTTCAGATCCCAGTCGCGGTTGAACCGCGCGTCGCGGTAGGCGTCGGGAATCAGGACGGGTTCCTGATGGTTGGCCACCCAGCCGGCGATGCTGTGATCGTTGATCGGCAGCGCCGCCGCGCCCAGGCCGCGCGTCTGCGGACCGTCGACGATGTGGAACCACAGGGCGTCGGCATCGGGGTCTTTGAGGAGGATGGAGCAGGCCTCGGCGTTCATGGCCTCGGCCGCCGCCTGCATCGAGGACCGCAGCACGTCGGCCAGGTTGAGGCTGCCCGCAACCATCTGGCTGACCTGGATGAGCGCCCGCAGGGCACGGTGGTCGCCGGTGACCGGCGGCGTCGGCCGGGTGAAGCGGTCGCGAGAGGTTTCGGCGGATTTGCCCTGTTCGAGCGCCATGTTCGACACCTCACCCCATCCCTCACGCGCCGGCCGGATACCGGCACGACTGCCCCCAGGCGCACAGCCGACCCGTGCCGTGCCACGCTTGCAGCGTGTTTATCTGAGGATGAACCCATCCCGGGCGCGGCAATCAGCCGTGCTTACACCATGTAGAATAGCGCTATGTGGCCGCTTGTCAAACCGATTTCCGTCCGGACGGGCCTGAGAGGGCTGTTTGGGCCGTTCAGGGGGGCAACAACACGATTTACGGCCCTCTGCCGCAGCGTTTCGCCGCCTGAGATGCCCCCGAGACGCCACCCAAAGCAGCATTGCCGTATTGGGCGCAGCAATCCGACCGGCCGGCCGGTATAATGCGCCGGCCGCGTGGCGGGGGCTGGGTCCCCCCCAACGGCGAAAATGGGCTTTCGCACGCAGTGGGGCCCCGTTCGACAGGCTCAGGGCAGGCTCCGACCCACCGCGCGAAATGGCGAAGTGACGCTGCAGTGTTCGTGCCACAACCACGGGTTTTCCGGATGACCATGATGTTCTCCATTTGCACTCACCGATTCGCGGCCATAGAATACTGCTACTGGGGGATTCAGGCCCCAGACGCGGTAGTGCTTCCTGAAAACTTGGACCGGTTATGGAAGGAGAAAGACATGACTTGCATTCGCCTGATGATGATTGTTACGGTGGCTCTCGTGGTCTCGGTGTCGGCTTGCACGTGCAGGGCCGCCGAGAAGAAGCAAGACGCCGATGCAAAGGGCTTCGTCCCGCTCTTCAACGGTAAGGACCTCACCGGCTGGCAGACCACCGGCAATTGGGTCGTCGAGAAGGACGGCACCGTGACGCTGAAGCCTCGACCCGGCGAGCGAGGCTGGCAACGCTACGACGCCTACCTCACCACCCAGCGCAAGTACCGCGACTTTATCCTCGACCTCGAGTTCAAGTTCGGCCGGGGGGGCAACTCGGGCGTGTTCCTGCGAGTGGCCGACCCGAAGAGCCAGGTCAATACCGGCTTCGAGGTACAGATCCTCGACACGCACGACAAGAAACACGTCGGCGCGCACGACTGCGGCGGCGTCATCGGCACGGCGGCTCCCTCGAAGAACATGGTCAAGCCCGCTGGCGAGTGGAACCGCTATATCATCACGTGCAAAGGCAGCAATCTAAAGGTTGTGTTGAACGGCGAGCAGATCATCGACCTCGACTTGAGCAAGTCCGGCCTGAAGGACCGCCCGCCGGCCGGCCACATCGGCTTTCAGGATGAGGCCAAGAACATTTGGTATCGCAATGTCCGCATCAAAGAACTGAAGTGAGTGCGCCGCTTCGCCGGGCCCGGCGCCGACGGCCGCCGTGGGGATGAGAGTGTCTGGCAAACCGCAACCCGTGTCGCTCAGGGTGTCGGTCACCGACCGGTGCGACTTGCGGTGCACCTACTGTCTGCCGCCCGACGGTGCGAAACTGGCCACGCACGACGACGTGCTGCACCTGGAGGAGATCGCCGCGTTCGTCCGGTTCGTTCAGCGCCGCTTCGGCCTGACGAAGGTCCACCTGACGGGTGGCGAGCCGCTCGTCAGGCGAGGCATCGTCGACCTCGTGCGCATGCTTGCCGACGCGGGCGCGGCCGACCTGGCGATGACGACGAACGGGCAGCGGCTTCGCGAGATGGCGCTGGCCTTGCGGCAGGCGGGCCTTGCGCGGATCAACATCAGCCTTGATACACTTGATGTGGAGACGTATCGGACGCTGACGCGCGGCGGCGACCTGGGGCGGGTCCTGGACGGCATCGCGGCGGCCGGGCTTGTCGGGTTCGACCCCATCAAGTTCAACATGGTGGTCCTGCGGGGAGTCAATGATCGCGAGGTGGTTCCGATTGCGCGGTTCGCCCTGGAGCGCGGCGGCAGGGTCCGGTTTCTGGAACTGATGCCGATTGGCGTGGCCCAGCGCGGATACGAGGAGCGGTTCATCTCGTCGGCCGAGGTCCGGGCCCAGGTGGCGTCGGCGTTTGAGTTGCGCCCCCTGCCGCCCGTGCCCGGAGCGTCGAGCCGAGACTACCGGGCCATCGATGCCGACGGACGCGAGGGCGTCGTCGGATTCATCTCCCCGTGCACCGAGCCGTTCTGCGCGGGGTGCCGGCGTCTGCGGCTGACGGCCACGGGCCGGCTGCTCGGGTGCCTCGCACGGGCCGAGGGCCCGCAGGTGCGGTCGCTGCTGCGCGACGGCGCGACCGACGCCGAGGAGCGATTGGTCGAGGCCGTCGACGAGGCGCTCCGCCTCAAGCGGTACGACCGCCGCTTCAACGAGCAGCGCCTGATGGGCCGCGTCGGCGGGTAACGCCACACGTTTACCTGCACGCGAAGCGCGTCGGGCCGAGGCATGCCTCGCCCGCCGTGCCCGCGTTTGCCGACGGCCCGAGGCGCCGAACGCCGTGCCCGCGTTTGCCGACGGCCCGAGGCGCCGAACGCCGTGCGTCGCGCATGTTAGCCGCGGGGCTTG
>CAZEBQ010000397.1:0-3938 GCA_964510295.1 uncultured Anaerolineales bacterium | reverse complement strand
GCGTCCGGAGCAACCTCATCACCGTCATGGGCCGCACCGCCGCCTACACCGGCAACGTCGTCACGTGGGACCAAACGATCAAATCCACCGAACGGCTCGACGGGCGGCTGGAAGGGCTGACGGCGTAACGTCGGACGTGCGGCGTGTCAGACCGGCGGGGCCTCGTTCACTTGGCGGGTACGTTCGGCGGTGGGGGGATGGGAGGCGAAGTAGCGGCCCAGGCCGGGCAGGCCTGCGGCGCCCTTGGCGGGCAGGTTGCCGAGACGCGCGAGCAGCCGGACGGCCGCACGGCGGTCGTAGCCGGCCGCCTCGGCCAGCCGCACGCCCAGTTCGTCGGCGCCCAGTTCCCGGTCCCGCGAGTAGGCGCCTTCGAGGTACCGGATACCCACTCGCTTGACCCAGGCTCCCATGCCGCCCGCCGGAACGGCCCGTGCGGCCAGAACGGTCGCGGAACTCGAAAGCATCCGGTCGAGGGCGTGTCCGCGGATGACGTGGGCCATCTCGTGGCCGAGGACGAAGGCGAGTTCATCGGGGCGGCGCTCGCACAACTCCACCAGGGCCCGGGTCACGAAGACGAAGCCGCCCGGCAGGGCGAAGGCGTTCGGTTCGCTGCCGCGCACCAACTCGAACTCGAACGTGCGACGTCTCTCGGCCACGCACCGGGCGAGGCGGCGGCCGATCCGGCGGATGAGTTCCACCGTTTCGGGGTCGTCGTCAGGCGGCAACTGGCGGCGGACTTCGGCGGCCATGTCGCGGCCGACGGCGTGCTCGGCCTTCAGCACGTCTTCCTGGCTCCCGGTCAGCGACTCCCAGAGCCACTTGCCCTTGCGGACCCGGGGTCCGGCGAGTTTGCCCAGTTTGCGGAGGAATCCGGCCACGGCCCACGGCCCTCACGTGTGGCGCGTCCCGCCGGCGCCGGCGGGATGCACCTCGCCCGTCCCAGCCTAGGCCCGGTCCCCCGGCGTGTCAAGACGACCGCTCGGCGCCGCGGCGGCAAACTTGCCCTTTATCTCGACCCGCCGGGCGCGTATAGTCGGCCGGGAACCTCACGACGCGGGAGGCATGTCATGCAACCGACGACACGCAGGACGTTCTTGAAGACCAGCGGTATCGGAATGGCCGCATCCGCACTGGCGCTGGCCGGCTGCGCCGGCGCGCGGACCTCGGCCCCGACCGGCCCGGTCGCCGCCAAGGCGGCCCCAGGCAAGCCGCCCAGAAATCTCATCTTCATTGTAGCCGATACGTTCCGTGCCGATCACCTGGGCTGTTACGGCAGCAAGCGGGTCAAGACGCCGGCGCTCGACCGCCTGGCGGCCGAGGGCGTCACCTTCACGAACGCTTACGCCGACGGTCTGCCGACGATTCCCTGCCGCCGCGTCTATCACGCCGGCAAGAGCATCATCCCGATGCGAAAGCACGGCGGCTGGATCCCCCTGCAGCAAGGCCGCACCACGCTGGCCCAGGTGCTCGGCAAGCACGGCTTTACGACCGGCTTCATCGCCGACACGTACCATTATTTCAAACCGAACATGAACTTCCACACGGGCTTCGACTCGTGGCAGTGGATTCGCGGCCAGGAGACCGACCGCTGGCACAGCGGGCCGCGCGACAAGTTCGACCCCAAGAAACTCATGCCCAAACACCTCTGGAACCCGAGGTACGACGGCAACATGCGCCAGTACCTGATGAACAACCGCGACCGAAAGACCGAGGCCGACTACTTCTGTGCACGCTCCTTCCGGGCGGGTCTGGAGTGGCTGAAGGCCAACGCGGCCAGCAAACGGTTCATGCTCTGGATCGACACGTTCGACCCGCACGAGCCCTGGGACGCACCGCAGCGCTTCCGCCGCATGTACTGCGACGCCTACCCGTGCGAGAACTTCCAGTTCGGCTACGGGGTGCGAAACAAAGACATCCGCCCCGAGGACCTGCCGGCCATCCGGGGCCTGTACGCGGCGGAAGTCTCGTTCGTCGATATGTGGGTCGGACGCTTCGTCGAAGAGGTCCGCAAGATGGGCATCCTCGACGATACCGCCCTCGTCTTCAGCACCGACCACGGCACGCACCTGGGCGAGGAAGGATGCGTCCAGAAAACCGCCGCACTCCTGAACTCGTGCGTGGCCCGACTGCCGCTGATCGTGCGGCACCCGGACCCGGCGCTGGCCGGCAAACGCGTCGAGGCCCTCGCCAGCGCCACCGACTACATGACGACGTTCCTGGCGATGCTCGGCGTCAAGCACAAACTGGCGCTCGACGGTAAGAACTTCTGGGACCTGGCCACCGGCAAGGCCGACCACATCCACGACCACGTGGTGACCGAGTTCGGCCAGTTTGCCGCCGTCCACGACCATCGGTGGCACTACTTCCAGAACACCCAGGCCAAGAATGCCTTCAACCCGACCTACGTCGGCGCCCAGGCCGAGGCCGTCGGAAAGCACGCACGCGGCGCGCCCCATCTCTACGACCTGAGCGCCGACCCCGAAGAGAAAACCAACGTCGTTCTCGATCACGCCGACGTGGCCGCCGAGATGCAGGAACGCCTCCGGAAACGGATACTGGCGTAGGGAACCGCCGACGAGCCTGCTGCACGAACCGGGCGGCGGCCTTCCGAGGCTGCCCCGAGACGCCCTGCTTCGAGAGGAGACCCGGCATGAAATCGACGACTCGCAGAACGTTCCTCAAGACAAGCGGCATCGGCGCCGCCGCATCGGCGATAGCGGTGGCCGGCCCGGCGCCGACGGCTCGCGGCGCCGCCGAACGCATCACCATCGGCCTCATCGGCTGCGGCGGACGCGGACGCGGACTCGCCAAGACGTTCGCCGACCAGAAAAACGTCAAGGTCGCCTGCGTCTGCGACCCCGACGCCAAACGCCGCGCCCAGGCCAAAAAGGACACCGGCGCCGACCACGACGTGGCCGACATGCGCAAGGTCCTCAGCGACAAGTCCGTCGACGCCGTCATCGTCGCCACGACCGACCACTGGCACGGCCCCGCGACCATCCTGGCGTGCGAGGCCGGCAAACACGTGTACGTCGAGAAACCGTGCTCCCACAACATCCGCGAGGGACGCCTCATGGTCGAGGCCGCCCGACGCAACAAACGCGTCATCCAGGTCGGCACGCAAAGCCGGTCGAGCCCGCAGATTCGGGAGGCGATGGCCCTGCTTGCCGAGGGCGCCATCGGCGATGTCCTCGTGGCCAAGGCGACCAACAGCCAGCGGCGCGCCAACATCGGCCACGCCGAACCGTCCGACCCGCCCGACCATCTCGATTACGACCTGTGGGTCGGCCCGGCGCCGATGCGGCCGTACCAGTCGAACCTGCTCCACTACAAGTGGCACTGGTTCTTCGCGTTCGGGACGGGCGACATCGGAAACGACGGCGTCCACGATCTCGACATCGCCCGGTGGGGACTCGGGGTCCAGGGCAACCCCTCCGGCGCGAGCGGATGGGCCCACAAAATGTTCTTCGACGACGACCAGCAGTTCCCCGACACCTACTACGTAACCTTCTCCTACCCCGGCGACGGGAAGGTCGGCGGACGCAGGCTCCTCGTCTTCGAGCAGCGCGACTGGTCGCCGTACCGGCAGGAGGGACACGAGAACGGGAACATGTTCTACGGCACGAAGGGCATGATGATCCTCGGCAAGGGCGGCGGCTACCAGGTCTTCGGCGAGCGCAACAAACTCATCAAGGAAGAGACGTTCGGCCTGCCGACCGACCCGCACGTGCGCGACTTCCTCGACGCCATCACCGGCGGAGCCAAGCCGAGCGCCGACATCGAGACCGGCCACTACGCCGCCACCCTTGCCCACCTCGGCAACATCGTCGGCCGCGTCGGACGCAGCGTCGTCTTCGACCCCAAGGCCGAACGCATCACCGGCGACGACGAAGCCAACGCCCTCACCCGCCGCACCTACCGCCACGGCCACTGGGCCG
>CAZEBQ010000396.1:1221-3951 GCA_964510295.1 uncultured Anaerolineales bacterium | reverse complement strand
ACCGAACGGCTGGTTTGGCATTGAATATGGCCCTGACCCGCTTTTTCCCCGGCCGGCGTGCCGGATGTCTCACCTCACGTCCGCAGCGCTTCCATCGACAGGATGCTGGCGGGCAGGACGATGAAGATGGGCATCCACGCCGCCAGAAGCGGACCGACGTGGCCGGCGTTGCCGAAGGCGGTCGCGGCGAACCGGACGGCGAAGACGCCGATGAACAGCGAGGCCGCCATCGAAATCCCCACCACGTAACTGCGGTCTTCGCGACCGGCCACGAAGGGCAGGCCGAGGAGCAGGATCAGGATGTTCAGGATCGGCCCCGTCACGTGCTGGTGCATCTCCACCTGCAACTGCCGCCGGTTGCCCCGCATCGGGTCCTCGGCCAGCGACTTCAACTCCGCGTACGACATGTAGCGGTAGAAGTCGCTGGTGCGGTGTCGCTGGAGTTCGCGTGGGCCGACGTTGGTGTAATAGTCGGCCTGGGGTTCGCCTGTGTGGCCGGCCGGGACGCGGTCGAGAAGGGTGGCCTCCCTGATGGGGGGCAGTTTGATGCCGCCCGTGAAGATCCATCGGCTGCGTTGCTCGTCCCATTGGGCGCTCTCGGCCTCGATGGTGCCGAGGGCCTCGTACTTGGAGTCTCGCTGGAAGATGCGGACCCTGGCCGGGAAGACGACGCTGCCGTCCTCGAAGACCTTCTTCTCGGCCCGCATGCAGTGTGTCTGCGGGTTATAGATGGGGGCGTAGATGATGTTGTTGTGCTCGTCGCGGACGAAATCGACGGCGAACTCCTCCTGGACGGCCAGGTCGTCAGGGTCGCGCGCCAGTTCCACCGCCATGCCGGGGACGATGATTTCCTGATTCACGATGTAGAACCCGTCGAGGATAAGGCCCACCAGAATCATCGGCCACATGACGCGGTACAGACTGGTTCCGGCGGCCTTGATGCTCGTGAGTTCGCGGTTGCGGTTCAGCCGCACCATGCTCGCCGCAGCCGACACCAGGAGCGTGGGGGCGGCCAGCAACTGGAAATAGTCGAAGACCCGGTAGACGTAGTAGTCGGCGATGCCGGCCAGCAGGCCCCACAGGCCGGCCTCCTCGGTTTCGGCGGCCAGGTCGAGGAACTTGTTCCGGTTGAACGAGAAATCCAGAAGCAGCGCCAGGCCCATCATCGCCGCCAGGCAGATCACGAGCGACACCAGGAACGTCGACAGGATGTATCGGTCGAGAATCTTCACGGGCGGCGCCCCCTCAACCGATCGCGGAGCCGAAGCGGCGACGTCCAGACCCACGACAGATACGCCAGAATCGCCAACCCCAACAGGACCACCTGCAGGTTCGGCATCCAGATCAGCCACACCAGGTCCTCGGGGTGGCCGTACTCGCGCGACACCCTCGCCGTAACGAACATGGTCGCCCCGCTCGCCCACATCCACGGCGCCAGGCCGACGCCGAACGCCGTCAGCAGGTGACTGCTGTGGAAGCATACCCCCAGCCCCGCCCCCACGAGAACGAGGCCGAAACACCCGATGGCCGAGGCCAACCGGCCGTGCAGATCGGCGATGGCGCGGGCACGGACCTTGTTCTTGGCGATCCGGATCGCGATGTCCGAGGCGTCGTCGGGCAGATCCTTGACGCGGTCCGACAACTCCGGCCGACGGTGCCACGCCATCAGATGCCACAGGTCCAGGTCGTCCTCCTTGCGCGGCACGGCGGTCGGCAGGGTCAGGCCGACGAGGTGCGTCCCGCGGACGGGCACGGCGTGCGATTCGTCGACGACGACGGCTTCCCAGAGGGCGAGTTTGACACGGTTCTGCGTCCGGTCGAAGCTCACGCGGCCGAACGGCGCGTAGCAATACGTTTGGCCGCCCTTGTCGCGGTACTTCAGTGTAGGGCCGTACAGCATGTCGCCGACGACGCGGTCGACGGTCATCTGGAACCCGGCCTCCTCGATGTGAATCCGCCCCCTCGACGCCAGCCGCGTGAAGAACATCCGCTCGATATCGTCCAGGGCCAGGCATTTGGCGGCATAGGCGCTCGCCGGCAGCGGCCACGCCGCAAGGAACAACGCGACGCCCGCCGCCACCAGCGCCAGGACGATGGTCGGCCAGAAGAGGCTCCACATCGGAACGCCGCTCGCCCGACAGGCCATGACCTCGTTCTGGGCGGCCAGGCGACCGTAGACGAGCGTTCCGGCCAGCACCGCCGCAAGCGGCAGCGCGAAATAGGCCGCCTTCGGCATCGACAGCACCATGTACAGCAGCGACGTCAACGGGCCGAGACCGTGATGCTCCAACGCCCGCAGAACCATGCCGAAGGCCACGACCGCCGTCACCGACACCAGACCCAGCGTGAGCGTCTTCAGCATCTCCCTGAGGATGTACCGATGCAGTATCCGCATGGGCCGTCCGTCCGGCGGGGCGGCGCGCCCCGGTTCCCCCGCGAAATCATAACAAACCGCACGAGGCGAGTATAGGGTTTCGTGGATGAGGATGCGCGCCGCCCGGCAAGCCCGATTCCTGACGGCCGGGCGCGGCAGCACGTCACCGTGTGCCCGATAGGACCCGCCGCTTCCGCGGCGGGCTCGGCAGCACGTCTCCGTGTGCCCGGTATGCCCCGCCGCTTCCGCGGCGGGCTCGGCAGCACGTCTCCGTGTGCACGATAGGCCCCGCCGCTTCTGAGGCGGGCTCGGCAGCACGTCTCCGTGTGCCCGGTATGCCCCGCCGCTTCCGCGGC
>CAZEBQ010000396.1:0-1121 GCA_964510295.1 uncultured Anaerolineales bacterium | reverse complement strand
GGGCTCGGTCGAGGGGGCGCCGTGGGCACGCTATGCCCCGCCGCTTCTGAGGCGGGCTCGGTCGAGGGGGCGCCACACCCCCACGGATTTCTGCCACAGTCGTTTGCCTTTTGAGGATTCTTGAGGTATACTGTCTGGTTGCTGCGCCCGGGGAAAGGCTGCCACCAGAGGCGATGAAGGGTCTTCGCTCGCGTCTCCACCGTGCGCCCGCACCGTGTGTGGAGCACGGCCTCGAGGTGGGGCCGATGAGCACAATGGAGGGGTTTGACTGATGAGAAGCGCAATGGACAGATTGGCTCTTGTGTGGGTCGCCGCGTTGGGCCTGTTGGCGTGTGGGTTGGTCTGGGCCCCGGAGGCCGGGGCGGGTCTGGCCGTCACGGACCCGTCGTTGCCCCCGGCCGCCGGCGAATACGTCTCGGACCCCGACACGCAGGTGCTGGACTACGCCCCCCTGGCCGAGGGACGCGACGTGCACCTGTTCGGTTTCGAGAACATCGTGCGGCAGGACGTCGGGGCCGACGAACTCCTCACGTGCGACGCCTCCCTGACAGCGATCGTCACCTCGTTTCCCGGCGATCCCACGGTCCTGTTCCAGGGTCCGATGGAGATTCTGGTCTTCGGCAAGGCCGGGCTGACGGTCGGCACGTTCCAGGCCGAGGTGCTCTCGCTGGCCGCCGCCGCAATCGCCGTTCCGGGCACGCTGCTGCGCGAAAGCCCGACGCTGGCCTCGACGGGCATGGTCACCATCACCGACCTGGGCGGCGGGACGTGGGACATCGACAGTTTCTTCGACGTGTTCACCGAACTCTCGCCCGACGGCGGCGCGACCTGGGCGCCCGACGTGGCGGCAGGCACCGGGCATCACCTGACCCTGCTGCCCGAACCCGCCACGCTCTCGTTGCTGGTCTTGGGCGGCTTGGTGCTGCTTCGGCGGCGTCGGTCTCGATGAGCGTTGCAGGGTGCGTGCGGGGGTAGACGGACCACGCTGGGGGAGGATGACCGGGAGTTCCCACTCCCGGCTCGAATCCCGTGGCTCGGTGATGCGCCCGCTTCCACGTTCTTTCGTGCGGTGGGCAATCGTACGTGTTTAGCGGGGTGGCACGGCCCTTGGGCCGTGCAGT
>CAZEBQ010000395.1:2407-3972 GCA_964510295.1 uncultured Anaerolineales bacterium | reverse complement strand
CAGGCCGCCCAGGCCTCGCGGCGGCGACTGCTTCGCGTTTGGCGGCACGTGGCGGCCGCTGCCGTCATCGTGGTGGCGGCCGGTCTGGCGGTCGTCGGTTTCCGAGGCATCTCGTGTGCTCCGCACGAGACGGGGACGCTGCCCGGCCCGCAGGTCCGGTCGACGCCGCGCCAAGTACCGCTGCGGCTGCAACTGCCGTCCCCCTTCTTCCTGTGCACGAACCGGCTCGTCCACCTGACGGCGCACATGGAACCGTACGAGCCGGAGAGGCCCCGGCAGCCGCTGATGGTGCCCCGTGGCACGCGCAACGTGGCGCTAGAGAAGCCCGTCACGTGCAGCGATACCGTCGGCCCCATCGTCGGCGACGTCGCCCAGATCAACGACGGCGAGAAGTCCGGCCTGGACAGCAGTTACGTCGAATTCGTGCCGGACGGCTCGCAGGCAACCTGGGTACAGATCGACCTGGAGGAACCGTGCGCCATCCATGCGATCGCCCTCTGGCACTCGGTCTGGCCGACGGTCTTCCACGACGTCATCGTCCAGGTCTCGGACGATCCGGCGTTCCGGCGCGGCGTGCGGACGCTGTTCAACAACGATTTCGACAACTCCTCCGGCCTGGGCGTCGGCCGCGACAGAGAGTACACCGAGGACTACCGCGGCCGCCTGATCGACGCCGCCGGCGTCACCGCCCGATACGTGCGCCTGTACAGCCGCGGATGTATCGACGGCTTCTTCGACCGGTACGTCGAGGTCGAGGTCCACGGAAAACCGATGGGCGAGGCCACGCTCGAGGTGCCCGGCTCGGTGCCGCTCGATGTCGAGGCGCCTCAGCCCGGCACTCGAGACGGCGTCACGACGGCGCCCGCCGACTTTGCCGTGGCACGTCCCATGAACACGTGGCTCGTGGCTCAGGAGACGAGCGCGCTGCCCGGTCCGATGCCGCGTTCGACGCCGCAGGACCCGCGCACGGCCCTCGTGCCGCTCCGGATCAGGCTGCCTGGAGCCGAACTCATCGGTACCCCCAAGAACATCAAGCCGCACGCCCACCTCGAAAAGTACACGGGCAAACCCAGGCCGCCGTTCATGGTGCCCGAAGGCACGGCGAACCTCGCCCGCGGCAAGCCCGTGACGGCCAGCGACCCCGAGCCCATCATCGGCGAACTCGCCTACGTGACCGACGGCGACAAGGGGAGCCATGACGGATGTTACGTCGAACTCATGCCCGGCACGCAATGGATCCAGATCGACCTGAAGCAACCTTGCGCCATCTACGCGGTGCTCGTGTGGCACTATCACGCCCAGTTCTGCGTGTACCACGACGTGGTGGTGCAGCTGGCCGACGACCCCGATTTCATCGAGAACGTCCGGACGATCTACAACAATGATTTCGACAACTCCTCAGGCCTCAGCATCGGCAAGGACCTCGAGTACATCGAGGACTACCGCGGCCGACTCATCGACGCGGGCGGTATCAAGGCGCGGTACGTGCGGCTTTACACCAAGGGCAGCACTTCCAGCAACCTGAACCACTACGTCGAGGTCGAGGTCCACGGCAAACCGGCGCC
>CAZEBQ010000395.1:0-2307 GCA_964510295.1 uncultured Anaerolineales bacterium | reverse complement strand
CCAAGCGACGGCCTGCCCGGTGGCTACGGAGACCCACCGCGCACAACTCGCCGGCGCTGCGTTACGGTCGCGGCCAGGATGGCGCTCGAGGCCGGTCACGCCAGGTCGTCGTCGATGGAGCGCTCGGCCTTCTTCCACTTCGGCGGCTGATAGGCCAGGATCCTCTCGGGATACCACGAGGCCGGCCCGCGTCGATTGTGCCGGTGCAGGACGCACAGCGTCTGGGCGCACCGGCCGCCGTCCTGCTCGCATGCAGCGTAGGCGAGGAGGAACTGCCCCTGCGGCCCGAGGCGATACTGCCCTGCCCCATCGCACTCATACGATCCGCGCACCCGTTTCAGATGCTGCGGACAGATGATCCAGATGGGCTTGCGCATGGCTGCACCATCCCTCGCCGCCGACTCCCACGATGCCGGCGCCACCTCCCGCGCGGCGTCCCTCCCAGGCCGCCAGGAGAACACAAGAGGACGAGCAGCGTTGTAACACCAACCGCACGCCCGCCGCAAGCAGCACGTTCTGCTTGCGGAACGCCGACGCGGCCGGTATACCTGCACGTTCTCGTCTGGCGGGCAACGTTGGCTCTACGCGGAAACTCCTCCGCGAGAACCACCTGGAGCGTCGGCGAACTCCGCAAAGCAGCCAACAGAAAGGAGCGGACCGAGCCATGATGACCGGCAAGACCCCGCGTCGATGGACACGTCGAGATTTTCTGACCTGGGCGGCCGCCGGCGCGGGGGCGATACCCTGGTCGGTCGCTCGCGGGGCGCGGGCCGCAGCGGCAGCCGCGCCCGGGCGCAGACCCAACTTCCTCGTCATCGTGGCCGACGACATGGGGTTCTCCGACGCCGGCTGCTACGGCGGCGAGATCGGCACGCCCCACCTCGACGCCTTGGCGGCCGGCGGCATCCGGTTCACTCAAGTCTACTCCACCGGCCGGTGCTGGCCGTCGCGGGCGTGCATCCTGACGGGCCACTACGCCCAGCAGGTCCGGATGGATCCGCCGAAGGGCCGTCTGCCCGCCTGGACCCGCCTGGCCCCGCACTACCTGAAGCCCCTTGGGTATCGCTGTTACCACTCCGGGAAGTGGCACATCCACGGCGCGCCGAAAGCGGTGGCCGACGGCGGCTTCGACCGCTCGTATCTGCTGGCCGACCAGGACCGTTTCTTCTCGCCCCGGCGGCACTGGGAAGACGACCGGCCCCTGCCGCCCGTCTCGCCCGGCACCGGCTACTACGCCACCACCGCCATTGCCGACCACGCGGTGCGCTGCCTCACCGAGCATGCGCGCGAGCACGCCGGCCGGCCCTTCTTCCACTACCTGGCCTTCACCTCACCCCACTTCCCGCTGCACGCCCTGCAGGACGACATCGCCCGCTATCGCGACCGCTATACCCAGGGGTGGGACACCGTGCGGCAGGCCCGGTGGAAGCGCATGCGCAAGATGGGCATCGTCAACTGCGACCTCTCCCCCCTCCAACCCGATGTCAAGCCCGGATGGAATCTGCCGGAAGACACCTTGCAGGAGCGCATCGGCCCCGGCGAAGCCGGACGGGCCGTCCCGTGGGACACGCTTTCGGAGGCCCAGAAGACGCTGCAGGCGACCAAGATGGCCATCCACGCCGCCATGATCGACCGCATGGACCGCGAGATCGGCCGCGTCCTCAACCAACTGAAGACCATGGGCGCCCACGAGAACACGGTGATCCTGTTCGTCTCCGACAACGGCGCCAGCGCCGAGCAGATCATCCGCGGCGACAAGCACGACCCCTCCGCCCCGCCGGGGTCGTGGCGGTCGTACCTGTGCCTGGGGCCTGGATGGTCCACTGCCGCGAACACCCCGTTCCGCCTGCACAAGTCGTGGGTGCACGAGGGCGGTATCGCCTCGCCCTTGATCGTTCACTGGCCGGCGGGCCTTGCGGCACGGGGGGAACTCCGCCACAACCCGGGCCACTTCGTCGATCTGCTCCCGACGGTGCTGGAACTGGCCGGCGCACGCGCCTCGCCCACCTGGAAGGGCAAGCCCACACCGCCGCTCGCCGGCCGGAGCCTGGCCCCGGCGCTTGCGAAAGACGGGGCCGTCTCGCACGACTTTCTCTTCTTCCACCACGGCGGCAACCGGGCCATCCGCATCGGCGATTGGAAACTCGTCTCCGCCGGCCGTCGCGGGCCGTGGGAACTGTACAACCTCACCACCGACCGATGCGAGTCCAGGAACCTGGCAGCCGCGCATCCGGACAAAGCCCGCGACCTGTCCGGCGCGTGGCAGCGCCACGAGACGCAGTTCCGCCGGATGGCCGACTCCGACGA
>CAZEBQ010000394.1:0-3986 GCA_964510295.1 uncultured Anaerolineales bacterium | reverse complement strand
AAAACGTGTCCACGGCTGGACAAGCCAGCCGTGCCACACGTGATTGACTGCCTTGCCGGGTGCGCTAAACACGTACGGAGAACCACCGCGCACGATGGATGGTGCAGCGGCATGACGGATGTCGCAGCGTTTAGAACGGCAGGATCGGCGTGGGGATAGACGGCGGCTTGCTTGGGATGGGGAGTTTGGGCAGTTTCGCATTGTCCTTCTTCGGTGTGTCCTTCTTCGGCGTGCCTTTCTTCGGCGTGTCCTTCTTCGGCGTGTTTTTGGTCGAGGTGCTCGGCCGTTTCGAGGCGGAGCGCGAGGTCCGCTCCTCTTCGAGCCCCAGTTTGACAAGCATTTCCTTCTCTTGGGCCTCGGCGGCTTCGACTTCGGTCTCGTACTTGAACTGCGGCCGGGCGTGGCCGGTCATCTTGGCCCAGACCTCGCCCCTGTGGCTGAAGACCCTGCTGCTGATGAGTTTGCCGAGCGACCGTCCGGTGAGGGACTGGCCGGCTGCGGCCATGCGGCGGAGGTTGGTGTTGTCGGCGACGAGGCTAGCGATGTGCCGGATGAGTTGCGGGCCGGTCGTGCTGAAGGTGAGCGTCCGGCCGAGTTGCTCGAGACCTTTGACTTCGCTGACGACGCCGGGCACGCGGAACCGCAGGTCGAGTTCCATGTCGGCGAGTTCCAGGCCGACGGGGCCCCTCGCCTCGCGGAAGTCGCGGCGCATGCTCTTCATGCGCGCCGCCAGGCTGCCCGACGAGTAGCCGCGCCGCGACGTGCCGCCGGTCTCCGTCGGACGGTGGAGGACGAGCATCAGGGTCTTCTTGCCCTCCGGCCCGAAGGCGGCCCGCGACTTGGCGTCGTCGGGGTAGATCCGGACCTTCGAGATGTCCTCGAAGTAGGCGGTGCCCTTGACCTGGATGCGGTCGTCCGGCAGCCGCTTGAAGGAGACGTCTTTCCAGGCCTCGACGCCGCGCGTGCTCTTGAGAATCTTGCGGACGATCTCCTTCATCCCCGTCTCGGGGTCGTTGAGTTCGAGGTCGGGGTCGGAGGAGGTGCGTCCGGCCCATCGGGTGGTGGGCTGGAAGGTGATCTCGCCGACGATCTTGCCGGTGCCGTCGGGGTTGAGGGTCACGTCGGCCTTGCCCTCGAAGCACCCGGTCGCCAGGGCGGCCGCTGCGAGGACGATGCACGCGGTTACCGGTCGAGCCATGGTTCGGCCCCCTGGTGAGTGGCACCCATTAACCATACGATTGGGCACGTTATGCCGCAACGGTTTTCGCCAACCCGCAGTGCCACGCCCGGCCCGGTCGAGCCGTGCGCGGCGGCTCCCGGTCATCCTCCCCGCACCGTGGGCGGTCCGCCTTCCCCGAAGGGCGGCGGCGTACGTGAAAATATCTTGCCCGTCGCGCGAGTGCGAGTTAGGCTCAGCGCCCGGTTGTGGGGCCGGCATTTCTGCGAATAACGGCGGCGCGACCGGCGTAGTGACTCGTGGATCCCGTTCGGATCAAAGGAGGCTTGTCATGACGCGACGGCGGTCGATCCTGACGCTGTCGGACCGGGCCTTCCCCTGCGCGGCGCTGCTGGTTGGCGTCGCCCTGGCGGGGCTGGTTCTGTTTGCGTCGCCGGCGGCGGGCGAGGCCGCCGCCGAGGGCGGCCCCGGGACCACCGCCGAGGGCTGGTGGTCGGGCCTTTCGTCCACCAACAAGGCCTTCTTCTGCGTCGCCTTCTTCTTCAGCGCCCTGTTCCTCTGGCAGTTCGTCATGACGCTCATCGGCCTGGCCGGCAGCGGCACCGACACCGAACTTGACGCGGATGCCGACGCCGACGTGGACATGGACGCCGACGCCCATGCCGGCTTCGAGGCCGACCACGCCGGCGACCTCGACGGCGACGCCCACGCCGAGGCGGTCGAGGTCACCGCCCACGACACCACCGTCAGTTTCAAACTGCTCTCGATCCGGTCGATCATCACGGGCGGCATGCTGTTCGGATGGGCGGGGGCCCTGTACCTCTTCAACGGCACGCCGCTCCGGACGGCGCTGCTGTATGCGGTGGCCTGGGCGCTCGCAGGGGCGCTGGTCATTGCCGCGCTGATGTACCTGATGCGCCACCTCCAGGAGACCGGGACCCCGAGGCTGGCGACCTGCGTCGGCCAACCGGCCACCGTGTACATGGATATCCCGGCGTCCGGGGCCGGCAAGGTGCGAACCGTGGTCAGCGGGGCCGTCAGTTTCATTCCCGCGCGCGCCGCCGACGGACAGCCGATGAAGGCCGGAACACCCGTCCGCGTCACACGACTTCTCGACACCTCGACGGTTGAGGTGGCCCCGACCGACGACTAAAGGAGACCCCCGATGAACGCTCTCGTGCCGCTGCTCATGCAGATGCCCCAGGTTTCCGGTAACGGGTTCCCGACCGAGATCTTCCTGGTCATTCTTCTGGTCGTTGCAGCGCTGGCGCTGCTGCTGTTCCTGTTGAAGTGCTACCGCCGGTGCCCGTCGAACAAGATCCTGGTGATCTACGGCAAGACGGGGCGCGGGGCCGCCAAGTGCGTGCACGGCGGGGCGGCGTTCGTCTGGCCCGTCATCCAGGCGTGCCAGTACCTGGACCTGGAACCGTTCGTCGTGCCGATCGACCTGAAGAGCGCCCTGTCGCAGGAGAACATCCGCGTCTCGGTGCCCACCACCGTCACGGCCGCCATCAGCAACGAGGTGGGGCTGATGATGAACGCGGCGGTGCGGCTGTTGGCGATGACGCGACAGGAGATCGAGCGGCAGGCCGAAGACATCATTCTCGGACAGATGCGTGCCGTCATCGCCACGATGCAGATCGAAGAGATCAACCGCGACCGCCAGGCCTTCCTGTTCAAGGTCAACGAGGCGGTCTCGGGCGAACTCGAGAAGATCGGCCTGGCGGTCATCAACGTCAACATCAAGGACATCACCGACGAGTCCGGCTACATCGAGGCCATCGGCCGCAAGGCCGCCGCCGAGGCCATCAATCAGGCCAACGTCGACGTGGCCGAGCAGGAACGTCTTGGCAAGACCGGCGTGGCGGAGCGCGAGCGAGACCAGCGCAAGGCCGTCGCCGCCGCCAACGCCGAGGCCCAGATCGGCGAGGCCACCGCCGACCGCGACCGCCGACAGCAAGTCGCCGTCCTGGAGGCCGACGCCGTCGATGCCGAGACCCAGAACGAGGGCAAGAAGGCCGCCTACCGCGCCGGCCAGAAGGTCGCCGAGCAAGAGGCCCGCCAGAAGGGCGACTCGGCCGCCATGGAGGCCACCGGCGCCATCCGAGTGGCCGAACAGAACGCCGAGCGCGAGGCCGAAAAGGCCCGCGCCGCCCGCGAGCACGAACGCCTGCGGGCCGAGGTCGTCGTCCCGGCCGAGGCCGCCCGCGAGCAGGTCGTCATCCAGTCCGACGCCGAAAAACAGAAACGCGAACTCGTCGCCCAGGGCGAGGCCAACGCCATCCTCGCCAAGATGCGGGCACAGGCCGAGGGCACACAGGCCATCCTCGACGCCAAAGCCAAGGGCTACGGCGACCTCATCGCGGCGTCGGCCCAGGACCCCAAGGCCGCCACCAGCCTGCTGGTGATCGAAAAACTGACCGAGGTGGCCGGCATCCAGGCCGAGGCCATCCGCAACCTGCCGCTCGAAAAGGTCGTCGTCTGGGACGGCGGCGGTGAGGGCGGGGGGCTGTCGGACCTCGGACGACGGCTCGTCGGCGTCCTGCCGCCCATGCACCAACTCGCCAAGATGGTCGGACTCGAACTGCCCGACTACCTCGGATCGACCGGCGGCCAGAGGGCGCCGGCCAAGCCGAAGCACGGCAGGCCGGACCCGACGCCCGAGGGTTGACGGCCACCCGCGCAGGCCAAAGATCGCCGGGCAAGTATCGCAGGCCAAACATGGCGGGCCAAAGATCGCGCGGTGGGTCTCCCGACCCGTACGTGTTTAGCGTTGTCATTCCGAGCGAGCGAAGCGAGTCGAGGAATC
>CAZEBQ010000393.1:0-4002 GCA_964510295.1 uncultured Anaerolineales bacterium | reverse complement strand
GGGCCATTTTCGCGCTCCCGGCAAAACGCCGTTTTACTAAAGTATATAATCGGCGCGGGACCCCAACCAGCCCGCTACGTGGGCTGTGGCGTGGCTGATGCGGGGCACCAACCAGCCCGCCACGGTAGTGGCGGGTCAGGCTGTCCGGCGTGCGGCGCGAGGTAGCCGCAGCCTATAGGTAGCCTCTGGCCTGTGGCTTGGCCCTTCGGATTTGAAGCCTGTTGGCGTGAGGCAGGCGTTGAGGTGGAATCCGATTTCAGCGGGTCCGGAAAACGGGCAGGGGGGTTCAAAAGTAACCCGGCTTAGCGTATACTATCCCGTTCCGTTTCGCGGTTTTGTGGATGGGCGGTTGATGCGCAATAGACTGAAGAGCACGGTGCCGGCGGGCGCGTTGCTTTGCGGCGCCCTTGTGGCGGCGACGGCGTGGGCCTGCTCGGTGCCGGTGTTTCGGTATGCGTTGGAGCGGTGGCCGGGTGAGCCGTACACGGTGTACGTGTTCCATCGCGGCCCGCTTGAGGATGCGGCCACGAAGGCGGTGGATCGGTTCCGGGAGGAGACGGCGGCCAACACGTACGGCGGGCTGGCGTTGCTCGGCGTCGTTGACGTGGCGGGCGAGGTGCCCGAACGTGTGGCGAAGGTCTGGGAGAAGCATTCCTCGGCCGCCCTGCCGCACGTTGTCGTGCGGTTTCCGGAGTTCTACGGCATCCCGATTGACGTCTGGTCGGGGCCGCTGACGGACGCGACCGTGACACAGGTTCTGGACTCGCCCGTGCGGCGGAAGGTGGCGCACCGGCTGCTCGACGGCGATTCGGCGGTGTTCGTTCTCCTCGAGAGCGGCGATGCCAAGCAGGACGATGCGGCAGAGCGGCTGCTGGCTGCGGAACTGAAGGTGATGCAAGAGGCGATTGAGGTGCCGGCGCCGCCGGACGGCATGTGGGACGATCCGCTTTACGACGAGGAGGGCCCGCCGCAACTTGCCGTCAAGTTCTCGGTGCTTCGCATGAAGCGAGACGACCCGGCCGAGGCCGTCTTGGTGAACATGCTCCTGGGCACCGAGCCGGACCTGCGCGAGTTGACGGAGCCGATGGTGTTTCCGATCTTCGGTCGCGGGCGGGCGTTGTGCGCCCTGGTCGGGAAGGGCATCAACAAAGAGAACATCGAGGAGATCTGCGTCTTCCTGGTGGGACCCTGCTCGTGTATCGTCAAGTACCAGAACCCCGGGGTGGACTTGTTCTTCACGGTGGACTGGGACGCGGCGCTGATGGGTGAGGAGTCGGCGATTCCGGACATCACGCCGCCTGCGTTGGAGGGTTTCTCGGCCTTTGTGCCGAAGCAGGTCTCCGGCGATGCCGACGGGGACGGCGAGGCCCCGTCGATGCTTTGGCACGTCGGCCTGGCGGTGGTTGGCGGGTTGGTGATCGTGGCGGCGGTGGGGATCCTGATGTGGAGGAAGGCGCAGTCGGCCGAGCGGTGATATGACTGTCTGGCGATTGGTGGCGAAAGAGATCGGGTACCGGCGGCTGAACTTCGCCCTCGGGGCCGTGGCGGTGCTCGGGGCCGTGGCGTGTGTGGTGGCCGTCCTGACACTGCTCACGGGTCACCGTCTGCGGGCGGAGCAGATCGGCGATGACCAGGCGGCCCGGACCGAGGACGTCGGGTTGAACCTCAAGGACGACGCCCGCCGCATTATGCTGGAACTCGGCTACAACGTCCTGATTCTCCACAAGGACCAGGACCTGGGCGAATTCTACGCACACGGCGGGGCCTCCAAACTGATGCCCGAGGCCTATGCCGAGACGTTGGCCAAATCCAGAGTCGTGGTGGTGCGGCACCTGCTGCCAAGTCTCCAGGAGCCGGTTGTCTGGCGTGAGCAAAACGAACCCATCATTCTCATCGGGACGCGCGGCGAAGTGCCCCAGAGCCACCTCGACCCGAAGAAACCCATGATCGCGGCCGTGCCCAAGGGCACGATGGTCCTCGGAAGTGTGCTGGCGCAGAAGGCCGGCCTGGAGGTCGGCCAAGAGGTCAAACTCCTCGACCGGGCGTTTACCGTCGGCAAGATCCACGAGCGGCGCGGCAACGAAGACGACGTCACGGCCTGGATCGACCTGGCCGCGGCCCAGGAACTGCTCGGCAAGCCCGGCCGTATCAACGCGATCCTGGCCCTCGGTTGTCTGTGTGTGAAGGAGATTCCCGGGGGCGTCTCGAAACAGATTACGTCCATACTGAAAGACACGCAGGTCATTGAGTTGGTGCGAGAGGCCGCCATCCGCCGGGCCACGCGGTCGGCGGCCGGCAGCCGGGCCGAGCAGTTCGTGGCCCTCGACAAGGCCGGCCGCGAGAGCCTCCGGGCGGAACGCGAGGCGCTTGCGGCGTGGCTGGTGCCGCTCGTCGTCCTCGGATGCATCGTCTGGGTGGGCCTGCTGGCGTTGGGGAACGTTCGCCATCGGCGGACGGAGATCGGCATTCTTCGGGCGATGGGCGTCCGGGCGGGGCAGATTCTCGCGATCTTTCTCGCGCGGGCGTTGGTCGTCGGGTTCATCGGCGCCGTGGTCGGCTACGCGGTCGGTTTTGCGGTGGCGGCGGCGTGGGATGTGCGGGAGGCGGGAGGCACCGCGCTGGGCGGCCAGGCCGTCGGCGCCGCGGCGCTCTTTGCCCCGGTCCTGCTGGTCGCAACGCTCGTCCTGGCGCCGCTGCTTTCGGCGATGGCGAGCCTGGTTCCGGCGATGATGGCGGCCCAGCAGGACCCTGCCATCGTGCTGCGTGAGGAGTAGGTTTCCGTGCTACGCCTTGAGAACGCGACGAAGGTTTACCGGCGCCCGGGCAAGGAAGTCCGGGCGCTTGACGACTGTTCGCTCGACGCGGCGCCCGGTGAGTTCGTGGCGGTCCAGGGGCCGAGCGGTTGCGGCAAGACGACGCTGCTTCTGGTGGCCGGCGGATTGCTCCGGCCCGGCGGAGGACGCGTGACACTCGACGGGGCCGACCCGTACACGCTGTCGCCGGAGGACCGTGCACGGTGGCGGAGCGAGTCGGTCGGATTCGTCTTCCAGCAGTTTCACCTGGTGCCGTACCTGACGGTTCTGGACAACGTGCTGGCGGCGTCGCTGGCCAGGCGGTCGGGGGACGCGATGGAGCGTGCGCGCGGACTGCTCGATCATTTCAGCCTGACCGACCGGGCGGACCACGTGCCGGCGGAACTGAGCACCGGCGAAAGGCAGCGCGTGGCCCTGGCACGGGCCCTGCTGAATCAGCCGAAGGTCATCCTCGCCGATGAGCCGACCGGCAACCTCGACGGCGCGAGCGCCGACCGTGTGCTCGGACACCTGGCCGACTTCGCCTCCAACGGCGGGACGGTGCTTCTTGTGACGCACGACCCGCGCGCCGCCGGGTACGCACCGCGCACGGTCCATATGGTGGATGGGCGGCTGACGGACGGGCAGGAATCGCTGGAGACGGCGGCAGTTGAAGGAGCGTGATGGTTCCCAGGAAATCCGCAGCGACTCTCATCATCGTCTTTTTGGGTTCGTGTCTCCTGCCGCCGGCGTTTGCGGCGGACTGGCCGATGTGGCGGTACGACGCTGGCCGCACCGCGGTCTCGCCTGAGACCTTGCCGGCCGAACTCCATCTTCAGTGGAGCCGACGGTTGGCGCCGCCTTCACCCGCCTGGCCGGCGAGCCAGACGAAACTGCAGTTCGACGCCTCCTACGAGCCGGTCGTTCTCGGCAAGCGCCTCTTTGTCTCGTCGATGGTCGGCGACCGGGTGACGGCCTACGAGACGGAGACCGGGAAGGAACTGTGGCGGTTCTACACGGACGGCCCGGTCCGTTTCGCCCCGGTGGCCTGGAAGGGCAAGGTGGCCTTCGCCTCCGACGACGGGCGCCTCTATTGTGTTGACGCGGCGAGTGGAAAACTCGTCTGGCGTTTGCGCGGCGGGCCGTCGGCGCGGCGGGTTCTGGGCAACGACCGCCTTATCTCGACGTGGCCGGCGCGAGGCGCGCCGGT
>CAZEBQ010000392.1:0-4011 GCA_964510295.1 uncultured Anaerolineales bacterium | reverse complement strand
CCTGGCCATGACGCTCGACCCGCTCTTCCCGGAGGGGCCGCGAAAGGCCTGAGCGAGGCGGTCAGCGCGGTTGCGGGCGAGTCGGAAAACGAGAACGGGAAAGACGTCGCGCGGCGCCTTTCCCTGTTTCACTGAGCCCTGCCAAGGCGAAGTTCGCCGCGATTCAGCGACGGCCAAGGATGCCCGGCTTCGTCCCGAGGGGACTGCGCCGTAAGCGTCTGACGCGCCTGACCTTACGTCAGCCGCGCGGTGTCGGCTCGTGTCGGCCTGCGCGCGGCGAAAGGGCTCGTTCGTATCGGGGTTCGTATAACGGGAAGGTTCTGCGGGGTACGGTAGACAGCGGTCGGCGGTTTGACGGACCCGGCTCAATCTATGGTGCCGCAGGCAATGGAGACCACGCCTGCATTCACTTGAAAGGGTGGGCCCCTTCCTGGTAAAACGCGACCGGGTTATCTGGAGAGACGTCTGTACCGCGTGTGTCGTGGCGGTTTCTCTGGGAGACGAGCGTGCGACTTGTGGCGCTCATCTTGCTGGTTGCGCTGATGAGCCTGTGCGAGTGCGCTCTTGGGGCGAGCGCCGCAGACGCTCCGCCGCCGGCCCCGGCGTCCCCCGCGTCGGGAGCCTGGGAGTCGGTGAGGCATACGGCCCGCCGGGTGTGGGAGTTCGAACTGCTCGAAGTCGGGGAGCACACGCTCAGCGTCAGCCAGGTGGTGCTGACGGTTCTGGTCGTCCTTCTGGGCCTGCTCATCAGCCGGCTGATCACGCGGTCGCTGCGGCGGCATCTGCTGAGGCGGGTCCGCATCACGGAGACGGCGGCAGCGGCCGTCGAGAGGGTCCTCTTCTATCTGCTCGTCGAGGAACACGGCCGCGTGCTGGCGAGGCCCGAGCCGATCCTGGTGTTCCACGACTTCGGCGACAACTCGCTCGTCTTCGAGGTGTACTTCTGGGTGGAAGTGGCCACCATGATGGACGTGAAGGTCATCTGCAGCGACGTTCGTTTCCGCATCGACAAACTGTTCCGCGAAGGGGGCATCGCCGGCGGTCTGGTAGACGGCAGCCTGGCTGAGGCTCTGGCCGGGCTGCAGGACGATCCCATCCGGATGGGCCCGTTTCTGTGGAACAACTGGCACGCCACCTTCGCCGTAGCATTCGTTGCCCGCTTGCTCACCATCCTGTGGCTGGTGCGGATGCCCGATCCGGGGGCGGCTGCGGCTCGATCTCTCGCCCGGCACATGGGGGTGAACGTCTACAACGGGATCGTCACCAGGCTGTTCTACTCGTTGCGTGTGTTCGGGTGGCAACAGCGGATGTCCCGAGCCCCGCGCGAGAAGGCCGGCGTGACGAAGCCGTCGCGGTCGGGGCCGCCGCCGTCGCCCGCAGGACGCAGGGACTTCGCCAAACGCAACTGCCGCACGATGGCGGCAGAGACGCCAAGTCCGGGGCAATCGGCTCCCAACGAAAGGAGCAAGTTATGAGAAGACCGAGGCGCAAACGTCGCGCGCCGCCGAGAACGGTCGGCGCCACCCCGGGAACGTTGCGCATCCACCCCGATGCCCCGCGGCCGGTTGTGCGGGTCATGGCCTATGGGCCGGATGACTTTTCGGAGCAGGAGGTCGAGGACCCGGAGTCGCTCGCGCCGCTGCTCGGCAAGTGGCCCGTCACCTGGGTCAACGTCGACGGGCTGGGCGACGCCGAGACGCTGACCCGGATCGGCGAGATTTTCCGGATGCATCCCCTGGCCCTGGAGGATGCCGTCAACGTTCCGCAGCGGGCCAAGGTTGAACAGTACGGCGAGAACATCTTCATCGTCACGCGGATGGTCTCGCTCGGCGAGCACCTGGAGACCGAGCAACTGAGCCTCTTCCTGGGGTGCGGCGTCGTCGTGACGTTCCAGGAGCACGCGGGCGACTGTCTGGAGCCGGTCCGCGAGCGGATCCGCAAGGGCACCGGGCGCTTGCGCAGCGCCGGGGCCGATTACCTGGTCTACGCCCTGCTCGACGCGGTCATCGACGCCTACTTCCCCGTGCTGGAGCAGCGCGGCGAGCACCTGGAGATGTTGGAGGACCAGGTCATCGCCCATCCCGACAGCAGCATGATCGCCCGCATCCACACCGCGAAGCGCGACCTGCTGGCCCTGCGGCGCGCCATCTGGCCGCAACGCGAAGCGATCAACTCCCTCCTGCGCGACCCCATCGACCTCATCGCCGAGACGACCCACGTGTACCTGCGCGACTGTTACGATCACGTGATTCAGGTCATCGACGTGGTGGAGACGTACCGCGAACTGGCCTCCGGGCTTCTCGACGCGTACCAGTCGAGCGTCGCGAACCGGATGAACGAGGTGATGAAGGTCCTGACGATCATCGCCACGATCTTCATTCCGCTGGGTTTTCTTGCGGGCATCTGGGGCATGAACTTCGACCCCGAGGCGTCGCCCTTCAACATGCCCGAACTCGGCTGGCGGTACGGGTATCCGGTGGGCCTCGCGCTGATGGCCACCGTCGCGGTCTGCTTGCTCCTGTTCTTCTGGAGAAGGGGATGGCTGGGTTCCTCCGGCGCGCCGTCAGCCGGCGGCACGGACACCGCCGAGCACCGCGAAGCAGGCGACCCCCCCGACGGTTCGCGGCCGGAGGGGCGGCCATAACATGGGAAGCCTCTTGCCCCGGTGAAGCCGCAACGGCTACACTAAAGGCAGTGAGACTTGTTCCCGGTTCGTGTGTCTGGGCTCGCGAGCGAAGGTCCCAGCAGGGGGCCTCGGCGAGGCGGGCCACTGCTAAGGAGGGTGACCATGGCAGAATCGACTCTTTCCACGATCGGACAAACTGCCAAGAAGGCGACGATCGGCGCCATCCGGGGCGGCGGTGACATCGGGGAAGCCGTCCTTGAGACGTCTGCCGACCTGATCAAGACTGCCGTGACCGGCGTGTCGGACGTGTCGGCCACCGCGACCGATGCGGCATCGAAGATCGTGCGAGGCGCGGTGCACGCGGCTGCCGAGGTCGGCGCCGACGTCCTTGTCACCATCAAGGCGACTGTCCAGGGCATCATCAAGGGAGGGTCCGAAGTCGGCGCGGACGTCGGCGAAGTGGCTGTGTCGGCCACCAAGGCGGGCATCCAGGCGGCCGAGGAGGTCGGAGCCGACGCGGGCGGGGCTCTGAAGAGCGCAGCGACGGGCGCCATCAAGGGCGCCGCCGAGATCGGCGAAGACACGGTGCAGGGCGTCCGCGCCATCCTCGTCACCTCCATCGACGGCGCCAAGGACGTCATCAAGGAGCCGTTCAAGGAGTAGCCGGCCAAGCGTTCTCTGGCTCGCCTTGCCGCAGGCTGGGGACGCAGGAAACCGAGTAGACCGGCAAGTCACCCGTCCGCGCCAGGCCTGCGGTGCCCGGAGGGCTGCGTCAAGGTAGCGCCGTGCCTCCGGCGTAGAGGGCCGCCAGCAGATTTGCCGCGCGGTTTGCGCATGCAAGCCCGAACAGCGTGTCCGCCTTCGTACTCTAGGATTGCCTCGTGTCCCGCGATACTAAGAGCCACAGAAAGACACCTCGCCTGAGAATCCGGGGGCCCGCCCTGCGCCGGAGTTGAGCTGAAGGCGTCGATAACACGACGTTCCTTCCCGCTTCGCCCTGCCCCACAATCAGTCCCACCACGCGCCCGTCGTGTGACCCGAATCGTTGAACGTCATGTCCAGTTCGGTCCCGTCCGGCGACCAGACGCCGTTCGTCTTGACCTTCACGTGGAGGTTCTTGTCGCCGTCCTGCCAGATGCCGATCTGCTCGAGGCGGCTGCGCACAACCGAGTAAACGAGAAAGGGAAAGGCGTCGCTCGGGCGCCTTTCCCTTCTTTCAGACCTGCCAAGGCGAAGTTCACCGCAACCTGTTGACCGGCAGCAAAGCCCGGCTACGTCCCGAGGGGACATCGCCGCGGCAATCCTCATTCGCCAACGGGCGACGAACGAAGGCTGGTGGAGGCACGGGGATTCGAACCCCGGACCTCTTGCATGCCATGCAAGCG
>CAZEBQ010000391.1:0-4044 GCA_964510295.1 uncultured Anaerolineales bacterium | reverse complement strand
CACGGATAACGGCGAGATTCCTCGACTCGCTTCGCTCGCTCGGAATGACATGCTAAACAGGTACGCCGCCGCGGCGGCGGGTCGCGTTCCTTACGACGGGGCCCCTCCACGAGCCAACCACCATGGCAAACGAGTACGAACAAGCCAGGCGCCGCAAGGCCGAGACGCTCCGCCAGATGGGACTCGACCCCTTCGGCCACCGGTACCCCGACACGATCGAGACGGCCGAGGCGCGGCAGCGGTACGAGACGGCCGGCGAGGGCGCGCGCGCCCGCGTGGCCGGCCGGCTGACCGCCCTGCGCGAGTTCGGCAAACTCGTCTTCGCGGACCTCTCGGACCGCAGCGGCCACATCCAACTCGCTTTCAGCAAGAAGGTCCTCTCGGAGGATGATTGGGAGCGGGTTAAACTGCTGGACCTGGCCGACTGGGTCGGCGCCGAGGGCCGCCTCATCACGACCCGGACGGGCGAGATCACGGTCGAGGTGGCCGGGTTCGAGATCCTTACCAAGGCCCTCCTGCCACCCCCCGAAAAATGGCACGGCCTGCAGGACGTCGAGGCCCGGTACCGCCAGCGGTACGTGGACCTGTTCGCCAACCCGGAGGTGCGCGACGTTTTTCTGAAGCGGTCGCTCATTCTGGAGGAGGTCCGGCGGTTCCTGCGCGAACGGGCGTTCGTTGAGGTCGAGACGCCGGTCCTCCAGCCGATCTACGGCGGGGCGGCCGCCAAGCCGTTCATCACGCACCACAACACGCTTGATACGGACTTCTACCTTCGCATCTCGCCGGAACTGTACCTTAAACGGCTGCTGGTGGGCGGCATGGACCGCGTGTTTGAGATCAGCCGCGTCTTCCGCAACGAGGGCATCTCGACCCGGCACAACCCCGAGTTCACGCTCCTGGAACTGTACCAGGCCTATGCCGATTACACCGACATGATGGAGATCGTCGAGACACTCTTCGAGCACCTGGCCCGGACGGTGTCGGGCGGCAAGACGTGCCTGCCCTTCGGCAAGGTGGAACTCGAGTACAAGGCGCCGTGGCGCCGGGCCACGTATGCGGACCTGCTCCAGGAACACGCCGCTCTGGCGCTCGGCGACGAGCAGGCCATCCGGGCCAAGGCCCGTGACCTGGAGATCGAGGAGACCGGCAAGCACCTCGACGTGGTCACCCACGACGTCTTCGAGGCCACGGTCGAGCATCATATCGTCCAGCCGACTCACGTGTGTGACTGGCCCGCGCGCCTGTGCCCGCTGACGAAGCGAAAGGCCGGCCGGCCCGACATCGCCGAACGCTTTGAGCCGATGGTCGCCGGGATGGAAATCGGCAACGCCTACACGGAACTCAACGACCCGGACGTGCAGGACGAGGCGCTGCGCGTCCAGTTGGCCGGCCAGGACGAGACGATGGCCGTCATGGACACCGACTTCGTCGAGGCCCTCAAGCACGGCATGCCGCCGGCCGGGGGGCTCGGCATCGGCATCGACCGCCTCGTCATGCTGCTGACCGATACCTCGAACATCCGCGACGTGGTGCTGTTCCCGGCCCTGCGGCCGCGCGGCGGGCGGAGTTCGGCCGACGAGCGGCAGGCTTAACGTTTAGCCGTCGGCGGCACGCCGACGGGATTCAGCGCCGAATGCACGAACGTCAACGCCCGTCGCCGTACCGGCGACGGCTAAACGGGCGCGGCGGCGCGGGCACCGACGGCTAAACGGGCACGGCGCTACGGGCCGTCGAATCAACGCGAGGGCGCTTCGCATGCAGGAGGACTGGCTGGCCTCGCCGTGGGTGATCCCGGTCGCCGTCGCGACCGGTGTCGTCCTGCTTGGCCTGCTCGCCCTGGTGCTCGGCACGTCGGTCTACAAGCACGTCCTCTGCGCCAAGTACCTGTTCTGCGGCTGGAAGGCGGTGGTGCCGCTGGTCTCGGCGCTGCCGGCCGCCCTCGGCGTGTTCCTGCTGATCCTGGTGTTCGCGATCATGGACGGCTTTGTGCGCGAGACGCGTGAGATGACGCGCGGCACGCTGTCGGACATCATCGTCGATGCCCATATGGAGGGCCTGCCGCACTACGAGGAACTCGCCCGGCGTATCGAGGCGGTGGAGGGCGTCGATGCGGCCACGCCGGTGATTCAGACCTACGCGGTCGCCCGGATCAAGCCGCGCTTAAGCAGCGTCAAGCCGCTCGTGAGGCCGTGCGTCATCATCGGCATCCAGCCGGCCGAGAAGGCGGAGATGGGCCGCTTCCACGAGTACCTTCAGCGCCAGAAGGGGTCGCAGTATCTGTCGGCCGACCTCCTGAAGGTGCCGGAGGCGTGGACTCGCAACGGCCTGCCGGCGAGGCCCGGGTGCATCGCCGGAATCGGCGTCATCGGCGCCCCGATGCGAAGCGACGTGACGGAGACCATCACGGAAGGGGCAGGCCGCCGCGCGCTTGCCGGGGTCCTGGCGGCCCTTGCAGCAACGGCCACTCTGTTTGTGTGGCGGGCCGGACGCCGGCGACCGGGACGCACGGGTTGGACGGTCGCCACGGTCGTGTGCGCCGTGGTGTGCGTGTCGCTGGTTGTGGCCGTCGTATTGGTGCCGGTCCGCGAGGTGGAGGTGATGCGGCCTCAGGTCATCGACTTCCCCCTGCTTCCTTACGGCGGTGACTTGGTGGTCTCGACGATTCCGATCCGCCCCAGCGGCGCCTTGGCGATGGAGGCGGGAGGCATTCCGAAGGTTTCCAGCCGCGCCTTCACCGTGGTCGACCGCTTCAAGAGCGGGTACTGGGAGGCCGACTCGTCGCACGTGTACGTGGATTTCGACATGGCCCAGCAGATGGCGGGGATGGAGGCTCAGCCTGCGGCCGGGGGCAAACCGGCCGTGCCGGCGCGAACGAACCAGATCCAGGTCAAGATCGCCGACCCGTCCGGCGCCGAGGCCCTTGTCGGTCAGATCACCGACGTCTGGCACGCCTTCGCGCGGGAGCAGCCCGACGTGGGCATCATGCAACTGACCGTGAACACCTGGGAGACGCAGCAGCGGATGATCCTGACGGTGGTTGAGGTGGAGCGGAACATCACGGCCCTGATGCTGGGGATGATGTTCATCGGGTTCGGCGTGCTCATCGCCCTGATCTCGTACGTCATGGCGTACATCAAGAGCCGCGACGTGGGGATCCTGAAGGCCGTGGGGGCCCACGACGCCGGCGTGGGAAGCCTGTTCATCGGGTACGGGTTCATCATCGGGGCCATCGGCACCGCGATCGGCATGACGGCGGCCCTGCTGATGCTGGCGAACCTGGACCCGATCGAGATCTGGGTCAACCAGACGCTCGGCATCGACGTGTTTCCGCGCGACATGTACTACTTCGACCACATTCCGCAGCACACCTCGCCCCTGTGGTGCGTGATGATCGGGGCAGGGGTGCTGGCCCTCTCGACGCTGGCGAGCATGGCGGGCGGGTTGCTCGCGGCCCTCAAGCAGCCGGTGGAGGCGCTGCGATATGAGTGAACCGATCTTGGCGGGGGAAGGGCTGGTCAAGGAGTACCGCATGGGCGCGGCTCGCCTGCGGGTCCTTCACGGGGTGGACCTCGCGGTCGATGCCGGCGAGTTTCTCTGCATCCTGGGCCCGTCGGGCAGCGGCAAGTCGACGCTGCTTCACCTCATGGGCCTGTTGGACCGTCCGACGGCGGGTCGCGTGATTCTCGACGGCCAGGACGCCTTCGCCCAACCGAAGCGGTGGCGCGACCGGATGCGGAACTCCTTTCTCGGCTTCGTCTTTCAGTTCTACTACCTGATGCCGGACCTGTCGGTTCTCGGTAACACGCTGCTGCCTGCCATGATCCGGACGCCGCTCCTCACGTGGCCTGCGATCCGCGGCGCGAGCCGCCGCCGCGCGATGGAGGTGCTCACGGGTCTCGGCCTCTCGGAGCGGGTGGCTCACCTGCCGCGCGAACTCTCGGGCGGCGAGCGGCAGCGGGCGGCCCTGGCGCGGGCGCTCGTCCACGAGCCGCGCATCCTCTTCGCCGACGAACCCACCGGCAACCTCGACTCCGCCACCGGCGA
>CAZEBQ010000390.1:0-4061 GCA_964510295.1 uncultured Anaerolineales bacterium | reverse complement strand
CGCCATCGGCGGCGACAGCAACGCCATCGCCGCCCGCACGAGGAGGAGCCGGAAAACCAGAATGTCCCCTTTTCTTGTCCGCTTTTCCCTTGAGCCTTGCCCCTCGGCCTGCAACACGGTAAACACGTACGGGGCCGATGGCTGAAGCGGTCCGAGATACGTTCTGCGCGGTGGTTCTCCGTAACCACCGCGCAAGAACCCGATGAATCGCGGCGGGTACGGAGACCCGCCGCGCACACACTTTACAGGAGTTATCTCGGACCGCTTAAAGCCGGCGCGGCCAGGCTTGAACGTGCTCGATCCGCATTGGGGACTTGCCTTGCACCTCGACGCCGCCAACCTCCGCGACCGCGACCGGGCACTCACCCGCGAGTGGCTCCTCACCGACGGCGCGGGCGGTTACGCCTCCTCCACCGTCCTGATGTGCCCGACGCGGCGCTACCACGGTCTGTGGGTGCCGGCCGTGCGGCCGCCGCTGGCCCGACACGTTGTCCTCTCGCACATCGACGAGCGGCTCATCGCGGCCGACGGCGAGACCTGGCTCTCGACCACCGAGTACGCAGGCGGCTTCCATCCCGACGGCTCCGTCGTGGCCGAGTCGTTCGAGACGGACCCGATGCCGCGGCTCGTCTCCCGCGCCGGTGCCGTGACCGTCGCACGCCACGTCGCGCTGCTTGCCGAAGGCGAAGGCGTCTGCATCACCTACGAGGTTCAGGCCGACGGCCGGTGGACGCTCGACCTGGCGCCGATGCTCGCCCTTCGCTCCATGCACGCCTTGGCCGAGGCCCGCGAGAGCGTCCGCGTCGAGCCGATCGAGAAGGCCTGCGGCTACCACGTCCTCTCGGAGCGGCTGCCCGGCGTCTTCCTCTGGGCCGACACGGCCGAGGTGACCGAAGCCAGCGGCAAGCCCACGTGGTACGAAGGGATCCTTCTGCGCGTCGAACGCGACCGCGGCTTCGAGTTCACGCACGACCTGTTGGCGCCGGGCCGCTGGACGGTCCGCGGCCAAGGCACCGGCCTCTGCCGCCTCTTCTGCTCCTTCGACTCGCCGGGGCAAGTAGGTGCCACGGCCGGTCTTGCCCGGCCGTGCGTTGTTCATTCCGCCAGTGAGCCTTCGCCCATCGAGCAACTCTCGCGCGCCGCCGACGCCTTCCTCGTCACGCGCCGCGTCGCCGGCGAGGGCCTCATGACCGTCATCGCCGGCTACCCCTGGTTCGCCGACTGGGGCCGCGACGCCATGATCGCCCTGCCGGGCCTGGCCATCGAGACAGGCCGGCTCGATGCGGCTGAGAAGGTCCTGACGACCTTCGCCTCGGCCGCCAGTGAAGGCATGATCCCCAACCGCTTCGACGAACATACCGGCGAGCCGTCCTACAACACCGTCGACGCCAGCCTCTGGTTCATCCAGGCCCTTGCCGCCTACCTGGACGCCGTCGATCACGCCGCAGGTATCCGCGACTGCCTGTGGCCGGCCGCCTGCCACATCGTCGAGCATTACGCCGCCGGCACGCGCTTCGGCATCCACGCCGACACCGACGGCCTCATCGCCGCAGGCGACGAGGACACGCAACTGACCTGGATGGACGCCCGCACAAGCGACGGCCGACCCGTCACGCCGCGCTACGGTAAACCCGTCGAGGTCCAGGCCCTGTGGCTCTCCGGCCTTGCCCTCATGGAAGAGATGGCCGAGGCGCTCGGCGAAACGCCGCCCGCCCCGTGCGCCCTGGGCCCGCGGGCACGCGATGCCTTCGAGGACCTCTTCTGGAATGACGAGACCGCGTGCCTCTACGATTGCGTCTTCCCGGATGGTCGGCGCGACCCCGCCATCCGGCCGAACCAGGTGCTTGCCGTCGGCCTGCCGCATGCACCGCTCACCGGCAAGCGCGCCAAGTCCGTCGTCCGGACCGTTTGTGCGAAACTCATGACGCCGCGCGGCCTTCGGACGCTCGCACCGGCCGATCCGTCGTATAAAGGAACGTACGGCGGCTCGCCCGACGAGCGGGATGCCGCCTACCATCAGGGCACCGCCTGGCCGTGGCTCGTCGGGCCGTACGTCGACGCCGTGTTGGCGGCCGAGCCGCGCGATTGCGCGCGCGGCCAGGCGCGGCAGATTCTGGAGTGCCTCATGGCGACCATGGACGAGGCGGGCCTCGGCTTCATCAGCGAAGTCTTCGACGGCGACCCGCCGCACCGACCGGGCGGCTGCATCGCCCAGGCCTGGTCCGTCGCCGCCGCCATTCACATTCACCGCGTCCTGGAAGCCACCGGAGGACCGCCGTGAACGCCTGGCGTCAATCTGTGATTCTGAGGCGTCCCGGCTCGCCGGGACGACGAAGAATCTTGCCGCGGCCTTTCGCCGTCCCCAGCAACCGCACGGCGAGATTCTTCGCTGCGCTCAGAATGACAGCGGTAGGCCGGGTCGTGCCCCGGCAGTCACGCGTTGGCGCCAAATCGCCGTGGCGTGCCCCGGCCTACGTGATGCTCGCCCTGCTGCTTGCCTCGCCCGCCTTCGCCCAGGGGGTCGACGTCACCGCCTCCCTCGACATCACCGACGGCTGGGCCCGCGTCGGAGCGTATGTGCCGGTGACGTTCAAGGTGACCAACCGCACCGACACCGAGATCGCCGAGGTCTTCGTGACGACCGGCGGGCCGGTCGACGTCCGCTCCGACTTGCGCCTGGCCACCGGTGAGACGGCCGAGAAGGTCCTGCCGGTCTTCTACGTGGGGGGCGACCTGCCGCTTTGGGTCGAGTTTTTGACTGAGAGCGGCGCCACGGTGGCGCGCACCGAGGTCACGGCGCGGGAGACGCGTGCCCTTCCCGGCAACATGGCCCTAGTCGCAGTCTCCCAGGACGGCCCGGACCTGGAGGACGCGATGAAGACCCAAGGGAAGAGTGTGACCGGCAAGAGAGTGCTGCACATTCTTCGCCTCCCGTTTGACAGACTGGAAACGGCGGCGCAGTGCGGCGTGCTGCACGCGGGGGCGGGTCCGTTGAACACGTCCCTGACCGACGGTACTCCGATGATTACGCCTTCCCGAAGCGGCGTGATCGGCGTCGGGGTTCCCCCATTTCCGCTCGGCGTCCGGTCGGCCATCCAACCCGGAGTGTATCGGCTGCTGGGGGCAGCCGAGTGGCCAGCCTCGGAGCGACTCAGGCTCTGGACGTGGCTGGGTCTGTTTGCACTCGCGGTGGTCGTGGCCGCCGTTCTCGTGCCAGCGCGCCGCGCTGTGGCTGGTGCGCTTGTCCTGGTGGTTCTTGCTGGCGCTGCCGCCGGGCTCATCTACTGGCTTGGCCTCCCTTCCGGGTCCCGCGTCTGCAACACGCGCATCTTCTACCGGCGACTGCAAGGCTCTCCCCAGCAGGCGCTAGAGGAGATCACCCTCCTACAGTCGCGGGGCGGCGCAAGTGCCCGGTGCCCCACGATAGATGTCGCCACGCTTCCCCTGCCGATCTTCGCCTCCTCGGACGACCTCGTGCGGCCATCCGCGGTCATGGATTACGGCTACGATTACGGCTACCACGTTGAGACAAGGGGTCCGCCCCTCGTGGTCCACGTCTTGAGCCTGGGAATGGCCCACATCTGCGAATCCGTACCGTTCGACTTTCTGTTTCCGCATCCCGACCGCAACCAGTTGGCACACGCAGCGGAAGATCCGACAGCGGTCAAAGCCCTCCTGATTGAGGGCAGCCGCGCGACCGATGCCGACGGCCGCTCGCAGACCATCAACGCTTGGGCCGTCGAGTGGCAGGGGAGCGACGATCCGGATGTGGCTTACGCAGGGCGGAGCCTGAAGTGGTGGGACAGCGACCGGCGCGAGGGCGATGGGCCGTTTCTCCTTGCGTGGTTCCACGATCCCGTGTCGGACCACTCTCTGTGGAAGGGAGCCCAAGTCGTGCGCCTCCCCGCCCTCGTCGTCTACAGCGAAGCGCCGAAACAGGACTAACCGCGTGGTCGGGCTGGCCATGCCACCAGCCACGCAGCAACCCCACTGCCGTCTTTCTCACGCCGGGTGCCATGCTTTCGCTCGCGAAAGCATGTTCTCGACCGTTCGCGCGGTCG
>CAZEBQ010000389.1:0-4066 GCA_964510295.1 uncultured Anaerolineales bacterium | reverse complement strand
GTGGCCGACCCGCAGGAGGAGACGAATCTCCTCGCGAGCACCGACGCCGCCCACGCCGCCGCCCTCAAGAAGTTCCAGACCGTCCTCGACCGCCTTCCCGCCGCCGACGCCCGACCCCAATACGAGCCCCGCGCCGCCAACCCCTGGGACCGTAAACCCCGCGCCGGCAAAGCCAAGCCGAAGAAGCAGAGGAAGCCGAACAAGGGCGGTGGCATGGCCACTCAAGCGTGACCATGCCACTCGACGTTAGCCGGCGGCCTTGGCCGCCGCGTTCTGTCCGTGACTGCGAAAGGGGTAGCACATGAACCGCCGCCACTTCCTGAGAACCGTCGGTGCAGCCGCCGCGCTCGCCGCGGCCCCCCGATGGCCGTCGGCCATCCACGCCGCGCCCGCCCGGACCAAACCCAACATCGTCTTTATCCTGGCCGACGACATGGGCTACGGCGACCTCGCCTGCCAGAATCCGAACTCGCGAATCCCGACGCCCCACCTCGACGCCCTGGCCCAACAGGGCATGCGGTTTACCGACGCGCACTCGCCCTCGGCCGTGTGTACCCCAACGCGATACGCCGTGCTCACGGGCCGGTACTGCTGGCGGAGCCAACTGAAGCGGGGCGTGCTTCGGCCGTGGGGCCGACCCCTCATTGAACCGGACCGGTTGACCGTGCCGGCCATGCTCCGCCGGCACGGCTACGACACGGCCTGCATCGGCAAATGGCACCTGGGCTGGGATTGGCGCACCGCCGATGGCAAACCCGTCAAGGTTGGAGGCCTGGGACAGGGCATCGACTTCACCCAACCGATCGCCGACGGGCCGACCACGCGCGGGTTCGACTCTTACTTCGGCACGGCCGTACCGAACTACCCGCCGTACTGTTTCATCGAGAACGACCGGACGGTTGGCATCCCGACGAAACCGAAGCCCAAGTCGATGTTCGGCAATCCCGGTCCCATGCTGGAGGGCTGGGACCTGGTCAGGATTCTTCCGGCGCTCGAGCGCAAGGCCGTCGACTTCATCGAGAGCCGGCCCCGGCAAGATGGGCTGGCCCGACCGTTCTTCCTGTACATGCCGCTGACCGCCCCCCACACCCCCATCGCCCCGGCTCCGGAGTTCCGCGGCAAGAGCCGCGCCGGCGCCTACGGCGACTTCGTCTGCCAGGTGGACCACGTGGTCGGACAGGTCGTCGCCGCCCTGGACCGCAACCATCTGGCGGATGACACGCTGCTCATCTTCACCAGCGACAACGGCTCGCCCGGCCGCGACGGCACCGGCATGAGCGGCCCCATGAACTCGGTCCGACGGTATGGCCATAACCCGAGCCACATCTACCGCGGTGTCAAAGCCGACATCTGGGACGGCGGGCACCGCGTGCCGTTCATCGCCCGCTGGCCTCGCCACGTGCCCGCGGGCGCGACGAACGACGAACCCATCTGCCATGTCGACCTCATGGGCACCTGTGCCGCCATCCTGGGCCAAGGCCTCCCCGACGATGCCGGCGAAGACTCCTACAACATCCTCCCGGCGCTCCTTGGCCACAAACGAGACAAGCCCATTCGGGAAGCCATCGTCCACCATTCGGTCAGGGGGATGTTTGCCGTCCGGCAGGGCAACTGGAAACTCATTCTCGGCCAAGGCTCCGGCGGGTGGACGCGGGGCCCCAAAGGACCGAACGAACCACCGGGGCAACTCTACGACGTGGCCGCCGACCCCCGCGAAGAAAAGAACCTTTGGAGCGAGCGGCCGGAGGTCGTCGAACGCCTCACCGCGCTGCTCGAGCAATACCAAAGCCAGAACCGCAGCCGGCCCCTGTAGGCCCACCGGACAGCACCTGTCGGCCTGGCCGAACCGGCTCCGCCACGCAGAAAGGAGAAGCCTGTGAAACGCCGCACCTTCCTGAGAACACTCAGCCTCTCGGCCGCCGCACTCGCCCTGCCGCGCTCACGCGTGTCGGGGGCGCCGCGAAAGGACAGGCCCAACGTCGTCCTCGTTCTCATCGACGACATGGGCTGGACCGACGCCGCCTGTTACGGCAGCCGGTACTACGAGACGCCGAACATCGACCGCCTGGCCGCAGGGGGCATGAAGTTTACCAGCGGCTACGCCGCCTGCGCCGTCTGCTCGCCGACCCGGGCGGCGGTGATGACGGGCCGGTACCCCGGGCGGCTGGGCGTGACGGACTGGATCCGCTCACGGTTCCAGGGCGGCAAGATTCCGGCCGACAAAAAGAACCCGAGCGGCTACACGGGCGGACGGAACCACAAGGTCCTCTGCCCCAGGAACGCCCTCTGGATGGAACTCGACGAGATAACCATCGCCGAGGCCCTGAAGCCCGCCGGCTACACCTCCTGCCACATCGGAAAGTGGCACCTGGGACCCGACGACCAGTACCCCGACCGCCAGGGCTTCGACTACAACATCGGCGGATGCGACTACGGACAGCCGCCCTCCTATTTCGATCCGTACAAGAATTCGCGCCTCGCCGACATCCCCACCTTGAAGCCCCGGCGCGAAGGCGAGTACCTGACCGACCGCGAGGCCGACGAGGCCGTCGGCTTTATCAAGAAGCACCACAAGAAACCGTTCTTCCTGTACATGGCCCACTACGCCGTCCACACGCCCCTCCAGGCCAGGAAGGACCTCGTTGCCAAGTACAAGGCCAAGACGCCGACGAACCAGAAAAACCCCACCTATGCCGCCATGGTCCACAGCGTCGACGACGCCCTCGGCCGCATCATGGCGACACTCGATGAGTGCGGCGTGGCCGGGAACACGCTCGTTATCTTCACGTCCGACAACGGCGGCCTCCTGGGCCCCACGCACAACGCCCCGCTTCGGGCCGGCAAGGGCCATCCTTACGAGGGCGGTATCCGCGAACCCCTCATCGTCCGATGGCCGCGCGTCGTCAAGCCCGGCACCACCTGCCACGTGCCGGTCACGAGCGTCGATTATTTCCCCACCGTCTGCGAGGCGGCCGGCGTGCCGCTTCCGAAAGACCGGCCCATCGACGGCGAGAGCATCATGCCGCTCCTCGCCCAGACCGGCACGCTCAAACGCGACGCCATCTTCTGGCACTTCCCGCACTATCGCGGTGGCATCGTGCCGTACAGCATCATCCGGGCCGGCGACTGGAAACTCCTCAAACGCTACGACGCCAAGACGTACGAACTCTTTAACCTCAAAGACGATCTCTCCGAGACGACCGACCTGGCCGACAAACACCCCGACGTGGTCAGGCGCCTCGACGCCCGTCTCGTCGCGCACCTCAAGACGATTGGCGCCAAGATGCCCAAACCGAACCCCGACTATCAGCCCAAGAGAAAGCGCACGTGATGCGGCAACCAGGGGACTCGGGACTGGTCCGACCGCCGGTCTTTCGTGGTTGACAGGGCCGTTCCCTCGCAGCACAATCGCCTGGTGAGCGGATACGAGAACGGACAGGACCGAGCCATGTCCAACCTGCGAGACGAGATCCTGAAGCGCCTCGCCGACAACCGTGAGACGTTGCGGCGGCTGGGGGTGAGGCGATTGGCGCTATTCGGCTCGGCGGTCCGTGACGGCGTGGCCGAGGCGCACGACCTCGACTTCCTGGTGGAGTTCGAGACCAAGACCTTCGACGCCTACATGGATCTGAAAGCCTTCCTCGAAGATCTGTTCGACCGGCCGGTGGACCTGGTGCTCCCGGACGCCCTCAAACCCGCCCTGCGGGAGGGCATCCTCGAGGAGGCCGTCTATGCCCCGGCGCCCTGACTTACACCTCGAGGGCATCCAGGCCACCCATCCCGAAGTCGAGGCGCCGCGGACCGGACGGCCTCGCTCACCCATATCATCCAAAACAGATCCATAACGGACTTGCCATGAACCAGGCACGCCGCTGCGTGATGTCGCTCGTGTTTCTCTCCGCCGCCGGAGTCGCCGTCTGCCTCGTGGTTGCGGCCGCTGCGACCGTACACGCCGCCGAGGTCTACGTCGCGCCCGACGGCGACGACTCGCATGCCGGCACGCGCGGCCGGCCGTTTCGCACGGTCCAGAAAGCGCTCGACGGCGTTCGAGCCGGCGATACCGTCA
>CAZEBQ010000388.1:0-4090 GCA_964510295.1 uncultured Anaerolineales bacterium | reverse complement strand
CGAAGCGAGTCGAGGAATCTCGCCGTTATCCGTGTCGAGACGACGAGATTTCTCCACTCGCCCTCGCCTCTGGCGAGGGCTCGGTCGAAATGACATCGTTTCGAGACCACGCTAAACACGTACGCGGCGGCGGGGTCGGCCCGGGTGCACGTGCCGGATGATAGGCCCGCCGTGCCCGCGGAGCAAGGAAAAGTTGCGGCCCCCCCCGTCCCTCGTGTTGCCCGGCCATCGCGCGGGTGGTACGGCAACGCGAAGCGTGGCCGTGTGCGTCCAGCGTCCAGCACGGCCGCCCTTCGGGCTGCCGTGCCACCCCGCGAGGCCGTCTCCCCCGTGACGGATGCGTGACTGCGATTTCGCGAAAAGCGTGGCAGTCGCGTGTGCCTAGCCCTATAATCGCGGATTGCTCGACGAGCATCTGCCGAAGGGGGAGACCCGTGGCCGCAATCATCCTCGCGTTTGCCGCGTTGGCGGCTGCGCAGCCGGTCGAGGAGTCGCCGCCGGCGGCCTCGCCGGTTGCGGAGGCCTCGCTGGCGCCGGTGCTCGCTTACATTCCTGAAGAGGCCGACCTCGTGGTCCACATCCGCGCGGCGGCCCTCACCAGGACGCATCTGTGGAAGATGCTTGCCGACCCCGCGGTGGGTCTGCGCCGCCGGCTCATGGCGAACCTGCCGCCGCAGGTGAACCTGGAGGCGGACGTTGCGGCGGCTGCCCTCGTCAGTTCGCCGCAGGACCTGCTGGACGAGGGCAACTTCGGCCTGGTCCTGGCCCTGAACCGCGATGTCCTGGCCGGGGACCTGCTCGAGGACCCGCAGCCGGTCGTGCCCGTGCCGGGCATCCCGACGCCCGTGTACCGTTTCGGCGAGGCGGGGTGGCTGGCCGTCCCCGCCCCTCGCGTGGCGGTGATCGCCTCGAACCGGGACTATCTGACCCGCATGCTGACGGCGGCGGGCAGGCCGACGACCGGAGCGGCGCCGAAGCCGGCGGCGCCCCCGTCCGGCGAGGTTACGTTCGTCGCCCGCATGCCGGCCAGCCTGAAGGACGCCATCCTGGAAGAGTACCGCCGGTTCCAGCAGAAGACGTTGCGGCCGAACATGGACACCGATGCCCTGATGGCCTTCGCGCTCCACTACAACCTGGTGCGGATTGCCCTCCAGGCCGAGACCGTGACGGGGTCGCTGGACCTGTCGCGGGCCTCGGATGCGTTTCGCGCCGACGTGCGTTTCGCTTCGCCGCAGATGGCACCGTTCATGGCGGACCTGCTCCAGGCGCTGGCCGACCCGCTGCAGATGGCCCTGCCGGCCCTGCTGGGCGGCCGGCCTCGCCTGGAACCGCCGTCGGAGCCGCTCTATCGGGCTACGGCCGACCAGGGGACGGTTCGACTGGTCATGTCGCGCGCCGCCGTCTACCGCTTCGTCAACAACCTGGCAGACACCGTTAAACGGGTCACCTCCGACGACGTGGCCCGAAAGGCCAGCGCACGCAACCTCCTCATCCTCGGCGAGGCCGTCCACGTCTACCACGCCATGAAAGCGACGTGGCCGAAAACCTGGTCGGACCTGACGCGCGAGAACCTTGTCCGCGACCCCGAGGTCTTCTCGAACCCCGCCCGGAAGACGCATCGGGCGGCGGGGGATTACGAACTCGTGCCGCTGACGAAACGGGTGACCGAACGCGCGTACCTTCCGGCGGTCCTCGCCTACGAGGTGTATCCTGTCGGCCGCGAGCCGCCGCGACTGAACGTCCTCTTTGCCGACGGGCACGTGGAGTGGATCGACCTGGCGACGTTCCGCCGCCTGTACCGGCAGACGCTCGAAACCTTCGGGCGAGAGAACGGGCTGAACGGCCCCTCCCAAGGAGAAACGGATGCCACGAATGTTCGTCAACCGGCTGACGATTCCCGGCACCATCGTTGAGGCGGTCTTTCACGTCGCCCAGAAGGACCTGCGAACGACCAAGAAGGGGGCGCGCTTCATCTCGGCCAAACTCCGCGACCGCACCGGCGAGGTACCCGCCGTCATGTGGGACGCCACCGAGGCGCTGTTTGCGGCCATTCCGCAGGGCGGGTACGCGCTCGTGAAGGGACACGTGGGCCAATTCAACGACGCTCCCCAGATCGTCATCGAGGCCATGCGGCCGGCGCGCGACAATGAGGTGGACCTGGCCGACTTCCTCCCCAAGGGCCCCGGCGACCCGGACGAGCACCTGGCGCGCCTCAAGGAGGTTCTCGACGCGGTCGAGCGGCCGGCCCTTCGGGCGCTGCTCGATGCGGTATGGGCGGATGCGGACCTGATGGTGGCGCTGAAGCGGGCCCCGGCCGCCGAGAAACTCCACCACGCCTACCTCGGCGGACTGCTCGAACACACGCTGAGCATTGCCGAAGCGGCCGTGCTCCTCTCGAGGCACTATCCGAAACTCGACCGCGACCTGCTCCTCGTGGGCGTTCTCTGGCACGACATCGGAAAGGTCCGCGAACTGCACTACGCCGAGTCGTTCGGCTACACCGATTCGGGCAAACTGGTCGGCCACCTCGTGCAGGGCGTCCTGATGCTGGAGGAGAAGATCCGCGAGGTCCGCTCCCGCGGCACCGAGTTCCCCGAGACGCTGGCACACGTGCTGCGGCACCTGGTCCTGGCGCATCATGGGGAACACGCCTTCGGCAGTCCGAAACTGCCGATGACGGCCGAGGCGTTCGCCCTGCATCACCTCGACAACCTCGACGCCAAACTGCACGCCTTCTGGCGCGACGTGGCCGCCGACGCCGACCCATCCCGCCGCTGGACCGCCTGGAACAGGATGTTCGGCGGCGCGCTGTTCAAGGGGTTTGACGAATCAGGCGAGGCCGACGAGAACGGCAAGTAGCCCGAGCCCCGGCCGGAAGGCCGGGGTCACTCTGTCACGGCGCCGGAATCGGCTGCCGGCCTGCCCCCCTGCTCGTCCGCGGCGACCGCCCGGAAGATCGTGTCGTTCATCCGGCGCATCAGTTCGGCGTAGTCGGCCTGGGCCAGCGTGAAGGCCTTGATGGTTTCGCTGGCCGCCACGGCGTTGTGCAGACGCTGGAGTTCCTGCTTCTCGGCGACCTCGACCGGCTGGGTGGCGGCTTCCTTGCGGGCGATCTCGGCGGCGGTCTTGTTGTAGGCCTCCAGCGCGTCGGTGGCGGCCTTGTCGGCCCGGACGGCCGCATCGGCCTCCCGCAGTTTCACGTACCGCGGGTGGGTGCGGATCAGTTCGCCCAACCGCTTCGCCTGCTCGGTGATCTTGTCAAAGCCCTCGTTCTCGGCCATGGCGTCTCGCTCCACATGAGGGTGCCCCCTGAGCCTACGCCCATGCGCGCCGAAAGGCAAGAGACTGCTGCCGATTGATACGCCGCCGGCGGCCCTGTATACTACTTTCTGCAACCGTTGCACGGAAAGAGCCCGCATGATGACACGCGAACGCATCCTGGAGCATCTGAGGTCGCACCGGTACCGTCCGATGAAACTGCGGCGGCTGGCCCGGTTCTTCGACGTGGCCGAGGAGGACTACGCCGAGTTCCGGACCCTCGTCAAACGGATGCTCCGCGACGGCGAACTCACCGCCCCCGCCGGCCGACTCCGACTGCCGCCCAAGGAACCGCCGCCACGCGGACGCACGCGGACCGTCGAGGGACGCTTCAGCCTCTCGGCGCGCGGCTTCGGCTTCGTTGAACCCGACGCCGGAGACGGGCCTACCGAAGGCGAGGACCTCTTCATCCCGCCCGGTGAAACCCTCAGCGCCGTCACCGGCGACACCGTCCTCTCGGAGGTGGCCGGCAAGGGCCCGCGCGGTTACTTCGGCCGCATCGTTGAGGTCCGCGAGCGAGGCCAGACGCGGTTCGTCGGCACGTACACCCTATCCGAAACGGGGCCGGTGGTGCGACCGGACGGCGGCGTCCTGCTCCAGGATTTCGCCGTGCCCGACGCCTCCAGCGCGGGCGTCCGGCCCAAGGACAAGGTCGTCTTCGAGGTCCTGAAGTACGCCCTGCGCGGCGAGGCGGGCGAGGCCGTCATCGTCGAGGTTCTGGGCAAGCGCGGCGACCCCGGCGTCGATACGCTGGCGGTCATCCGCCAGTTCG
>CAZEBQ010000387.1:0-4091 GCA_964510295.1 uncultured Anaerolineales bacterium | reverse complement strand
CCGCCTCGGCGAGAACCCGGTCGCGGATGCGCGGACGCAGACCGCGCTCCGTGACGACGTCCACCGAACACCCCAGCAGGTCTTGAAGGTCCATGAGGAGTCCGCCCATATCGAGGAGGCTGCGGCCGGGTTCCATGTCCACCAAAACGTCCACGTCACTAGCCGCATCGGCGTCCCCGCGAGCGACCGAACCGAAAACACGGATGTTCTTGGCGCCGCGGCGGGCGGCGATGCGCAGGATCTCATCATGCTTTTCCGTCAACAGACGCTGCACCTTCGTCACATTCCACCTCCTTGCCCGACCCGTGGCGTGGTGCTGCGGCCGGGTCACCCGCCGCTTCTTCGGCGGACTCGAACGAACTTCAGCGATCCTGCCTGCCCCAATCGTACGGAATCTCGTCGGTGTGGGCGGGCAGGCGGTGTTCGTCGGGGTCGGCCCGGTTGTACGGTTCGGTGGGCACGTTGACGATCATCGCTTCGCCGGTGGAGATGCACTTGAACCCGTGGTACACGCCGGCCGGGATGCGCAGGCGAATCGGGTTCCACACACCCATGAAGAACTCGTTCGTCTCGCCGTTGGTCGGCGACCCCTCGCGCCCATCGTACAGGGCCACCTTCATCATTCCCTGAACGCAGATGAAGTTGTCGGTCTGCTTCTTGTGGTAGTGCCAGGCCTTGACGACGCCCGGCCAGGCGGTCGTCAGGTAGACCTGGCCGAACGCCTCGAAGTCGTCCTCGTCGGAGCGGAACATCTCCATCAGGCGTCCTCGCTCGTCGGGAATCGCTTTCAGTTGTGTGACACGAACGCCGTCAATCATGGCCGTCTTGCTCCCTCACGTGGGATCCCGCCGCCCAACCGATGCATCTGCAGTGCGTGACCATGCCGGTGCCCACCCTGAGACGTGCTCGCGCCATGGTAGGCGTCTCGGGCGGCAGATTCAACCCCCCGGCGGCCGGCGATGGACCCGCCACGGCCGGCGCAGGCGGCACGAGCAGGCGACCGCACCGTCACCCGACCGCCGTTTGCCTCAGCGTTGCCGCCTCTCGCCAGGCGATGCCGGACGCGAGATGACGGTGGTGGTCAACTTGCCCTCGGCGTCCTTGACGTACTTCGTCTCGTACACGATACCGGCGTGGTGGGTGCAGCGTACGATGGGCGGCCCGGCGGGTTTGCGCCACACCAACTCGTAACTGGGAGCGCCGCTCCGCGACGTGTCGTGGGGGCATCGGAACAGGTCCTTCAGGCTCTCGCGGTCGGTGATCTTGGTCTTGATGCCCGCCACCGTCACGGTCCACCCGCCGAGGGCGCCGGTGAGGGCGGCCTTGCGGAGGGTCGCCATGTCCTTGAGGGTCTCCGGCTGCTTCATGGCCATGAGGACCCAGTCTCCGAGCATTCCCATCTTGGCGCGGCAACTGAGGCCGCCGGTCGGTTGGAGGTCTTTGATATAGGCCTGCCACCCCTTCTCGAAGGCGGGGATGTTCGACCCGAGCGACCGCGCCCACGCCTGCTCCGAGGACTCCCCGCGCGACAGGTAGTAGACGTACTGCAGGAGCGGTCCCCGGTACTTGCCCTTCTCGCCCTGTTCCAGGTAGTGGACCATCGACCATGCTTGCGGATACTGGATGGCAGCCTGCTTCGGCTGCGCCGTGATGGCCCCGCTCCACTCGCCGTACGTCATGGCCAGCATCTTCGGGATCGGTATCAGTTTTCCGTCGCGCAGGGCTCCCTTGAGGATGTTCACCGTCACCATGGGGGCCTGTCCGATGATGAGTTTGCCCTTGCTGAACCTTGCGTTCTGGAAGAAGACGGCCAGCCCCTCGTTGAACCAGACCGGACACGTGTCGCCGATGAACTGCCCGACGAACTGGTGGGTGCCTTCATGGCGAAGGGTCTCGAGCGTCGCGTCCAGATCGGCAGGCGACCCCCACGCGCCGAGCGTCGTGCCCGTGTACAGGCCCCGGGTTCCCTTGGCCTTGGGGCCGAGGGCCTTGAGGTACCGGTCCTCGGTCCGGAAGACCTGGATCGTCATCCGCCCGATGGCCGAGGCCGGCCTGGTCTTGCTCATGCGGCCGTAGAGTTCCCGGAAGAGGGCTTCCTGCTGACTGGCGATGACCTGTGCGGCCCCCGGCTCGTAGTCGGTCTCGAGTTGGTAGTGGGGCGTCTCGACGTACCAGAGGTCGCCGTATTTCTTGATCGGCCAGCCGCGGCCCGCCCCGCCGGCGGCGCCGCCCACGGCCGTCACTGCCAGGACGGCCAGCGCGCCGGCGACGAGCCATCGGGCTTGCCGGCGATTGGTCATGCCCCTGTCTCCTGCCCGGCCGGTCTCATTCTGCCGCCCCGGCGCCAGCAGGGGGGTGTGCCAACTTTTCCTGGCGCGGCGGGATGGGGCGAGGCTGAGGGGAAAGCATGAGTTGGGTCTACTTTTGCGATCAAACGGGGCTGTTCCCGTTTGATCAGCAAAGCGTTCGGGCACCGGGATCCTGCGCCGCAAGCGGCACGGCATTCTATACAAAACCAGACGACGGGTTTTGTATAGAATATAGACCCAACTCATGCTTTCCCCTCAGTCTCGCCCGACCGCCGGAAATTGCTGCCCCCGGGCGGGGCTCCGCCGCGCGCAGCATCGGGCGTCACGTCCGCGGCCACTGGGTGTCCTTCGGGAGGCCGGGCGCCGGGCGCAGGCCGCGCTCCCACTGGCGCAACATCGCCCGGTGCTCGGCCAGGACGGTTGCCATCGTCGCCTGGCCCGCCAGGTTCCGCGTTTCACCGGGGTCCGCCTGCCTGTCGAACAGTTGCTCGACCGGGTCGCCTCGGTACACGACGTACTTGTACCGCCGGGTGCGGATCATGCGAGCGTCGCTGAGTTCGGCGGCAACGTACGTGCGCCACGCCGTGTCGCGGCCCTCCAGAAGCGGCCGCAGGCTCCGGCCGCGCACGTGGGCCGGCGGCTCGATGCCCACGTAGTCGCAAACGGTCGGCACCACGTCGAGCCCCGACACGAGGTGGTCGGCGTCGACCACGTCGGCCCGTACGTGCCCGGGGTACGCTACGATCATCGGCACCTTCTCGGCTGCGTCGTAAAAGGAACTCTTCCGGACCATCTGATGGTGCCCGAGCCCCTCGCCGTGGTCGGAGGTAAAGACGACCAGCGTGCCTGCGGCGTGGCCGGTCTGCTCCAGTGCGTTCAGGAGGCGGCCGATCTCGGCGTCCACCATCTCGATATGTCGGTAGTACGCCCACCGGTAGTACCGCCAATGGAGCGGCGACCAGTTTCCCTTGGTCGAACCGGGTTCGTTCCGGTCGCGTTGGGTGCGGAGCCTGGCGGGTTCGTTGCGGTCGTACTCGAAGTTGGCGGGCAGCGGCGGGAGGTCGTCCGCCAGTTCGCCGTAGCGGAGCCGCCCGGGGTCGGTCTGGTTCAGCCTCAGCCACTGGCAGATGTCGTGAGGCTGGAAGAACGATGCCACCATCAGGAACGGCCGGTCCTTCTTCGAGCGACGCCGCAGATACCCTTCGCAGGCCAGCGACGTGCTGGTGTCGCCGAGGTTCCCCTGGCCGTCCACCCCGGGCGTCAACACCGTGAAGCCCGGCACCGCGTGGGTGAAACTACTCGGCAGGTGCCACTTGCCCACGTAGACCGTCTCGTAGTCCGTGTGCTGACGGAACCACTGGCCGATGTTGGGGATGGAGTCGTGGATCGGCCGTCCGTTCCGGTACACGCCGGTCTCGCTGGGCATGCGGCTGGTCCAGAGCGAACTGCGGGCGGGCGAGCACAGCGGATACGTGCTGTGCGACTCCATGAACGTGACGCCTCGGCGGCAGAGACCGTCGAGGCCGGGCGTCTTGGCGTGTCTGCAGCCTCGCGCCGCGATTGTCGCGATGTGCTGCTGGTCGGTCATGACGAGCAGGACGTTCGGCCCCGACTTCTTCGGGCTCGGCCCGGCGCCCGCCGGCAGCGCCCGGACCGCCGACGCCGCAACGGCGCCCACGCCGGCCTGGAGCAGCCGGCGGCGAGAGAGGGTCGGCCGACCGGCGCCCGATCGGCCGCGCGCGGGTGGGTTTGTGCCTGGCGGCATGGTTATCTCCGAACCCC
>CAZEBQ010000386.1:0-4101 GCA_964510295.1 uncultured Anaerolineales bacterium | reverse complement strand
GAGATTCCTCGACTCGCTTCGCTCGCTCGGAATGACAACGCTAAACACGTACGGGCATAAAGCCCGGCGCTACAACCGCCTGCGATCACCAGAAAGAATTGCCACCCGTGCCGCAGCCACTCGTCCGAAAAGCCCTGGACCGGTCCGGACGCCGCGGTATGATGCATCGTGCCGGGACAGTGGAGGACTGCAGCCATGCACAACGAGTTTACCGCCATCGTCGAGAAGGACGAAGGTTGGTTTATCGCCTACTGCCCCGAGATTCCCGGCACCAACGGCGAGGGGCGGACCAAGGAGGAGTGTCTGGCAAGCCTGGCCGAGGCGATCCAGTTGACCCTTGAACAGCGCCGCAACGACGCGCTGAGAGGCGTGCCCCCGGACGCGATTAAGGAAACCGTGGCCATCTGATGAAACGCGAGACGCTGCTCAAGCGCCAGCCCCCCGCGCGGGTCATGTGCGGGACCGCACGAAACGTCCGATAACCCAAAGATTGCCTTAAGGAGGCCGACTGGCGATGCCGATATCCCTTCTAGTCCGGCGGAAGCCGGGCACGGATGACCTTCCCCTGCCCCGATATATGAGCGAGGCGGCGGCGGGAATGGATGTTTGCGCAGCCGTGGACGGGCCGCTCGTCCTGGAGCCGGGCGATATCCGACTCGTCCCGACGGGCCTGCAGGTGGCCGTCCCGCCGGGGTACGAGGTCCAGGTCCGGCCGCGAAGCGGTCTGGCGCTGAAGCACGGACTGACGGTCGTCAACACACCCGGCACGATCGACGCGGACTATCGCGGCGAGGTCGGCGTCATCGTCGGCAATATCGGACGCGAGGCCTTTACGATCACCCGCGGCATGCGGATCGCCCAGTTGGTGGTGGCGGCCGTTGCCCGGGCCGACGTGCAGCAAGTGGATGAACTGCCCGAAACCGACCGCGGCGAAGGCGGATTCGGGCACAGCGGCACCCATTGACCAACGCCGCCGGGTGCCGCACGCGAGGCACCCGTGAAACAGACCCGTCGAGCCCGAATCATCGCCACCGTCGTCACGGCCTCCGTGGGGGCGTTCCTGGCGGTGAGCGTCGCATCGTTCAACCCGGCCGACCCGCCGAGCGACGCCGTCTGGCCGCCCAACGACCCGGTCCGGAACTGGTGCGGCGGCGCGGGCGCGCAGGTGGCCTACGCGGTCCTGTCGGCCATCGGCGATGCGGCGTACCCGCTGCTGCTGTTCGTCATGACGGGCGCCTTCCTGTGGATCTCGAAATCGACGCTTGAAGACAAGGCGTTCCGCATCGTCGGCGCCGCCCTGCTGGTGCTGGCGGTCTCGGTCGCGTCGGCCATGATCGCGGTCGAGGCCCGTCTGCCGGAAGGCAACGGCGGCATCCTCGGCCTGGCCGTCTGGATGTACCTGGAGCCGCGTCTGGGCGTCTTCGGGGCCGTGCTGATGATGATTCCGGTTGCGGTGGTGGGCCTGGTGCTGCTGACGGACACGTGGCTGATCATCCTGCCGGTCGCCGTCTTCAAGTGGATCCACGGCCGCGCGAAGGCCCCGTACCAGCGGATCGCGACGGCGGCGATCGCGACGGCGGGCGCGGCCGGCGCGCGGGTGGCCGACCACGCCGAGTCCGCCGCGACCGCCGACGCGCCCCCCCGGCTCCGCGTCCGCAAACAGCGCCCACGCAAGGAGCCGGACAGCCAGGACGAAGGCGACCGGGAAACCGACCCGGGCCAGTCCTCGCCTGCCGCCAAGACGGCCGACGCGGCCGAACGGCCGCTCCCGACCAACGTCGTCATCCGTCACAGCCGCAAGCCCCCGACGGGCGATTCGGGCAACCCGAAGCAGTTCGCCTTCACGCCGCTGGCGTCCACGCCGCGCAACCAGGCGTACCAGTTGCCGCCCGTGGACCTGCTGGAGGACCCGGAGTACGAACAGGAGGGCGACGACGAGGACATCATCCGCGAGCAGGCGGAGGTCCTGACCGAGACGCTGCACGAGTTCGGCGTCTCGGCCAAGGTGGTCGCCATCGAAACCGGGCCGGTCATCACGCAGTATGAGTTGGCGCTGGCGCCGGGCATCAAGGTCGGCAAGGTCATCGGCCTGTCGGACGATCTGGCCATCGCCCTGAAGGCCCCGAACGTCCGGATCGTCGCGCCCCTGCCCGGCAAGGACACCATCGGCGTGGAGGTGCCGACCACGCACCGGCAGATCGTTCGCCTGAAGGAGATCGTACTGGCCGCCAGGGGCGCCCCCAAACGGCTGGACCTGCCGCTTTTCCTCGGCAAGGATTCGAGCGGCAACCCGCTCGTCAAGGACCTCGGGGGGATGCCGCACCTCTTGATCGCCGGCACGACCGGCAGCGGCAAAAGCGTCTGCCTGAACGCCATCATCATGTCGCTGCTGCTGACGCGGACGCCGGACGACCTGCGTCTGGTGCTGATCGACCCGAAGATGGTGGAACTGTCGGTCTTCAAGAAACTGCCGCACCTGCTGTGCCCGGTGGTCAACGACATGCGCAAGGCCGAGGCGATCCTCGGATGGCTCGTCGAGAAGATGGAACAGCGGTACCACAGCCTCTCGAAGGCGGGGGTCCGGAACATCGCCGCCTACAACCGGCTGCCGCACGACAAACTCATCGAGCGTTTCCAGCCCGCCGGCCCCGATGAAGAGGCCCGCATCGAGTTCCACATGCCGCACATCTGCGTCATCGTGGACGAACTGGCGGACCTCATGATGGTCGCCGCCAAAGACGTCGAAAACCACGTCATCCGCCTGAGCCAGAAATCCCGGGCCGTCGGCATTCACCTCGTCATGGCGACGCAGCGGCCAAGCGTGGACGTGCTGACGGGGCTCATCAAGTCGAACCTGCCGATGCGGATTTCGTTCCAGGTCGCCACCCGCGTCGATTCCCGGACGATCCTCGACTTGATGGGCGCCGAGAAACTCCTCGGCCAGGGCGACTTGCTCTTCATGAATCCGGGCGCCCACAAGTTCGTTCGCGCCCAGGGCGCCTTCGTCAGCGACCACGACATCCAAGAGGTTCTCGACTTCATCACCCAGAAGGCCGAACCCGAATTCCAGCGCGAACTCGTCCAACTGAAAGGCAAGGACGACCAGAAAGACGCCCGCGAGGACAGCCTCCTCGCCATCGGCGCCGACGACCAACTCTACAACGAGGCCATCGAGGTCGTGCTGGAACACGAGCGCGGCAGCGTGAGCCTGTTGCAGCGGCGGCTGGGCATCGGCTACGGCCGGGCCGCCAGGCTCATCGACCAGATGGCCGAGGACGGAATCGTCGGCGAATACAAAGGCAGCCAGGCACGCGAGGTCCTCCTCACGCTCGAACAGTGGGACGCCCTGAAAGCACGCCGCGATGACGCCGACAACCTCGACAATGACGACCCCGAACCCGACGAACCCGCCAGCCGCGACGACCACGAACACGAACACGAACACGAAGACCAACCGGAGGACGACCCGCTCGACTAACCGAACCAGGCAGTGACACGGCTTACCCCCCTTAAGCCGTGTCGATCATGGAGCCGCGTTCACCCCCTACCGCGGCTCCACTTTTTTGCGCCTCTCGATCGGCAGGCGCCACGGGCCGCCCCTCATCTGTAGGGTGGGTGCTTTGCACCCACGCGGCAGTTGGCTTGGGGGTTGACATCAAGGCGCCAAAACGCATGGTGAAGCCATGTCCCGTTACCGGCGAGCCCGGGTCCGTGGCGCCGTGTACTTCTTCACCGTCGTGACCTTCGACCGGCGGCGCGAGCGCGATGTCTGGCAGCGGCGGTTCTGGGAACATCTGATTCGTGATGACGAAGATCTCCGGCGGCACGTCGAATACACGCACTACAACCCGGTCAGACACGGGCTCGCGCCTCGGCCCGTGGATTGGCCGTTCTCGACGTTTCACCGGTACGTTCGCCGTGGGGTCTATGAGCCGACATGGGGGACGGTCGAACCCGCGTTGCTCCGCAACTGGGACGGTGCGCGCGAATGAACGCCCGCGTGGGTGCAAAGCACCCACCCTACATCTCCACTGCCCCGTGGGTGCAAGTACGTGTTTAGCGTCCCACGCGCCACCAAGAGGGTGGCACGGCAGCGGCGAA
>CAZEBQ010000385.1:0-4144 GCA_964510295.1 uncultured Anaerolineales bacterium | reverse complement strand
GAGATTCCTCGACTCTTTTTCGCTCGCTCGGAATGACACGCTAAACACATACGGGTCCGGAGACCCACCGCGCGGGAAGTTTCGTTGTAGTTCTAATACGACGCTGACCGCGACTACAAGAGTCCGAGCGGCGAATGGCTGACACCAGGGCAAGAGGCTTCCGCACCCGCGCCTGGCCGACTGGGCCGCGTTGGCTTGCGGCCGGTCTCATCGCGGTTCTGGCCGGCGCCGCCGCTGCCGACACCATCCCGCACTTCAAGCCGGCCCAGATGGGGGGCACGCTGCGGCGAATTCTGACGGCCGAACCGCAGAACCTCAACCCCATCACCGGCAAGGACCTCTACGAACGGCTGGTCAACGAGTACATCTACGAGCGGCTGATCGTGCGGCATCCGGACACCCTCGAATGGGAGGGCCGGTTGGCCGAGCGATGGGAGGTCTCGCCCGACGGACGCATCGTCACCTTTTACCTGCGTCCCGAGGCGCGGTTCTCCGACGGTCGCCCGGTCACGGCCGACGACGTCGTCTTCACGTACAAGACGGTGACGGATTCCAAGATCGACTGCCGCAGCCTGGCGTCGTACTTCAAGGATTGCCGCAAGTGCGAGAAACTCGACGACCGCACCGTCCGCTACACGTGGAAGGAGCCGTACTTCAAGACGCTCGAGGTGAGCGGCAGTTTCTCTCCGATCCTGCCGAAGCACGTTTACGAGAAGCACGTTCGGGCCGACCCTGAGAGCGACGACCCGAAGCATTTCAACAAACTCGTGCAGGGCTTTATCGGGTCGGGCCCGCATAAGTTCGTCAAGTGGACCACGGGGCAGGAGATTGTCCTGGAGCGCAACACGAACTATTGGGGCAAGCCGCGGGCATTCGACCGCATCGTGTTTCGGATCATTACCGACGCGGCGGCGTCGGTCCAGGCGTTCCTGGCGGGGGAACTCGACGACCTGCCCGTCACCCCCGACTGGTGGGACAAACTGAAGGACCACGATGAGCGAGGCAAGGCGTTCCGCATGTACCGGTACGCCACGCCCTCGAACGGATACTCTTACATCGCGTGGAACAACGTCAAGTACCGGAGCCTGACGAACCCTGACGGCACGGAGCAGCGCCTCGCCGAGCCGCACCCCATCTTCGGCGACAAACGCGTCCGCCGCGCCATGACCCACCTCATCGACCGCACGCGCCTTCTCAAACACCTGTACTATGATGTCGGACAGGTGGCGACGGGCACCTTCTGGCCCAAGAGCCCACAGCACGATCCCGGGATTGAGCCCTGGCCTTACGACCGTGCCGAGGCGATGCGGCTGCTGAAGGAGGCCGGCTGGGAGGACCGCAACGGAGACGGCTGGCTCGAGGACCCGAGCGGCAACCGCTTCTCGTTCGAGTGGACCTTCTCGACCGGCGACACGCGCCTGCCCCGGCTGCTGAAGGAGGCATTTCGTCGGGCCGGCATCGAGGTCCGCACGCGGTTCATCGAGTGGTCGGTGTTCGTCCTGAAACTGGACCGGCGCGAGTTCGATGCCATCATCCTCGCGTGGGGGGGCGGCGGTGTCGAGAGCGACCCCTACCAGATCTGGCACAGCGACGCCATCGCCGACCAGGGACACAACTTCATCACCTTCCGCAACGGCGAGGCCGACCGCCTCATCATGACCGCCAGGGCCGAACTCGACCCCGCCAAACGCAACGCCCTTTACCACCGATTCCACCGTCTCCTGCACGAGCAGCAGCCGTACACGTTCTTCGTCGCGCGTGAGAGCCTGCGGCTGGTCTCAACACGGGTCGAGAACGTGAACGTGCGGCCGCTTGGCATCGAGACCCAGGAGTGGTGGATTCCCAAAGCGAAACGCCTGGGGCAGGGGGGGCGGGCGCCGTGAGAACCTACATCCTCAAACGGCTCCTGCTGATGATCCCGACCCTCGTCGGCATCACCCTCCTGGCCTATGCCATTGTGCGTCTTGCCCCCGGCGACCCGGTGGCGGCGATGATCCGCGCCCAGGCCGGCGACATCAACCCCAGGGTCTTCGCCAAGGAGGCCGACGCCATCCGCGAACGGCTCGGACTCAAAGACTACAACGTGTGGGGCGACGATCCCGAACAGATCGACCCCGCCGAACGCGTCGTCAACGCCTTCTGGGGGTACGGCCGCTGGGTGGCCCACATGGTTCGCGGCGACTTCGGCGAGAGCATGAAGTTCCGGACCTCCGAAGGCAGCAAGAGTCCTGCGGCGCTGTACTATGAGCGGGCGCACATCACCATTCCGCTGAACGTGGTTGCCGAGATCATCATCTTCAGCATCGCCATCCCCATCGGCCTGGCGTCGGCCCGGTACCGGGGAAAGTTCTTTGACCGGGCATCGAGCGTGGGTCTCCTGCTGCTTTGGAGCATCCCGGCGATTCTGGCCGGCACCCTGCTCATCGGCTTTCTCGGCCGCGGCGGCATCGGTCTGTGGTGGTTCCCCTCGTTCGGTCTCCACTCCAGCGGCCACGAGAGCATGGGCTGGTGGGACTGGACGCTCGACCTCCTGTGGCACGTTACCCTGCCCATCACGTGCATGGTATACGGGGGCCTGGCGTACCTGGCGAAACTCGGCCGCGCGAGCCTGCTTGAAAACCTTCGGGCCGACTACGTCCGGACGGCCAGGGCCAAGGGCGTGCCCGAACGCCGCGTCGTCTACGTCCACGCCCTGCGAAACAGCCTGATCCCGATGATCACGGTGATGGTCATGATGCTGCCGGCCCTGATCGGCGGAAGCGTCATCGTTGAGAAGATCTTCAGCATCCACGGCATGGGAACCCTGGTCATCGGCGCCGCTCAGTCCCGCGACCTGTCGGTCATCATGTTCGGCACGCTGCTCTATGGCAGTTTGACGCTCATGGCCTTGCTGGTGGCCGACATCCTGTACGCCTGGGTCGATCCGCGAGTGCGATTTGAGTGATACCGAGACAACCCGTTCTGCCGCGCCCGACGCCGGCGACCCCCTTGCCGGGCCGCCCCGCACCTACGGCGCCATCGTCTGGGGCCAACTGAGGAAACGTCCCAGCGCCATGGTCAGTCTGGGCGTGGTCATTTTTCTGGCGTTGGTGGCGGTTCTCGCACCGTTCATCGGCGGCGAAGTGCCCATCCGTTGGGTCGACAGCGGCGAGGCGACGTGGCCTGTTTTCCGGTACCTCTCGAACGCCGAGTACGCCGCCATGCTCGGCTTTGTCCTCCTGCTCGGCTTGCCCCTGACGGTCCGCCGCTTCCGGCCGGGTGCCGAGCGTGTCGGGGCAAGTCCGTGGATGCGGGCCGTGCTGATTCACGGCGGCGTCTGGATCGCCGTCACGGCGCCCCTGCTGGCGTTGCGCGAACCCGAGCGCCGTTACGGCTTCTACCTGGAACGCGCCGCCGAGGCCGACTCCGCCTGGTTCCCGCTCATCGCGTATCCCCGTCATCCCGGCTACGAGGAACTGGAGCAGAAGGAGCAGCCCCCGTCGTGGCAGCATCCCCTGGGGACGGGTCGCCTTGGCGACGACATCCTCATTGGCATCGTCTACGGCGCCCGGACCGCCATGTCGATCGGCTTCGTGGCCGTCGGATTGAGTCTCGGCATCGGTGTCCTGCTTGGCGCGGTCAGCGGGTACGCGGGCGGCTGGGTGGACCTGGTGATGATGCGCGTGGCGGAGGTCTTCATGCTCATCCCTCGGCTGATCCTCATCATCATCATTCTGACGGTCATTCCGACGTGGATCCCGCCGGTCTGGGCCGTCGTCTTTGTGTTGGGCGTGAGCGGCTGGACGGGCTCGTACCGGATGATGCGGGCCCAGATCCTCCAGATTCGCGGAGAGGATTACATGACCGCCGCACGAGCCCTCGGCATACCCACGTGGCGGCTGCTCGTGCGGCACGCGATTCCGAACGGCCTGGCCCCGATTCTGGTAGGCGCCGCTTTCGGCGTGGCGGCGGCCGTCTTTCTCGAAGCGACACTCGCCTTCCTCGACCTGGTCGAAACACCGAGTTGGGGAACCATGTTGGTGGACGGACGCCAGCACCTGGATTACTGGTGGATCTGGGCGGCCTCGGGAACCGCTATCTTCGTCACGGTTTTTGTGTACAATCTCCTGGGTGAGGCGATCCGCGACGCCATCGACCCGCGCCT
>CAZEBQ010000384.1:0-4149 GCA_964510295.1 uncultured Anaerolineales bacterium | reverse complement strand
TGAGATTTGAGATCTGAGATTTGAGATTTGCCATCGCGCATTTGAGATTTGAGATTTGCCATTTGAGATTTGCTATTCAAGATCCGTCAGTTTCCGTACAGCCACCCCTCATCGAGCATCGCCAGGTAATTCTCCAGCGGAATGTAGTTGGTGACGGAGTTGCCCGTGCCGAGGCAGTACCCGCCGCCCGGCATGCACACGTCGAGGGTGCGGCGGACGCGGTCGCGGATGGCCTGCTCGTCGGCCCGGCAGAGGAAATCGACGTCGATGCCGCCCAGCAGCGCGATACGCCGGCCCAGCGTCGCCTTCAGGTCGCACACGTCCTCAATCGTGTCCTCGAAACTGTGCTTGGCGTCGATCTTCACCTCGTCCACCAGGTCGTCGTAGATGTCCCCGAGGTTGCCGCACGAATGCAGGATGTACGGCCGCCCGCCGGCGTGCGACATCTGGGCCAGCACCTTGTGCCCCGAAAGCACGAGGCTGCGCGTATCGTCGGGCGAAATCAGCAGACCCGTCTTGAACCCCATGTCGTCGCTCGCAAAGACGGCCTTCAGCCGATCGAACTGGAGCAGGCGGCCCAGTTGCACCCGGTCGATCTCCAGCAACCGCGCCACGATCGCCTCCACCAGGTCGCGGGCGTCGTACAGGGCATAGCAGAGCGTCTCGTACCCCATGAGCCACGAGAGGTACTCGGCAAAGTGCCCGATGCCGCGCCCGAGCAGGCACATGTCGTCCGGCAGGTTCTCCTGGTACCATTCCAACTGGCGCGTCGCCCCGGCCGCCGTCGGGTCGGGCCAGGGGTAGGCCTCGAAATCCTCCCAACTCATGATGGGCCCGCGATGCTCGTCCTGGAACTCCCGGCCGCCGGCCCGCGCCAGGTCGGCCGTATCGGCCACCGTCTGCACGAGCAGCGGCATTCTCATCCCCTCCAACCGCGCACACACGTAGTCGAACCCGCAGAACCGCTGGATGGCGATCTCACGCTTCTCGGCGTAGAACGGGTCGCCCGGGTCCAGGCCGTCAAGCAGGTCGTAGCGTTCGGCGATGGCGTCGGCGATCTCGACGTCCTGGAACAGTTCCAGGTGATAGGCGCGGTCGGGCGTCCCCTGGCGGAGGATGTTGGCGATCAGGCCTTCCCAATCGGGCTTGGAGGGCCGTTCGAGTCCGGGATACTGTTTCACGCGGGGACCTTTCTAACGATGCATGCACCGCTGCCTTGCGAACGCTGAGGGCACGTTACCCGCCCGGAACGGTTTTCTCAAGGATTCTCGCGAGCGGCGGGTGGCCGGCCGGGTTTAACTATCCGACCCTCTGGAGGATTAGGCCGACGATGATACGATCGTGCCTTCCGACGGCCACCGTCCTGACAGGTTTGCTGTGGCTTGCCGCGGCAGCCGGGGCGCGGGCTGAACAGATCGGGCCTGTTGCCCAATTCGGCCCCGCTCCCGCGTGGTGGCCTTCCCAGGCCACCAGGAACGGGCATCAACTGCGTTCGCGGCGGCCTGGGAAGGCCGCCGCGCGGAACGGAAGCATGCCGGGGCGCGCCCCGGCCTACCTGTCGGCGCGGGCCTTCTCGACCTCTTCGCGGAACCGGGCGGCAAGGTGCGTGATGCGGGCCCAGTCGCCGTCGGCTACGGCCTGCTTCTCGATCAGGGCGGACCCGGCGCCGAGGGTGACGGCCCCGGCCTTGATAAACGCGCCGGCCGTCTCGAGGTTCACGCCGCCGGTCGGCAGAAGTTTCAGAAACGGCATCGGGGCGAGCAGGGCCTTGAAGTACGCCGGCCCGCCCACGCTCGCGGGAAAAACCTTCACGATGTCGGCCCCCAGCGAGTGGGCCCGGAACACCTCCGTCGCCGAATACGCGCCCGGGATGACCGCCGTGTCGCGCGCCTTGGCCGCCGCAATCACCTCCGGCACCAGCACCGGGCCGACCACGAACTGCGCGCCGGCGTCCATGGCCTCGTCGGCCTGCTCGGCCGTCGTCACGCTGCCGACGCCAACGAGCACCTCGGCGCCGAACGTCTCGATGAGCCGGCCGATGCCGTCGACGGCACCCGGCACGGTCATCGTGACCTCGGTGATGGGCACGCCGCCCTCGAGCAGGGCCTTCGCGATGTCGGCCAGCACGTCGGCCGACCTGGCACGGACCACGGGCACAATGCCCACGTCGCAGAGCGTCTTGAGCACGTCGTCGCGGGTCATGAAAACAGGCTCCTTGCAGAGGCATGGCGAGTGACGGAATCCGAACGAGGACTGTACCGGACGGCGGCTGCGGAGGCAACTACTCCTACAACGCTACTTCGCCTTTTTGTCCGCCTGGTGGCCTTCCAAGGCCACCAGGAACAGGCATAAACTGCGTTCGCGGCGGCCTCGGAAGGCCGCCGCGCGGAACGTAGCGGAGGCAACTACTTCATGCCTTCCAGAAGCGCCTTGGCCTGGTCGGCCTGGGGGGTCTTCGGACACTCCGCGAGGATCTTCGCGCAGTAGGCCCGGGCGGAATCGAAGCGGCCGGCACGGAAATAGTTGGTCGCCAGAGACAGCCATTCCCTAGCCTGCTTCTCGGCCCGGGCGCTGCGGAGACGGGCCATCACGCCGGCGTCCTGTTCGAGGCGTCGGCGTGCGGCGTCGGCCTGGATAGCCGGATCGGTGCCCTTACCCTCTCGGGCGAGGCGGGCATAGATCTCGTAGGCCTGGAGGAGTTTCGCGAGGCGTGCCTCGCGCCGCTGGGTCGGCGTCATCGGCCTGGTTGCGACGGCGGCGACGGTCACGCCCGCCGGGTGGGTCGGGGGCGGTGTGGTCGGCAGTTTGGAGGGGGTCGTCTCGGGCGGCGTGGTCGGGTTGGGTTTCGGTTCGGGCGGTTTGGCGAGTGCGGCGGCCTCGGCCTCGAGGGCCTTGGCCCGTGCGAGTTCCTCGCTCAGTTTAGCGGCCTTGAGGGTGGCCCGGAACTTGGGGTCGGCCTCCAGTTGCCGCATCAGTTTGCCGGCCTCCTTGGCGGGCGAGAGGCCGAAGTAGATGCGGCTGATACGCTTCAGTTCCATCATGCCGGCTTCGGGGTCTTCGCCCGAGAGGAAATCGCGGGCCACGGCCAGTTCTTTCCGCGCCTCCTCCACCATCACCTTGAGCGTGTTGAACGCCATCTCGGGGTACTTCGAGTCGATGCGCATCCTGCCCAGTTTGGCGCAGCGGAGGAGGAACCGGGTGGCGTTCGTCGCATCGCCCGCCGCACGCGCCTTCATGCCTTCCTTGTACCACGCCTCGGCCTTCTCGCGCCACCGCTCCTTGGTCACCGCGGGGGCTTCCTCGATGGTCCCGAACCCGATGCCGGCCCCCGAAGGCGACGAGGCGGCCAACACAACCAGCAGCGTCACCAGGGCTGTTCCACAGGATCGTCTCATGGCTATAACCGTTCAATCAGCGTCTGGGTTTTCAGGATGGTGCTCTCGGCCGGGAAGCCGTGCCAGGTGTGAACCAGGAGTCCTGCACCTCGCGGTTCGGGCACGACGTACGAGAAGGCGCGGCCGGCGCCGTGGGGCGTCCCCTCGGCGAACAGGTGCCCCTGCCGGGCCGACGCCAGCAGGGCCTCCGCTTCCCGGACGTACGTCTCGGGCGACTCGGCATCCACCTGGTAGGCCATCTGGTAGACGACGGGCCCGCGGGTTTCGAGGCGGTGCTCGCGTTCGCCTCCCAGGTCCACCGTCCGGGCGAGGCCGCGTTTGGGCAGTTCCAGGTCGCGGGGGGCGAGGACTTCGCTGATGGCGTTCGGCCCGTCAACGAACGTGATGACGTGTCCCCCGTCGAGCAGCCAGACCTCGCTGTCGAGGGCCGAATGGGCGATCACCCGCCTCGCCCGGATCTCGAAAAACTCCGGGTGCAACGCCCGCAGGTACACGCTCATCCGCAGGTCGGTCACCGTCAGTTGCCGGTCTCTGCCTGCCATGGTCATCCCTTTTATTATACAAGCAGCGCCCCGGAGCGGCAAACACTTGGTTCTATTACTTGTCATCGGTCACCGGCCATTGGCTACTTGAGACCAGAGCACGCCCCCCCCCCCCCCACAGCCGCCCCCCGAGAGAAGCCACGGGCCCGGCCGGGCAATGCAGGCCCGGGCAGGCCCCGGCCACCAAGCTGTCCCACCCCGCGCGGCCGAGC
>CAZEBQ010000383.1:0-4153 GCA_964510295.1 uncultured Anaerolineales bacterium | reverse complement strand
GTCGACGTTGGCCTCGATGGTCGGGGCGCTGCCCTCGAGTGTAATCGAGCCGGCGGTCAGTGTGTACTTGTAGCCGCCGGCATCATTGAACACGAGGCCGCCCGCGACGATGACGGTGTCGACCGTCACGAGGGGGTCGGCGGTGGCGTTGCCGCTGCCGAAGACGGCGACGGACTTTCTCGCATTGTTCCAGGCATCGTTATCCGACCCGTCCCACCAGTCGGCCTGGCCGTCCCTCCACCAGCCGTCGCCGTCCTGGGCCTCGCCGGTGATGGCGTCGGCGTCCCAGACGAGCGCCGATGTGACCTGCAAGGGGTCCGATAAAGCATACAGGGTAATCACGTTGGTCATCGGATCCATCGTCCACGTCCGCCAAATCCAATGGTCAGTTCGGGATGCGTCCCCCTGGCCAACCTCGCCGGGACCACCTAGAGGACTGCCATTGTTCCCCCCGGTTCTAGCGGTACCATCCCGCATTGTGCCGGTCCACGGCCACACCAGAAAAGCATCTCCCAATGTAGACGGGTCTTGTCCTTTTTCATCAAGGTTAATTATATGCTGAATTTCCCCGTCCCATAAGTCTGCGTAGTCGGAGGCTATGAGCGTGCTGCCGTCCAAAAGAAAGATGGCTTCGCCGGTGCCGTCTTCGGTCGGATTGGTCGAGGTGTTGTCTCTTGCGTCGACGTCCGTTGTCGAGCCGATGACCTTCCAGGTAGCGCCCTCGTCTGCGCCGATGTCATAAACCGTGGTGGCGTTGGCGAGGTTTTGCGCCCACGTGTTGTAGTCTTCGATATCCGTGGCCTCGGCGGTTCTTTTGGCGCTCGCGATAAAAGCGAAGCGATAACTATCCCCATTCGCCCATGGGACGCCAGTGGCGGGATTGATGCCCCCATTGGCCGTCAGGTCAAGAATACCGAGTTGGCCCTCAACGGCACCCCCACCAAGGGTGAGAGTCGTGGATGATGTGGCCGTCCCCGCGGCTGGCGATGCGTCGGTCACGCGCAGGCCGATGGTGTTGGCGCCGGATGTCATCCCGTAGGTGGTCTTAAGCTCGTTATGGGTAAACGTACGCGATACGCCCGTGAAGTCATCGAACTGGCCATCGTTGTCAAGGTCCCAATCATATGAGGAGATGTTGGAGCCGTCGGAGGGGATCGAGCCGCTGCCGTCGAGGGTCGTCGAACCGGCGCGGACCACGCTATACGGCCCGTTGGCGTAAGATATCGGGTGGGCGTAGGTGGCGTTCATCAAGACGTTGTCGAACTCGCTCTCCCCCTCGCTCTCCCCACTGAGACCTTTGGTGAGCAAGCGGATCTCCAGGGGCTGTCCCACGAGTGCGCTCTGCGCCGCATTGTATGTATAGGAGAGGTTTGAGGTAGCGAACACGCCCTGGGTAAGCGCCAACGAGTTGTCGTCCTGGTCAAGAACGGTTCCGCCGGCCAACAGTTGGACCTGATAGCCCGGATTACTATAATCCAACGAATGCCCCACCTGGACAGTCATATTGTAGGTTGCGTCGAGTTGGAACAGTCCCGTCGCACCTGGCAGAACCTGCGTGCAACCCATGTCGGCCCCGTCGTCGTAGACCCACGCCACGTTCGATCCCTCCGGCGCCTCGAGCGGGTAGTGGGTAACTTCGACGTTCCAGACGCCAATGTCCCCGCCGTTAAACGAGTCCCAGCCGGGGATGCCAGAGACCCAAGCGCCATCGACCAACACCGGGTCCTCGAAGCCCGCGTTGGTGATCGTAACGGCCGCCGCACCCCAGGCCACCGAACCGGCCGCCGGGACCAGGGCGAAGACCAATCCTGCCACCGCTGCCCAAAGAATGGTATGCTTGAACACGGCTCTGCTCCTTCCGAGAGAGTTCCTTTTCCGCCCGAAGACTTGCCTCACCAGTAAATCCCGCTGCGACGCCAAGCGGCTCGCAAACCCGTAAGAGGCTGTTTCACAACGTGCGCTGCGGGCCTCCTGACCCGCCGCGAGAAAGACGGCCAAGCGGGGTGGGCCTCCTCCAGAGGCCCATCATACACTCACAGTTGACCGCCTGAAAGGCGGTGGGGTTAGACCAAGTGCGCGGAACCTAACGCCAAGAGGAGTATAGCACAGAATTCGGGAAAGTCAACTCGGCGGGGGGCGGGCAGCGCCGGCGGCTCCTAAGCCCTTGCCAAGCAAGGGGTTACAAAACTCCGGACCGCCGGATTCTTTTGCCTGTTCATGCGGAGGCGTATCGCCCCGGCCAGTCCGGGCACGCTTCCCGTATGGTGTCCTTGGGCTGCACGTACGTGTTGAGAGCAGTTCACGACGGGTTGTAGCACCTTGCGCGGCGGGGATGAAAAAGAAGCGGCGTCCCGATGGGACGCCGCTCGTCAGTACTCTTCTTTCACCGCGGCCGTGCCGGCCGCGGCCAAACGTCCGGGCGTGTTACCGGCGTTTGCGTCGGAGGAGGAGACCGAGGCCGCCGAGGGCCAGCAGGCTCATCGTCGCCGGCTCGGGCACGATCTCCAGGGGGTCCGACATGCCATACAGGGGCAACAAATTGGTAAACGGATCGTAGGTATTTATCCTCGTAATCCAATTTGTGGTGACGCCTGCCTGCGCTTGGTTGACCTCGCTAATTCCCAAAGGATTGCCATGAGCGCCCAGTCCCGGTGCTGCCGTGCCATCCCGGGCCGTACCGGTCCACGGCCAATACGCCCACGTAGTTCCCAGTTCAGTACGGTCAATTACATGATCAACGTCCCCGTCCCATAAGTCTGCGTAGTCGTTGGCTACGACCGTACTGCCGTCCAAGAGAAAGATGGCATGGCCGGACTCAACGGTCGGATTGGTCGAGGTGTTGTCTCTTGCGTCCACGGCATCTGTCGAGCCGATCACCTTCCAGGTAACGCCCTCGTCTGCGCCGATGTCATAAGCCGTGGTGGCGTCGGCAAGGCCTTGCACCCACAGGTTGTAATCGGCTATATCAGCCGACTCTGCGGTCCTTGAGGCGCTCGTGTGAAAAGCGAAGCGGTATTGATCCCCAAGCGCCCATGGGGCACCCGTGGCGGGATTGATGCCCCCATTGGCCGTCAGGTCAAGGATACCGAGTTCGCCCATGAGGGCCGCCTGGGCCGCCGGGGCCAGGGCGAAGACCAATCCTGCCACCGCTGCCCAAAGAATCGTGTGCTTTAACATGGCTCTTGTCCTTTCACCTTCCCGAGGTTTCTGGGTCCGGGCCCGCCGTGGCGGGACGCTTTCCGATAAACGATGTGCCTGTAATCCGCCGTCGGGTCCGTCTGTGCCGATCGGCGGGCCATTCGCGCATAGAACGCGCTCTTCCTTTCCTCCCCCGGGAAGAGTGAAGACTGGCGTGAGTGCCACACGGCCCCGTGGCCGACCCCCCGGGCCGGGCCGTGCAGCGCATGTACCCCTCGGAGGCGTGCTTGAGCAGCCTTCCGACCCTGACAGTATAGCACATTTTCGGCCGAATGCAAACGGGCGGGGCGGAATCTTGCGATTTCGGGGGGCGGGGGGGGGGCTAAGTTCTTGTTACACAAGGGGTTAGAAGAACTCCGACCGCCGGATTTTTTTGGCCCGCCCCGCCGGAATGGGTTGCGGCGGTCTCACCTCCGCCGCGCTCCCGGCGCCCGAAGGTCTCATGGCGCAGGAGGAACGGCCGGGTGGCTTGGCCACGCTTGCGTGGCCATGGGCTTGCCGGCGTCGCCGACAACATGGCCACCGACCATCCGGTGGCCATGCCACCCGCCGGATTGTCTGCGTCACCGTCTGCGCCTGCGCCGCGCGAGAAGGCCGAGGCCGCCGACGGCCAGCAGGGCGAGCGTGGCGGGTTCGGGCGTGGGTGCGGGGTTGCCGGCGGTGAGGGGGGCGCCTTCGGAGAGGAGCCAGGCGTTGTTGATCAGGTCGTAGTCGTTCGTGTCGATGGTGCCGTCGTAATTGAAGTCGCCCACCGCCCAGCGGAAGCCGCCGTCGGGCACGGTCCCTTCGGCCGTCCAGAGGAGCCAGTTCGTGTTGATGCGGTCGTAGTCGTTGGTGTCGACGACGCCGTCGAGGTTGGCGTCGCCGTACCAGCAGTACGCCACGAGGACGGATTCGGCGGAGACGGGTTCCCCGGCGAACGCGGCCAGACCGCCGATGCCGGTTTCCGTATCGC
>CAZEBQ010000382.1:0-4159 GCA_964510295.1 uncultured Anaerolineales bacterium | reverse complement strand
GATTTCAGATTTGAGATCTGAGATTTCATCGCCGTACGCCGGCCCCTTCTCCAGGCGCGGTTCGTCGGCCACGGTGGCAGGTTCGCCCTGGCGGGCCGGCAACAGGCCCAGAAAGCCGTTGAGTTTCGACGTGATGTAGCAGTCGCACGGGTGCGGCGTGGCGTAGACCATGCCGTTGCACGGAAGCGCGCCGAGGCGGCACGTGCCGCGCGCCCAATGATGGAGGTCGGTGCGGGCGGAGGCCCAGTCGATGAACTCCAGCCCGCGGAAACTGGTCATCAGGTACCGCGTCGTGGCCTTATTGCGGTAGCAGCGATGATGATGCGCGTTGTCGAAGGCCTTGTGATTCGAGACCTTCCGCTTGACCTCGCCCGTCTTGGGGTCCAGGCCCAGGGTGAAGTCGTTCTTGAAGTCGGTCACCCAGACGAGGCCCTGCAGGGCGAACACGTCGGCCGGCTGGGCCCAGCCCCACGAGGAACACCGGCGGGTCCACATGGCCTTGCCGGTGTCGGCGGTGAAGGCGTGCAAGGTGCCGCGTATCTCGCGCCAGTCGATCCTGCGGTCGGGGTTGAGTTGGGCGAAGTAGACCGCCCCGTCATGGTACAGGAGCGTGCACATGTCGGTGATGCGGATGTTGTACCGCATCTTGTGCTCGGGCACCTCGGGCCGGGGCGTGCGCCAGGCCTCGCTGCCGTCGGTCAGGTTCAGGCTGATGATCTCGTTGCGGTCGACGAAGAAGAGGCGTCCGCCGCCTGCGGCCATGCTCAGGTGGCTGATCGGCTCCATCGGGCCGGTCTTGGAGCGCAGGCCCACGTAGTCGCCGGTCTTCCATCGCACACGGCCGGACGCGGCGTCGATGGCGGCGACCCACTTGCGCACCGGCGCCGGCGGATCGCCCGTCTTCTCGCCCGGCTTCTGCGGCCCCTTGTTGATGGCAACGACGAGCGTGCCGTCTGTGTGGAGGATCTCGTCGGTCAGCGGCGCGGCCTCGAAGGTCCGCAGGACCTGGCCGGTGGCGGCGTCGAGTTCGGTCAGCGGCGCGTTGAAGCCGAGCGTGGCGTAGACGCGGTCGCCGGCCGCCACGAGGCGTCGCGGCACGTGCGTGGGGATGGTGAACCGGCAGGTGAACTCGGGGCTCCAGGTGCGCCAGCCCCATTCGGGCATCGGCACACGCCACAGCAGCAGGCCGTTGAAGGCGTCGCGGGCCACCAGCGCCCACTTGTCCGGGGCGGAGCCCGACATGCTGGCGGGGGCCTCGTCCACGACGTAGAACAGCCTGCCGCCCGCCGACACGATGGCCGTCACGCTGGGTACGCTGTCGTGCGACCGCGACCACAGGGGCGCAGCCACCCACTTGAGGCGTCGGGGCGGCCCGGCCACCGTGTCGTGGGCGACGGCGTTGCCGTCGGGCCCGTGCAGCCAGTGCGTCCACTCGTCGATGTCGGCCGGCCAGGGCTTGACGGTCTTCTTGCCGCCAACCAGCGCCACGCCGCGCGGGACGAGCACGCGCAGGATCTCGTCCATGCCGACGCCGCCCGGGCGCGGTGATACCAGCAGGTTGACCATGTTGTCGGCGTAAGGCAGGCGGTTGCCGGTGAGTCGGTCGATCCAGACGTGGGCCGACAGATTCGCTTCTCGAGCGACCTGCCGCGCTTTCGCCACGTTCTCGGCCTCGGTGTCGAGGCCGTGGACGAGGTAGGAGCGGCTCGCGCGCAGTCCGGCGGTCAGTTTGCCGTCACCGCAGCCGAGGTGGACGACGAGGCCGCCTTTGACGCCGGCGGCGGCCAGGATCTTTTCAGCCTCCGTTTTCTGGGCCGTCGCGGGCGCCGACAACGCACAGATGCACACCGCGAAGGCTACGGCCGCTGTCGCGCCAACCCCGCCTGGCGGCCTTCCCAGGCCGCCTGCAGGCATGGCAACGACCGTTCGCGGCGGCCTTGGAAGGCCGCCGCGCGGAAAGCAGCGCCCCCGCACCAGGCCGGCGTGCCTCTTTTCGTGCCGCATCGGTTGTCTCCACAGGGCGTTCTCGGTGGGGCATCGTTCTCAGCGTGGATCAGAAGTTCACCTTGATCTCTTTGCGGTCACCGGCGTCGAGGGCCTCGATGCCGGTGAGCGTTTTCCACTTGTCGGTTCCCTGCTCGCCCACCTTCAGGGTGTACGTTCCTTTCTTGAACACCTTGGGGCGGCAGGTGGCGCCGCGTATGCGCAGGGTGTAGACGATCTCGCCGGCGGCCTCGTCGATGACCTGGACGACGGGGTTCGTCATGCCGGCCACCTGGATGGTGGGCAGGTACGCGACGGCCTTGCGGCCGTAGTTGGCTTCGTGGTCGAAGGTAACCGGCCAGCCGGCGTACTGTTGGGTCTTCGGGTCGGAGACATCGGCGTTCCTGTGCCAGCATTCGAGGGTGACGTTGCGTGTTTTTCGGTTGAACCTGGCGACGCCGAAACCGGCGGCGCGGGTGGTGAGTTTGTCGTGGTTCTCTTCGGGCGTCGGGTTGGCGCAGGCCACCATGGTGATCTTGTTTCCGAAGCCGTCGAGGAACTCGCCGCAGTGTTCGGGCATGCCCGGCGCGCGGTTCTTCCCGGGCTCGAGCGGCGCCCACCACCGCAGGTAGAGGTTGGCGATGGAGGGGACGCAGAGGGAGTATCCGGCGTCGTTCCACTCGTCGATGCCGTGGTGGATAACGGTTCCGAGATGCTGGTCGCCGCAGAGCATGGTGGCGAAGCCTCGTCGGATCTCGTGCAGCGCTTTGCGGCGTCCGGTCTGGGGCCATCCGTTGGAGTCCATGTCGGCGTGTAGGCGGTTGTTGCGGCTGCCGTGAATGGTGGCGGCATTTGCGAAGACGGTCTGGGAGAGGACGGCCTTCATGTCGGCGCCTCGCCAGTCGGCGGCCCAGTGTCGGAGGAACTTGAGTTGCCTCTCGCCCAGCAGTTTGGCCCCCGGCACGTCCACCGTCTTCGGGTCGTAGTTCGGGTCGCGGATGTGGTCGGGCCGCGGGCCCATTTTCGGCACCAGGCCCAGGGGTCCGCTCTTGAACTTGCGGTCCTCGATGATGGCGAAACTGATGCGTCCGAGCGTCATCGCGGTGTAGTAGACGCCGATGCTGCGCTCGACCGGCGTCGGGTCGTACGGGTCGGGCAGGTGGCTGGTCTGGGCGCGCTCGACCTCCTTGACGTATTCAAGCGGCTTGAAGTACCCGCCGTCGTGCCCGGCGGGGGTGTTGGATTTCTTTCCGCCGGCGCCCCACAGGTTGGCGTGCCCCACGTCGTGGTCGTCGGGGATGGTGACGGTGGGGATGTTGCGGATGATCTCGCCGAAATCGCGGCCGAACTTCAGCCAGTACGCGTAGTGCTTGTTATGGTCGTAGACCTGGTCGCCGGAGAAGAACAGCAGGTCGGGTTTGATGCGTTTGATGTTCTCGACGATGTCGGTCTTCGGGATGTCGCCGCCGTGGCCCGGATAGATGGAGTTGCCCGTGAAGACGGCCACCACGATCGTCTCCTTGTCAACGGGGTCCTTGAGGACGGTGCCGGTGTAACGTGCGGCCTTGCCGTGGGCCACGCGGTACTGGGCGTCGCGCGATGCGTCCCAGTTCTCGACGCGGAAGGTGGCGGTCCAGCCCTTCTCGACGACCTTCGTCTCGGTCACCTGTTTCCACCGGCCGCCCTGGCGGATCTCGAGGCGGACCGTGCGCGGGTCGGACTCGGCGAGCGGGTACAACTGGGCCGTGAGTTTCAGAACGTGGTTGTTGACCGTGTAGAGGGCGAAGCAGATGATCTCGTCTTTCGTGACCTCGGGCACCGTGAGCACCGCGCGTTTCTTCTTCGCCTGACCGCCGAGGGTGGTGGTCACGCACACCGCGAGCGCCAGCACCACGGCGCATCGGACAACATGGCTGCGGGTCTTCATCGTCGATTCTCCTCTCTGACGGTTCGGATTCCGGGTCGACCTCGGCCTCGGCGTGGCGGGTCGGTAGACTCACCGCGTCCGATTGTTCCGGCCGGCGGCAAGGAACAGTGCCTGACTGCTCGCAGAGCCGTTCTTCGGATGCCCGAAGGATGTTAGTACGACAACGGAACTTTACCATTTCGCGCGGTGGGTCTCCGTACGTGTTGAGCGTCCCACGCGCCACCAAGAGGGTGGCACGGCAGCGGCGAA
>CAZEBQ010000381.1:0-4188 GCA_964510295.1 uncultured Anaerolineales bacterium | reverse complement strand
TACTGCAGCACATAGCGCTCATCGGCAACGGCAATCGTTGCAAACGCCAGCAATATCCCGAGTAGAGCTGCAAATCCTTTGATGCTCATCTTTAATGCGTTCGTCATACTACTTTACCTGATTTTAATGTGTGATAAGCCTCAAACTCCGCTTCGTATACCAGTAATACCTACCCTTCGCATTTGGGGCTGCTTCCACTGGCGAATCGTATTCCAGAGCGATCACGGTATCCTTGGGATCGGGCGCATTCGCAGGCACTTCGACAGTTGTGATGTGGTCTTTGGCGCCATACTTGACCGTTAAGGCCTCGCGATTCGGGTCAGCCAGGAAGTAGGCCTTGGCCGGCTTGCCGACGATTCCGTTAAAGACAATCCCATTCGGCTTCCACTCCAGGACGTGCAGATACACCGTCTGGTCTTTTTGGGTCATCGCTCCCCACGGGAAATCGAAATCAACCGGGGAGTATTCGGTCCCGTAGATCGACTCGCCGTTGACCTTCATCCATGCGCCGACTTCTTTCAGCCGCTCGATTTCCTCCGGACAGAATGTTCCCCTCGGCGTCGGGCCCACGTTGAGCAGGAGATTTACGCCCCGAGCAGCGCACAAGGCCAAGAATTCGATGATGTCCTTCGTACTCTTCCAGTCGCCGTCGTCCCGGTCGTAACCCCAGTTGTGGCGCATGGTCATGCACGTCTCGGTATCCTCCGTCATGTGTTTCGTGGGGAGCATCCGGTCAGGAAGCGATTCGAAGTCGGCGTACTTCCGTTTCGCCTTCGGCACCTTCCGGCTGTAGAGGCGGCTGCAGATGACGCAATCAGGCTGTAGCTCGCGCACCCGTGCCCCCTGCCGGTCAGCCTCTACCACGCTGCTGCCGCCCGTATCAAACCAAAGGACGGCCATGTCGCCGTAGTTGGTGAGCAGCTCATCCAATTGGTTCTGAACAAATGCAAGATATTCGTCGCTCGTCATCGTCCCGGGGTTGTTCTTCCCTCGTCCCCGGTGATACCAGTCCTTGAACTGCGAATAATAGACTCCGAAGTGCATGCCTTGCTTTTTGCATTCCTCCGCGAGTTCCTTGATGATGTCTCGTTTGAAGGGGGTGGCGTCCATGACGTTGTAGTCGGTCGCCTCCGTATCGAAGAGACAGAATCCGTCATGGTGCTTGGACGTGATCACCATGTATTTCATACCCGCCGCCTTGGCAATCGACACCCACCGCGCGGCATCGAATTCCGTGGGATTGAATTTCGGTGTCAGTGTCTTGCGGTATTCCTCCTTTGGAATCTTGGCGCTGTTCATCAGCCATTCCGCACTGGCTCCGCCCATTTCCTTGCCGTAATCCTTCCCTTTCCATTCTCCTCCCTGGACCGAGTAGAGGCCCCAATGGATGAACATGCCGTAGCGCGCGTCACGCCACCACTCCATGTGGGAATCGTCTTCAGGTACCTTGTCGGGCGAGTAGGTCGCCTCGATTGTCCCCGTTTCCGACTGCGCTGGTGCTCCGCTGCCAGCCATCACACCCGTCACGATTACGATCCATGCCAGTTTCTTCACGATGTTCTCCTTTTGTTCTTGTCATTTGTCCTGGATGGCCGGGCCGGCTGTAGGTCTGAGGTCTTGGGTGCATAGGTCCTGTTGAACACCATCCCGCTTTCTGCGAGCCGCTCCAGATTCGGCGTGTTGAATTCCGTACTTGACCGGACGAATAATCATCGCATGTCCGCCGCCGACGGCCATTTTGGCCGAGACCACGTCGTCGCGTTTTACGGTCGCGGTGGCGATTTCATAGGCTTCCGGGTTCTTCACCCCGTGCGCATCGGGTGCATCCTGATAGAGAGTGGCTTCATAGTCTTTTTCCGGCTCAAGGAAATCTAACGGAATGGCCAGAGTCTGCGCGGTTTGATCGCTGACCGAACCGACAAACCAGACATCGCCGGTCCGACGGGCGACCGTGATGTATCTTCCGATCTTCGAGTTCGGCACACGGGACTCGTCCCAGGTTGCGGGCATCTGCTTGAGGAATTCGAACAGGTCGGCTTTCTTCAGATACTCTTCCGGCGCATCGGGAAGCGTGACGAGCCCGGTATAGATCACCAATGTCCGGGCTACTTCGCCGACCACGGTTGCGATATAGCTGTTCTTCTTTCGTGGACCCTTTTCGCGCTCACCTGCATTAATGCTTGTGATCCCGAAATTCCCGTTGGCCATATCGAGCGGGCCGGTCAACGCGCTGACCATCGCCATCTTAAGGAAGGTCTCGGGCGTGAAGGCACTTCGACTGTCCTGCTGCGCATGGCAGTATTCGCGGGTAATCAGGTTGGGCATCGTCCGCTCCACACCCGTCATGGGCACGGGGCCGTCATGGAAGTTGATGAGCAGCCTGTTTTCTGCGGCCGCATTTATGGCATTACGCGTGAAGGTGGACCTGTTTCCCATGAAGCCATACTTTATACCCGTGGCGCCCAACCCGACGTAGTGGTTGAAGAGTGTCTCGTCGCCAAAGTCGCCCTTCTTACGATCGTAATAGAGCATGATCATGACGCCCTTTTCCTTGGCGTAGGCCATCACCTTGGCAATGTCGACTTCCGGGGCGATTGTCATCTTTCCATTCCCCGCTGTCTTAAACCAATGGTCGTCAACGGTGAAGTATTCGAGCCCCTGCTCGGCGCAGAAATCGATCAGGTGCAGGTAGCTGCGGGTATCAATGCCATAGACAAACTCGCCGTTGTTGTAGCCTTGAATCCTCCAATCCCAGAGTCCTTTGCCGGGCTTGATCCAGCGGGTATCCGCCAGCTTGCAGGGTGCAGCCAGGTTCAATGCCACGGTGTTAACAGTCAAATCCCCGGCCGTCTCGCCAATCAGAATCACCCGCCAAGGGGTGAGCTGCACCTCGCCGGCCGAAACCGCGGAACTCGCGGCCACAAGCCCTTTCGCAACCGCAGAAAAGCGAATCCGCATGCTCTCGAATCCGGCTGCGGAATAGAGATCGGACTCAAGGAACGCAACATGCAAGCCGTCTCTACGCTCGGTCACCAGGGGCACGGAGACCCTCACGGCTTTCGCCAGAGATCCCGCTTTTGCGCCGCGCTGCCCCGAATAGGTAGCCGCGTTGTTGAGCCCGTTGTAGCCAGTGGAAAACGACAACTCTTTGCCCTTAGACTCCTCCGGCAGCACGAAGCGGAACCCGACCCCTGTATCGAACGTGCGGCAAAGCAGTTTCACCGGCATACCGTCCGCCGTCAGCGAAAGCGTCAGCTCGCGATGATGGTCGCGGATGGTGCCGAATTGGCCACACACCGGCATCCAGTTCGAATCGTTATCGCGGATGGATTGTTCGACCACCGCCATTGTCGCACCCGCGAAGATCTCCACCTTGGAGGAGCCGACAATCGGTTTGCCCCCCTTGGAGACGGAGTAGAACAATTCCCCGTTTTCCACATCAAACGATGCCGCAACTTGCCCGTCCGGGGATTGAACAGCCACCGGGGCCGCCAACAGATTCGTCGCAGCCAGGGCGCCTACAGCAACCGCTACCAAGTGCTTCTGCATCTACTCTGCCTCCACAAGGTCAAACCGCTGGATGAAAGGGAGCGATCCTCCCTGTTTCCCGATATGCACACCCCACTGAATCCGCTTCCCGATACCACTATCCGTAAAGGCTTCCGGCCGGTACGCGCCCGCCGCGTGTGGCACATCAATAACGTTATGCGTCTTCGAGAAATGAAGCCCGTCTTCGGCATACATGATGGAACGGACAATGGCCTTTGGGCCGGTAGTGCCAATCATCGCGGCAACGCCCGTGCCCTGCGGCCAGACCAGCACTTCGTGGTTTCCCGGAATGACAGGATTTCCTTCAACCTTGACGTAAGGCCCTTGCGGTTTATCGGCGATGGCCAACCCAAGCTGGGTTGCCCGAGGACCTTTTCCCAATTGCCGGCCCTTGTAGTAGAGCCAGTACTTTCCGCCACGCACGATCAGGCAGGCGTCATCGACCAGGTGACTGTCGAATTCCTTCGGATTATCGCTGTTCTTCAGCGCCGGGTTGGTGGCGAGGCGCTGCCAGGGGCCATCGGGTGAATCCGATACCGCGATGCCGATTTTGGAGTCCGGATTGAAGGGCTTGCCGAACTCCCTGGAGGTGCCTGTGTAGAACAGCCAGTAGCGCCCCTCGGCAACGAGAATGTTGGG
>CAZEBQ010000380.1:0-4192 GCA_964510295.1 uncultured Anaerolineales bacterium | reverse complement strand
CTCAACCTACCCCAGATGCTCCGAGAGCAGCGACGCTTCCGCCTCCTTGGTCCACCGGCCGTCGGGCGCCAACTGCTCGACCGGCGTAAGCGGCATCTCGATCTGCGGGTACACGACGATGCGCCCGGGGTAGGTGCCCTCGTGGGTGTGGTAGATGGCGTCGTGGACGGTTTCGATGCCGCCGACGCAGGCGACCGAGTTGTTCGGGTCGATCTTGCCGGCGGCCGCGTCGTCAAGGGCGCGGCGGAGGGCCGCAATCGGCGACCCGCTCGTCGCCACGAACGTCCACTGGCCGTAATGCATGTCGTTCAGGTTGAACCGCATCCAGGCCTTGTCGCGGCTCTCGAAGCCGGCGAACATGTTGAGATACCCATGATTGGCGAGGTATTCGAGGGCGGCCTCGGCGGCCTTCGCAACGGGCGCCAGGACCAGGATGTCGTCGGCGCCGCCCTTGTCGAGGTGGTCGTCGATCGACTCCCTCGTCAGGTCCACAACGACCAGTTCCGCGCCCTTCCGTTGGGCCAGCGGACCGAGGCTTCGCCGGACCTTTTCGATACGGTCGGCCCTCATCTCGCTGACGATGATGCGTGCGGCCCCGTCCTGAATGCCCTTCTCGATGTGCATGAGTCCGAGCGGCCCGGCCCCGACGTACCACACCGTGCCGCCCGGCTTGACACTTTGTGTCCGGCGGTGGTGGCTGTAAGCGTGATAGACGCAGGCCCACGGTTCGGCCAGGGCGGTCTGGGCGTAGCCCATCGCCGCGTCGACCGGCAGCAGATACCCACCGCCGTAAATCTCGGGGCCGATGGTCTGGTACTGCTGGTCGGCGCCGCGCAGTTTGTAGCCGTAGGCGATGTTCCGGCCGTCGATGTAGATCTCGGCCTGGACGGCGTACCGCTCGCCCACGTTGTAGGTGCCGGCGAGCGCCTTGCCGACCTTCACGACGGTCATCGAGACCTCGTGGCCCGGAACGGTGGGCTCGGCGGCCAGGTCGCGCCCCTGCATGCGGGCATGACGGGCGCCCTGAGAGATCATCTTCCAGTCGCTGGCGCACATGCCGACGGCGTCGATGCGCGTCAGGAGTTGGTCGTCGGCCGGTTCGGGCACCGGCATCGCTTCAAGCCTCAGGTTCTCCAGACCCGCCCCGTAAAGATTCCACGCGCGGCTGGTTTCGGGAATCCGGTACGAGCCGGTGACGTTGCGGTAGTCGTCGAGAAGCGTCATGGCGCCAATCCTTTGTGTGTCTGCACGCCGGGCAAGCCCGGCGGCTAACAGGGCCTCGGCCCCATCACGTCGTTCGACGGGCGCCGTCAAGGCTGGTCCTGCTGGTCACCCGCTTCGCCTTCGGCCGCCTCGGTGTCGCCCGCTTCGCCTTCGTCGGCCTCGGTGTCGGCCGGTTCGTCTTCGACAGTTTCCACTTCCCACTCGTCCTCGATGGGGTCGCTGTCGTAGTGGGCCCATCGGATCTTCGGCCGGCCCATGGCGTCGGGCTCGCGCTCGTCGGGCACATCCTTGGCCTCGGAGACGATGACGCGCGGCGGGCCGGTCCGGGGTCGGCGGTCGCGCCGGTCGCGAGGGGGCCGGTCGGAACGGGGCCGGCCGGAGCGGTCGGCTGGCCGCGCCCCCGGGCCCTGTCGGCGTCCGCTGCCGGTCTGTCGGTCGCCGCGGCGCGGCGCGCGGCCTTCGGTGGCGGCCGCCCGAGGCGGCTCGCCGTCCGAGGCCCGCGCCGCAGCAGGCCGTCCTCGGCGTCGGGTCTCGGCGGCAGGCCCGGCGGCGGGGGCCGCATGATGTGACCGCCCCGGCGCGCCGGCGGGCGCCTTCGAGGGCGGCGCGCGGGCCGCGCGGCGCCCGGGCGGCTTGTCGCCGATGAGGGTCAGGGCGATGCGGTGCTTGCCGGTCTCGATGGAGACGATCTGCACGTCCACGACGTCGCCGACGTGCAGGAACTTCATGGGGTTCCGGACGTAGCGGCGCGAGAACTGGCTGATGTGGATGAGCCCCTCCTCCTTCAGGCCGATATCGACAAACGCGCCGAAGTCCACGACGTTGCGGATGGTGCCCTTGACCCACATGCCCGGCTGGAGGTCTTCGATCCGGCGCATCGCCCGGCGGAAGATCGGCCCGTGGTGCCCGCGGCGCGGATCGTAGCCGGGTTGTTGGAGCGCGCCGACGATGTCGAGCAGCCTCGCCAGGGGAATCTCGAGTTCCTCGGCCAGCGGCTCGATCGAGAGCGTCGGCAGGGCCTGTCGCAGGGCCCGCGCCCTCTCGCCGCCCGGCAGGTCGTCCAGCGAGTAGCCCAGGTGCACGAGCAGCCGTTCGGTATCGGCGTACCATTCGGGATGGATGCGCGTGGCGTCGAGAGGGTTGGGGCCGCTGACGCCGAGGAACCCCGCCGCCAACAGAAACGTCTTCTCGTCCCAGCCGGGAAGGGTTTTGAGTTCATCGCGGCTGGTGATGGGGGTCTCGGCCCGGCGTGCGACGAGTGCGGCCACGTGGTTGGGGCCGAGGCCGGGGATCCGGCGGAGCATCGCCGGCGAGGCGGTGTTCGCGTCGGCCCCGACGGCCGCCACGCACGAAGAGATCGTCTCGTCGAGGGCCCGCTGGAGCCGTTGCTGGTTCACGTCGTGCTGGTACAGGCCGACGCCGATGGCGCGGGGATCGATCTTGACGAGTTCCGCCAGGGGGTCCTGAAGCCGGCGGCCGATGCTGATGGCTGCCCGGATGGCGGCGTCGAGTCGGCCGAACTCCTCCTTGGCCGGCGCCGAGTCGGCGTAGGCCGCCGCACCCGCTTCGCTGACGATGGCGTACCGGATATCGAGGGACTGCTCGGCGATGAGTTCCGAGAGCAGTGCCTCGACCTCGCGGCACCCGGTGCCGTTGCCGATGGCGACGGTCTCGATCTGGTGCTGCCGGATGGCCTGGAGGATGGTCGTCTTACCTTCGTCCCACTTCTTCTGGGGTTCGAGCGGGTAGATGATCGTCTCGCCGAGCAGGGCGCCGTCGGGGTCGAGCATGGCCATCTTGCACCCGGTCCGGTAGCCCGGCTGGACGGCGAGGACGCGTCGTCCGCGGACGGGCCGTGCCATCAGGAGGCTTCGCAGGTTGGCGACGAAGACCTCGATGGCGTGGCGTTCGGCCCGGTCGGTCAGGCGTCGGCGGATGTGGCGTTCGACGGTCGGCAGGACGAGCCGCTGCAGGGCGTCGGCCAGAACCGTCTTCAGAAACGCCGCGAACCGGTGGCCGGACGGCATGGTGATGCCGAGCACGTGGTCCATGAGCGCCTCAAGGGGCACGTTGATTGCCACCTTGAGGACCTTGTTTCGTTCGCCGCGGTTGATCGCCAGGATGCGGTGCGGGGGGATGCGGCCGAGGGCCTCGGCAAACTTGAAGTAACTGCGAAACTCGGCGGCCTGCTTCGCCCGAGGGCCGGCCTGATGCGACCGCAGCGTGCCCTTCTCCCAGGCGAACCGGCGGACCATGCCGCGAAGCCGGCCGTCGCCGGCAACCCGTTCGGCCAGGATGTGGGCGGCGCCGGTCATCGCCTCATCGGGCGATCGGACCTCGTGGTCGGGACCGACGAACTCGGCCGCCTTCTCCGCCAGGTCGGGCCCGTCGGCTGCGCCGGCCGAGGCGTAATCGGCCAACGGCCCCAGGCCGCGCAGCCCCGCAACCACGCCGGCCGTCCGCCGTCTCGGTTGAAACCGCCGCACAAGGTCCTCGAACGTATCGGGGTCGTCGGCTTCGGCGATGGTGGCGGCCAGGCGGTCCGTCAGCGCGCCGGCCTGCTCGGCGATGGCCCGTGCCTTGCGGCGGAGGCTTTCGTCGGCAGCGAGGTCGCGGCGGGCCTGCTCGATGCGGCCAATGGTGGCCTCGTCCGTGCCACGGGTGGCCTCTTTGCGGTAATAGGCGATGAAGACGGGACTGAGCCCGGCGTCGAGAAGTTCCAGGACGGGCACAATACGCTCGCGGCCGAGTTTGAGCCGCTGAGCCAGAGCCTCACAGATGTCGGCTGGCATGTCCGGTACAACCTTTTGGCAGTGGGCACCGCGTGCCCAGGAAACGGTTGGCTGAGTATACGGCGCGTTGCGGCAAAGAAAAAGTCATTTCTGCGCCGGCGGCGCCGGCGCGGTGCACCCGCGCCGACGCGGTGCGCTTGCGGCGGGTGGGGCGCCGATCTACAATGCGCGTGAAC
>CAZEBQ010000379.1:0-4228 GCA_964510295.1 uncultured Anaerolineales bacterium | reverse complement strand
AACGGCCCCGGTTTGACCGCCAAGTGGCCCTGACCCGCTTTTTTCCCGGCCGAGCGGCGGCCTCGCTGAAAGGTCTCATCGCATTGTAGTGACCACACCACCTTCATCTCGTCACGACAGCAGCGAGATGAGCCGGCCGAGCGGCGAGGTGCGCCACGCCTCGCCTCCCGTGCCCGTGGCGAAGAACAGCGCCAGCCGCGCGGCGTACACGATGAGCGTCGCGACGCAGAGGACCGGAATCGACCAGACGAGGGCCCGGGCGGTCCGGTCGAGCCACGTGCGGCCGCGCAGCGCCACGCCGGCGGACCGCACCATCACGACGGCCAGTAGAACGTACAGGACCGGCCCGAGCGGATGGAACGCCACCGACTCGCCGGGCGCCCCCTGCCCGAGGGCGTAAAACGACCGCGTGATGCCGCACGTCGGGCACGGCACGTGGGTCGTCCGCCACAGGAAGCAGATGGAGCCGCCGGCGGCGGCCGGGCCGAACGTCGGCGGAAGGGACGCCAGGTCCACCGGCCGCAGACTGACCGCGAACATGATCGCCAACCCCCCCGCCGCGATGCCGTGGAAGAGGCGGTCAGCCCGGCGGACGGTCCGGTTGGGGCCAACGGTCTCACGGGGATCCATCGTTCGTGTCACGCGAGTCTCAGGCCTCTGGCGGCAGCACATCGGACGGCGGCACCGGCGCGTCGCCCCCCGCCGCGCCCGCATCCGGACCCGGGGCAGGTATCGGCTGAACCAGCGGCCGGCCCGTCCACGAGCGGTACAGGTACACCATCGTGATGTAGTACCAGACCGTGACGGCGGGGACCGTAATCAGGATCCCCACCACGCACGCCAGCAGACCCACGAGGCCCGCCGCTATCTCCAGCAGAATGAACAGCACCGCCAGGCCGATGACCGACCAGAAACGCGTCCTCACAAACCCCACGGCCGTCTTGAGGGCCTCGACCCCCGAATCGGGGCTGTCCCAGACGGCCACCAGGGCGAACTGAAAGAAGAACCGCGCTGCGGCCAACGCGAAACCGACCGCCGTCGCCAACACGGCCAACAGGCCGCCCACGGCAATGATGCCGAACAGCACAACGGCCGTCTCCTCATCCGATGCACCCATCTCCTCGGCCAGGGGGGCCGCAATCTGGATGGGGATGCGGATGCAATTCTGGCCAACGTTCTGAATGATGGCAGCAAGGCCGTCGATGGCCACCACCGGCAGCCCCGCCAGAACGCTCGGCCAGTAACACACCGAAAACGCCGCGAACAAGTCGCCCACGTCCACCGGGCCGCCGTCCACCCGCCGCGCTACGCCTCGAAACAGGCCGGCCATGAGCGGCGGTTTCACAAAGAACCCCACGATGGGCGCCAGACAGCACAGGCAGCACGTCGCCATGCCGACACCCAACTCGACGGCGCCCTTGACGAACGCCAGGAGCCAGAGCATCCAGAAATCGGCCATCAGCAGGCGCCAGCCCATCCGCATGGCGTCGATGACGCCCAGGTCGGCGGCGGCGGTCGCGTCTGCAGCCGTCGGTGGACTCTGACTCATTCGAGCGTCCTCCCTGAGAACGGCGGTGGCAAGTTTCTCTGGCGGCGCGTGTGGATGCGCATTTGTCACCCTGAGACCCCGCAAAGCGGGGCCGAAGGGTCTCGCCGTGCGCCCGGCCTTGTGCCCGTGACCACGGCGAGATTCTTCACTCGCTTCGCTCGCTCAGAATGACAACCTAACGCCGGCGACCGGGGCGCATCGAGCGAGAAATCGTTGCCACACCCATCACAAAGTTCTGCGCCTTGGCCGTGTAGCGCGGCTGCGTCAGTGCCTTACGGTATCGGCGGCGCGGGCGGCGGCGGTTCAATGTCGGTCGGCGGCACGGGACCGATGCCTTCGTCCGGCGGCTCCTCGGCCATGAGCGGCTGCACGAGCGGCTGGCCCGTCCACGAGCGGTACAGGTAGATGAGCGTGGCGCTCCACCATACCATCAGCACCGGCATGGTGAAGAACACGCCGACACAACAAGCGATGAGCCCTGCCAGTGCCGCCGCCACGGCCAACACCGTAAACAGCAAGGCCAGGCCAATGCACGACCAGTAGTGGGCCTTCACGAGGCGGACCGAATCCTTCATCGCCTGCCAACCGGACTCCGGATGATCCCACACGGCCAGCAACGAGAACAAGAACAGCAGCATCACCAGACACAGGATGATCGCAAGGGGGATGACGATGGCCAGCGCGATACCCACCGCGACGGCGATCTCCTCATCGCTGCCCATGTCGTCGCCGATGACGACCGCCCCGGCGATAATCCCGCCGATCAGCACGCCGGCCACAAGACCGATGATGTTCGGCAAAAGCATGGCCACAACCGACTGCCAATACCGCTGGCGGAAACCCTCGAAGACCTCTCCCGCCTGCGCGGGAGTGCCGTCGATACAGTTGCGGATCGCGTAGAACAGACCGGCCATGATAGGCGGCTGGACGAAGATGCCCGCCGCCAGTTGGATGCAACCGTTGACGATCGGGCCCAGAATGGGGACGATACCGATGACACCTCCCACCACACCTATGGCAGCCAGGATCGCGTACGCCACCAGACCAACGACCCAGACCGGCCAGAAATCCGCCATCATGAGTCGCCAGCCCATCCGGACGGCGTCCATGACGCCGATGGCGCCCCCGCCGCTGAAGTCCTGCTGCACATCGTCGGGGAAAAGGTCGGTCATGACTGGCTCCTTGTCCAGGTTCGCAAGCGGTCTGACATCGGTAATCTGAGATCTGAGATCTCAAATCGGTGGCCTGAGCCCCGACGTCTTCAATCAGTTTCCGCCTGCCGCAGCATCGGCCTCGGGCGCCGCCGCCTGAACCAGCGGCCGGCCCGTCCACGAACGGTACAGGTACAGCAGTGCGGCGTACTCCCACACGATTAGCAGGGGCACCGTAAAGAAGACCCCGATGCAACAGGCCAGCATGCCGATGACGTTGGCCGCCGTCCCGATGGCCCAGAACACGAGGATGAAGCCGATCATCGGCAGGAAATGGTTCCTCACCAGGCGCATCGATGCCTTGGCGGCCTGCCATCCCGACTCCGGATGGTCCCACACGGCCGCCGGCACGAAACAGAAGAAGACGGCGAAGATGCTGAACCCGAGGATGAGGAGCAGTTCAATGGCAACGAACAGTACGAGGCCGCTGACGACCACGACGGCCACAACCTCCTCCTCGCCCTCGGCCGCCGCAACGATGCCGCCGCCCACCAGGAACAGCACGGCCAGGGCCGCGATGATGAGAAAACCCAGAGCGATGCCCGCCGCCGTCACCGGCAGCATCCCGACCACCGACGGGCCGAACCGTTCCTTGAATCCGGCAAAGAGGTCGCCCACCTCGGCCCGGCCGCCGTCGATCCGCTTCGCGATAACATAAAACAGGCCGGCCATCATCGGTGGCCCGACCAGGATTTGCGCCGGCAGGCCAAACATGCCGGCGGCCATCATAATCAGCAGCATCACGAACGCCACCACCCACAGCCGCCAGAAATCGCTCATCATCAGCCGCCAGCCCATGCCGACGGCCTCCAGGACGCCGAGGGGGGTGGCGGGACGGTCCGAAGGGGAAGGCAATGAAGCCGGGGTCTGGTTCATGGCGGCTCCTTTCCGGCTCTGTGGCGTGCGACCTGACACGCCAATCGTATCAACGCCGACCGTTCGGCGTCAACGAGTTTCCGTGCCTCACTTGCAGACTGCGCGGCGGGTCCCCGTACCCGCCGCGCCACCGTGCCGCCGGCCTGTGCATGCCTTTGCGGGGGTGTGGCAATTCTTTCTGGCGACGGTGGTATCGTGCAATCTGTCACCCTGAGAGCCCGCATCGCGGGGTCGAAGGGTCTCGCCGTGAGTCCGTTCTGCCCCACGCCACACGCCAAAGACCACGGCGAGATTCTTCGCTGCGCTCAGAATGACAACCACGGCGGGTGGCACGGCAGCCCGAAGGGCGGCCGTGTTGGACACCGCGTGCCCACGGCTGCGGCTGCGCCGCGTACCTGTTTAGCGTGCTCTCGAAGCGATGTCATTTCGACCGAGCCCTCGCCAAAGGCGAGGGCGAGCGGAGCGCCGCAGCCCGAGTGCCCGCAGGAAATCTCGTCGTCCGAACACGCATAACGGCGAGATTCCCGTTCGGCTGCGCTCAGGGCAGGCTCTCGACTCTTTTTCGCTCGCTCGGAATGACAACGCTAAACAC
>CAZEBQ010000378.1:0-4245 GCA_964510295.1 uncultured Anaerolineales bacterium | reverse complement strand
CTTGCCCGGCGCGAAGGTTAGCCGCCGACCTTGCCCGGCGCGAAGGTTAGCCGCCGGGCTTGCCCGGCGTGAAGGTTAGCCGCCGGGCTTGCCCGGCGTGTCGGTGGCGCGCACGGCCGCCTTGATTGCCAGGCATGTCTCCAGCAGCGCGTCGATATCCGAGAGCGCGATGGAATTGGGGCCGTCGGATTTGGCGTTGTCCGGATCGGGGTGAACTTCGAGAAACAGTCCGTCGGCCCCGGCCGCGACGGCCGCCTTTGCAAGCAGCGCAGCCGTCTCGCGGCTGCCGCCCGTGGCCGTGTCCAGGCCGCCCGGCTCCTGGGCGCTGTGCGTGGCGTCGAAGACGACGGGGTGTCCGAATTCGGCGAGCGATGGGATGCCGGTCATGTCGGAGACCAGGCGGTTGTAGCCGAAACTCGCGCCGCGTTCGGTCACGAGGATGTTCACGGCGCCCGCATCCTCGGCCTTGGCGACCACGTGCCTCATGTCCCACGGTGCGAGGAACTGACCCTTCTTCAGATTCACGGCGTTGCCCCACTTGGCGGCCGCCTGCACCAGGTCGGTCTGGCGGCAGAGGAAGGCCGGCACCTGGAGGCAGTCGAGGATGCCGCCGGCCTTCTTGGCCTCCTCGACGCTGTGGACGTCGCTCAGCACCGGCACGCCCACCTCCTGTCGGATGCGGTCCAGGATCATGAGCCCCTCGTCCCACCCCGGCCCGCGGAACGACGAAACGCTCGTCCGGTTCGCCTTGTCGTACGAGGCCTTGAAGACGTACGGTATGGCGAGCCGCTCGCAGACCGCTTTCATGTGTTCCGCGACGCGGCGGCAGAGATCCTCCGACTCGATCACGCACGGCCCGCTGATGAGAAAGAGTCGCCCGCTCGTCAGGACCTCGTCGCCAACGGTTGCTTGTCGCTGTGGCATCTTGATCTCCTTCGTCCGGCTAGGTTGCGGCGTCGGGCCGAATCAGCAGCCGGACGGCCTTCGGCCGCAGCGTGTAGACGAGCGGCGTCGTCGCGACCACGTCGCCGTCGGCCTGGACGGGCAGGTCGCGTTGGGCGCACGTTACCTCGATGCGTTTGCCGCGGGCGGCGGCCACAAGCGGATGATCCATGTGCGTGCCCCGCCACGTCCGCATGTAGTGCATCAGCATCTGCCACCGCGACGGCGTCCGGAAACAGACGACGTCGAACAGCCCGTCGTCGCCGCGGGCGCGCGGCGCGAAGCGGATGCGGCCACCGTAGAGCGGTGTGTTGGCGATGAACACCACTCCGGCGTCGTCGGCCAACCGCTGCCCGTCCACCGTGACCGTGATGAGCGGAAAGTCGTAATGGACCAGTTTCCGCACGATGGGCCCGTAGTACGCCGCACGGATGATGGGGCCGTGCCGCCGACGCTGGACCTCCCGGGCCACCTCGGCGTCGAACCCCACACCCGAGAACATGACGAACGGCCGGTCGCCGGCCAGGCCCACGTCCACGTCCACCGTCCGGCCGTGTTGGATCAGGGCCGCCGTCTCGCGGAGCGTGCCGGTCAGCCCGAACGTACGGCCGAGGACGTTCTCGGTGCCCGAGGGAACAATGCACGCCGGCACGGACCGGCCCACCAGGCCCGACAGGACCTCGCGATGGGTGCCGTCGCCGCCGATGCTGACGACGCACCGCGCCTCTTCCGGCGTCTCGCGGGCAAGGTCGTGGGCGTGGCCCGGACGGCCGGTCGGCATCATCTCAACCGGAAAGGCACGCAGCGACAGGTGACGCGCCAGGGCCTCAACGAACCGCCGGTCGTGCCCGCGACCCGAGATGGGGTTGACGATGATGCGCACCAGACCGTGAGCCATCGGTCGAGATACCCTCCGGGTTGGACCGCTGCTCGGTTGCGACACCGGCGTTCATCCGGCGGCCTATCGGGTACCGGCACCCGAATTCGCCGCATAAACTCCCGCCCCGCGAGCGTGTGTAGGGTGACGTGATTATAAGCGGGGCCGATGCGCCCAACCACCGCAAAACTGGTTTCCTTCGCCGGTCTTGGGCGATATGATAGAAGAAGGTGGTGACAGGAGAGGAAAGGAGCACGCGATGACAGGCAAGTGGGCTCATTGGACGGTCGTGGCCCTGGCGGTGACGCTCGTTGCGGTTGCCGCCCAGGCCAAGGAGACGGAAGCGGAGCAGCCGCAAACGCAGGTCGAGGTCCGCATGCAGCAGCCCGGCGAAGAGCCGGCCGCACGCATCTGGATCAACGGCAAGGAAGTCAAGCCCGGCGAGCCGATTTCGGCCGACGCCCTCGGCCAGATCAACGTCCAGACCTTTGTCGACACCGACGGTGCCAAGGGCGGCAAGGCCGGCGCCGGGGCCTCGTCCGGCCAGGTCAGCGTTCGCGTGGAGACCCGCGCCGAGAAGCCGGGCGAGCAGCCCAGGGTCCGCATGTGGGTCAACGGCAAAGAGGTTGATCCCGGCAAGGACGTTGAACTCGACGGCAAGGGGCAGGTGCGTGTCTACTCCTTCGCTCGCTCCGGCCGCAAGGGCGACGAGGACCCCGACAAGGGCGGTGGCGTCCTCGGCGTCATGATCTCGCCCCTCGACGAGGAGACGGCCGAGAGGGCCGGCGTCAAGGCCGGCGCCGTTGTCCGCGGCACGACGCCGGGCAGCGCCGCCGAGAAGGCCGGACTGAAAGAAGGCGACGTCATCACGCGGGTCGACAGCAAGCGGATCGAGACGCCTCAGCAACTCGCCGATTACATCGGCCAGCGCCGCCCAGGCGACCGCATCCGTCTCGAATGGTCCCGCGACGGCCGCCGCATGCGCGAGACCGTCATCCTGGGCAAAGGCGAGGCGCGCCCGCACCGCAGCACGGTCCCGCGCGAGCAGCGGGACGACGAACCCCGGACGGAGCCCCCACCTCAGAAGGATGAGCCGGAGCGAGCCTTCCTCGGCGTCATGGCGGCGTCGCTGACCGACGAGATGCGCGAAATCGCCGGCACCGACACGGGCGTCCTCATCAACAGCCTGAGCGACGACAGTCCCGCCGCCAAGGGCGGACTCCAGCCGGGCGACGTGGTTACCCATGTCGATGACCGTGAGATCGGCGGTCCCGATGAACTCGTTGAGGCGATCCGCGCCCACAAGGCCGGCGACCGCGTCACGATCCGCTACTACCGCATGGGCAAACGCCGCCAGGCCCGGGTCGCACTCGGCGAGCCGCCGCGCGACCTTCCCGGGCAAACAAAAGGCATGCCGCTTCTCAGTGACCTCTTCGGCAACATGCCGCAACTGCGCGAGTACCTCGAGAAGATGCAGCCGGGCCTTGAGCAGTGGGCCAAGCAGTGGGGCGAGCAGCAGGGCAAACGGCGACCGCCGATACCCGCACCCAGGATTCCCGGAACGAAGCCCGAACGCGAGCCCTACGACGTCGGCAAAGACATGGGCCGCATCCTCGAACGCCTCGAACGCATCGAACGACGCCTCGACGAGATGGAACGACGCCTCGAGCGCAGCAGCCGGTAACCGTTCCAGGCCGGACCGTGACCAGGATTGCCGCGCGGCAGGTCGAGTCTTGCGCGGTGGGTCCCCGTTCGGCAGGCTCAGGGCAGGGTCCGACCCACCGCGCGAAATGGCGACGTGGCGTTGTAGTAATAGGCGCGCCGGCCGGCGACCCGTGCGGAAGGCGGCTGCCCGCCGCAAGCGTGAGGCCGGCGAGTCATGGGAGGTGCATGGTCATGAAACGGGTGTGCGTCGTGTTGGCCCTCGCAGCAGCGATGGGCGTCGGTTGGACGACCGTGGCGCGGGTTCGCGGCGGGGAAGCGACGAACGGAGCGGTCACGGCCAAGCCCGTCCGGACCGACCCGCCGCGTCCCGCGGAGGAGCCTCCGGTCACGCCGCCGCCACCGCTGCCGGACGTCGAGATCCCGCCGATCCCCGAAGTGGACGACAACCCCTTCAAGCCGGGCCTGCCGCCCGTCCGCGTCAAGCCCCCAAACATCGTCGAGGAAGGCAAGCGGCTGTTCAACCGCGAAGGCCGCCTCGAAATGGACAAGATCGGCCGGGCCGTCTTCGTCTTCGATTCCGGCGACAAACCGATGCAACTGCTCGAAAACTCCTGGCGCGAGTACCTCGAAAGCCGGACCAACTATGCCAAGAAGAAGGCACGCTGGCGCGTCTCCGGCATCGTGACGGTCTACGGCAAACGCAACTACTTCCTCCTGACCAAATGCACGCAGATCATGCCGGAGGAGGAGAATCTGTAACG
>CAZEBQ010000377.1:0-4253 GCA_964510295.1 uncultured Anaerolineales bacterium | reverse complement strand
GCGTTCGGGACGCAGAGGCCGCTGGTTCAAATCCAGTCGCCCCGACCACGCGATGAAAGGGCTTCGGTAAGTGCCGGAGCCCTTTGTGTTTGCGCGCCGTTCAAACCCACCCCAGTCACCCCAGGAGTCTAAACCGCCGGCTTGCTGCCGACCTGAATGGGCCGCCGACGGGGCTGGGCTGGGCCGAGCAACTGCCGCCAGATGAGGGCAGCGAAACCAGGCAAGCTTCCGCTGGCGTCACAACCCAGGACGGCCGAGAGCAGATTTCAGGGTTGCCTCGCTGCCGTCTTGGGGGTATAATCTGTATGGAGTTGTGGGGGACGTTTGGCCTTCCGGGGTCGAGCCTGCGTGCGAGCGGGGCGCGGGCTTTTTTGCTGCGCCCAGGCGACGCGGTCGCAGGTCAGGAACGCTTACGCCTACACGGAGGCCGACTGGGGGATTCCGTCGGAGAGGCCTACGGGCCACACCCGGGAAACCCGATCCACCGCGTGGACGGGCTTCCCTTCCGGAAAGGAGCGAGGACGATGAGAACCGGTTACCGGACGGGGCGGCAGGTTGCCTGTATCGTGTGTGTGGCACTGGGCCTTGCCACGGGCGCGGCACGGGGCGGGTTCCTGCTCGTCGAGGATTTCGAAGGCCTCAATCTCGCCGCGATCAACGGCCAAGACGGTTGGGTTGCCACCAGCCCGACCAGCCAGGTGGTGACGCTCCCGGCTGAAGGTCCCAATCAGGCCCTCAAGGTAACGGCCACCCCCGGCGTGCTGCACAAGAGTGCGACGATCCCGCACCAACAGACTCGGATGCTCTTCCTGCGGTTCCGCTTCGAGGGCCAGCACGCCTACTCGTTCGGCATGTCGCATTTGGAGTCGCCGTTCGAAGTCGATCATTTCGGCCCGGAGCTCCGCAGAGTCAGTGCGGCCGACCGCCTCGAGATTCACAACGGCCTGAACTACGATGTCCTCACCACGCTGGTGCCGGCCACCTGGTACAACCTCTGGGCGCTGGTGAACAACGACTCAGACGACACCCAAGTCTGGTTGCATGACCGCCCCGGCGAGGCGGCCACGCCCGCAGATCAGCTCGATTCCGGCGGCCAAACCGTGTTCGACTTCCGCACGAGCACCAACGTCAATCTCGTCAAGTTCTATATCAAGGCGGCCAGCGGCGGCAGTGGCGGCGATCCCCTCTGGATCGACGACATCTACCTCGAAGGCACCAGCGCGGTGAACCTGGCGAACCCGGTGCCCGAACCCGCCACGCTCGCCTTGCTGGCCATCGGCGGGGCAGGTCTTCTCGTCCGCCGCCGGCGGAAGTGACCGGCACGACAGGCAACGGACTCGGCGGGCGGCCCTCGCGGCCGCCCGTTTCTTGCACACATCGTGGCTCGTCGTCAGAGGGCGCGCTGTCACCGGTGGCAAACGCCCGGTGGCGGCTCAGCGACGAGATCACCCTCTACAGGCATAAACCCAAAGCGGCCCCAAATGAGCCCAAAGTGACCCCAAAGCGGTTCCCCAACCGGCAACATCGGAACCAATCTCAGGCGGACTGCCGCCATATTCGGGTCGCGCTGACGACATGCGCCTCCGGCGGCTCAAGAAAGGCGGCCACGAGTGGTCGAAGGCGTTGGCTGACCGGTTCGAACTCTGTACAGTCGCCCCGACCAAAACGCGAAGAGGGCCGTTCGGCGAGAATGCCGGACGGCGTTGTCTCTACCAGACAAAGACTTACATCGCTCACGGTACGGTTCACCGTCACCCGTTGCAGAATCTCCCGTTTACCCCGACCGCGCGAGAGCCAACCTCCGTCTGGCCGAGACCGAATTACCGCAACGCCCTCGCGGCCACGGTCTTCTGAAGCCGCCCGGGAACGGTAGGAACCCCGCCCACCGCGCGGCCTGCGAGCCATCCATAAACCATCCGGTAAACCGCAAAACCACATCACGATAGCGAAAACGTTGGCCGTGGTTTAACTTCCGGCGCCAAGTGTAGTATAATGCACGGTTTGCCTGGCCCAGGCATCGGTGCAGCCTTTGGGCTGAGAGAGCGACGCGGGGATTCTCAGACATGCCTGCTACGGACCGGCCGCATCACGCCGGCCGGCCACAGCGATGCGCGCCCGTCCAGCCGCGCCCTCGCAAGGCTGAGGTCTTACCACGGACACCGAGGCCTCTGCGCCGGCCCGGAACCGCGAACGGTGGCCGCACGAGGGCGTGCCACGTCGAAAGGGGAGACCTCATGCGAACGGCAAGGATGAGTCTGTCCGAACAGCAGCGCCGGTGGCCGTACCCGTGCCCGACGTGGAGAGCCGCCTTCGCGGCGGCGATTGTGCTCCTTGCTTTCGGCTAGGCGGAAGCCGGCTCCATCAACTACTGGGTGCACGTGGGATCGGGCTCCTGGCACGAGCCGCTCAACTGGGGCCAGGGGTACGTCCCGTACGCACCGGAGAGTTACCCCGTCATCCGGAACGGCGGAACGGCCGTCCTGTCCCAGCCCGGCCAGACCTGTGTCTCTCTCACCGTGGGCGAAAACGGCGACGGCACGCTCCAGATGATCGGCGGCAGCCTGACGACGACCTCCGGGACGGAACTGGCCGACGGCACCGGCACCGGCGTCATCGACCAGAGCGGGGGGACGCACGTTGCCCACTTCCGGCTCTACATCGGATACGGCGGCACGGGCGTCGGCGAGTACTACCTCCGCAATGACGCCGTCCTCCAGACCGACCTCACCATCGTGGGCGGCGGGGGCCAATCCGGGCTCTTCGACCACACCGACTCGGCCCAGCACACCACCGGCACCGACCTCTTCCTCGGCTATTCGAACGAGGGCACCTACACGCTTCACAGCGGCACCCTCACCGTGAACCGCAACGAACACGTCGGCGTTAACGGCAAGGGTACCCTGACCCAGTGGGGCGGGACCCACACCGTCGCGTCGGAACTGCACCTCGGACGAAATGCCACCGGCGAATACCATTTGTACGACACCGTCGTCCTGAACACCCCGAGCGTCGAGGTCGGGGCCGCGGGCAACGGCCTGTTCGTCCAGCACGGCGGCACGCACACCATCGCCGCCGGTATGAAACTGTGCGGGTCGTTCTCCCACGCCGCCCGCTACGAGATGCACGCCGGCAACCTGAGCGTCGGCCAGCGCCTCGACCTGGGCGACGGCACCATCTACGGCGCCGTGGCCGAGTTCGACCAGACCGGCGGCGACGTCTCGGCCCAGACCCTCTACGTCGGCAGGACCAGCGACGGGTCCTACAGCATGTCGGGCGGCAGCCTCACGGTGGCCAATCTGTACGTGCGCGGCGGCAGCACCCTCGCCCTGACCGGCGCGGCCGCCGACGTCACCGTCTCGGAAACGCTGACCTTCTACGACGGCGGCGTCTTCGACGCCGTCCCCGGCGCCACGATTCACCTGACCGGCACCGAGGTATGCAATTACTGCACCAACCCGGACGACCTCCTCGGCCTTAACTCTACCCGGTTCATCTTCGAGGGCGGCGACGGTGACACGGACGATTTCGAGGTCGCCGGACTGGATATGGGCGCCGACCCGGGCGGCCTGGACGGCAACTTCGCCTTGGGCGGACTGGTCATCGGCGGCGCCGACATCGGCCACGTCCGGCTCGTCGATGACATCGACAACCTCGGCGACGGGGCCGGCAACGAGATGCTTTACGTCCGCCTGCTGACCGTGGGCGACGGGTCCAGCCTGGACCTCAACGGGCGGACCGTCTACTGCGGCGTGGCCAACATCGCGCCGACGGCCACGGTCGGCGGCGGCTCGATCGTCCAGGGCGTCCCCGAACCCGCGACGCTCATCCTCGTGACCCTGGGCGCGGCGGGCCTGGCCCTCCGCCGGCGGCGGCGGTAGAGGCGCGCCGGCACCGTGATTGACGGGCGGCCCTTGCGGAAGCCCGGTTCGCCGGCGACACGCCGACGTGCTCGGTATCGATCCAGAAGGCCACCCACGACATGACGACCACCACGGTCAACGGCAGGATGACCTGCCAAAGGTAGTAGTCCACGTAGCGCCGGGCCTCGAACCGAAAGACAAAACCGGCCGATCGGATCTGCTCGATGGGTCGGTACGCCTCGGCCAGCGTCTCGTGTTTCAGGATTCGCCAGTCGCGCAACGACAGGTCCGTGGCCATGGATCCGCCGATGACGCCGTTGGCATTGCCGACGTCGGGCAGCGCCTTCGCGATGATGCCCTGCTGGTTGGCGAGTATGATGCGGGGGTTCCAGA
>CAZEBQ010000376.1:0-4292 GCA_964510295.1 uncultured Anaerolineales bacterium | reverse complement strand
TCGGCCGGCACGCGGACCTGACTGCCGCAGTGCGGGCACGTTGCCTTACGGCCGGCGACCGAGTCGTCGACCTTCAATGATTTTCCGCACGTACACTGGAACCGGATCACGTTGGACCTCCACCTGCGTCTTTGACCCCCTGCCGTCGGTACGTTATACGCCTGATGCCGTCCGCTGCGCAACCGTCCCGGGTGCCGCCGGCGCGGTCGTCCGAATCCCACAACGCTACTTGGCTCTTTGTGCCCGCCTGGCGGCCTTCCCAGGCCGCCAGGAAAGCGTCCCAGGGCCTTTCGCGGCGGCCTGGGAAGGCCGCCGCGCAAAGTAGCGCGGTCGTCCTGTGGCGTATCGGCCCGGCGGGTTACGCCATCTGCAGGAAATTCCGGAGCAGGGCGTGCCCCTGGCGTGTCAGAAAACTCTCCGGATGAAACTGGACACCTTCCAGCGGCCATCGGCGATGGCGGATGCCCATAATCTCGTCCTCGTCGGTCCAGGCCGAGATCTCGAAGTCGCCGGGCAGGGTGTCGCGGCGGATGATGAGGCTGTGGTACCGTGTGGCTTCAAATGGATTCGTGATGCCTTCAAAGAGAGTCCTCCCATCGTGCGTAATCATACTGGTCTTGCCGTGCATGAGCCGGTGGTTCCGGACGACCTCGGCCCCGAAGGTGAACCCGATGCACTGGTGTCCGAGGCAGACGCCCATCAGGGGCACCTTTCCGGCGAAGTGTCGGATGACCTGGTTCGAGACGCCTCCCTCGCGCGGCGTGCAGGGGCCGGGCGAGATGATAATGTGGCTGGGTCCGAGCGCCTCGATCTGTTCGGGGGTCACCTTGTCGTTGCGGAAGACGCGCAGGTCGAGTTCCGCGTCGAGTTCGCCGAGGCGCTGGACGAGGTTGTAGGTGAACGAATCGTAGTTGTCGATGAGGACGATCATGCCACCCGGCTCCGCCTTGGCCGCTTAGAGGCTGTTTCATAACTCCCTCTCCCTTGATGGGAGAGGGATGGGGTGAGGGTGACAAGCCCCGAATAAGCCCGCTTATCCCCCCTCACCCTACCCTCTCCCGCCAGGGGAGAGGGGATTTGAAACAGCCGCTTAGCCCTGCATCACCTCGATGAACTTGCGGATGCTGCGGTCGTAGGTCTTCTCGGCCTCCGGCGGGAAGAAGCATCCGGGCAACTCGCCCAGCGACCGGTGGTACGCCACGCATTCGCAGCAGATGCCACGCTTGCTGCACGAGTACGTACACGTACAGTCCACCAGGTTCTTCTGCTGGTTCTCGCAAGTGGCCACAGGCCTGCCCCCTTCCATCTCGCGTCCGAGGTTCAAGGCTCACCATGATACGAGCAGAGGGCCTGCTTGTCAAAGGGGGCGCGAAAACGATTGCGGATTTCGGAGTGTTTCACTCCAGGCCTCGACCCGCAGGCGCATCAACCGCAAGAAACTTACCTGACCCCGCTTAGAGCAGTTCACATTCTTGTTTAGCGATGACCCGCGCGGTGGGCAATCTTGCCCACCGCGCTCTGGCGGCTTCATGCGCGGCGGGCAGGATTGCCCGCCGCGCAAGGTGCGTCGCGAGAGGCCCTCTGGCGGGCCAGGAATCGGCCTTTGCGGGCTGATTTCGACAATTCCGCCCTCGGAATTTGACTCGTGGGCGTTCTTGCATTATACTGTCAAGGCGGGAGTCGGAGGGAACATGCCGGCTCCCTGTGCATTTGGTGGTCTTCGGTTGCCCGGAGGGTACGGCCGCTGGTCGGCGGTTGGACCATACGATGGCGCGCACCAGAGTAGGGGAGAGGCAATGGACACGCTGGTCAAGACCTTCGTGGCGCTGGGGTTTGTGGTTGGACTCTGGGGTTCGGCCCTGGCTGCGCCGATTGCCGATGTGACGCAACCGACCGACACGATCGTGCTCGTCCATGGTCAGGATGACGGCGACGGTCAGGTTTCGACGCCCGGCGGCGACAATCCGCCTCCTAACGAGACCGTCGAGAAAGCCATCGACAACGACTCCAACACCAAGTACCTCAACTTCCTGGATTGGAACTCCGGTTTCAGGGTCACGCTGAACTCCTACGGCCCGGCGCCACTGACCGGGATTGCCTTGACGACCGCGAACGACTCGGCTCCGCGTGACCCGGCCAGCGTCACGATCACCGGGTCGAACAACGGTGCGGACTGGTTGCCGATCGTAACCGATCTGCCGACGCCGCTTCCCGACGTCCGCTTCACCGAAATGGAGTTTGCCTTCGCCGCCGAGACCCCCGGCGCGTTCCTCATGTACGAGGTCATCTTTCCGACGCTGAAGGACGCCGGCGCCGCCAACAGCATGCAGATTGGCGAAGTCCGGCTCCTTCCCGAACCGGCGACGCTGGCACTGTTGGGGCTGGGCGTCATTGGACTGGTGTCCCGGCGCCGTCGGGCCTGAATCAGACGACAGCCCTGATCTGTTGAGCGATTCGAAGCGGCCGTGCCAGGGCGCGGCCGCTTTCGTCTTGGTGTGCCGACCTCCCTGCGTTGTGGCCCGGCCGCCTCCCCTGCGACAGTCCTGCCCGCCGTGATCCTTGCACCGCGCGCCGAGCGCCGGTAGTCTGACCGTGCTCCTTGGTCTTGGGTGAGGCGAGATGGTGTCGAACATGTCCGGCAGAGGCCTTCCAACGCTTGGGCGCGGCGGGAACGTGTCTTGGCTGTCCACCAGAAGCACTCCATCGTTGGGGCGCGGCGGGTCTCCGTACCCGCGGCGCACATGCGTCATTCGCGGTGGGTGCGGAGACCCACCGCGCAACCTTTGCGGAGACCCACCGCGCAACCTTTGCGGAGACCCACCGCGCAACCTTTGCGGAGACCCACCGCGCAAGACTCGCGCAGGACCGCCGCGTGGCGTGCGACAGATGGCGATCTGGCTCGTCACCGCGCTTGCGGCAGCGCTCGTCCCTGCGTCTCCGGCGGCGGGCGACGTCTTCGTCCGGTTCAGGATGCTCGAACCCGGGCAGGGCGTCTACTACGTCCGCCTGGGCGGGTACATCCACAACGCGCCGTGGTATCTGCCGAAGACGGTCTGGCCCGCCGGGGCCGACAAGGACACCGCCGCGCGGTTGCCCGCCGGCACCCCCACGCCGTGGTTTGACCTTGGCCGCCACGCCGGCGACCGGCTGCACGGCCGGCTGAAGCGCGCGGGAGGCGTCGCGGAGTTCCCCAACGTGACGGCCGACTTCATCACCGACCCCGCGGCCGACCGGCGGCGGGTGGTCATCGAGATCGCGACCGCCCCGAACGAGGCGGCCGTCGTCAAACGGTTCGAGGAGACCTACCGGGGGTCGCTCACGAGTTTTCTCGTCTCGCCCGACCCGAAGCGCGACGCCGCGCACCTGGAGACGGCAAGCCGGATGACCGAGCGCCGCCTGCGGTGGGCCCGCGAGGCCACGGGCGGCAAACGGGTCGCGCCGAAGCGGCTCATCGTCCAGACGAGTTTCTGGAGCCCGCAGCGAGCCGAACTCAACCTGAAGGAGGCCGAGGTCCTTCGCCTCCTGGGGTTCAACGTGGTGGGCAACCAGCGGCCGGAGGTCCGCGAGCGGTTTGATTTCGCCGTTCCCGGCCACACCCACCGCGTGGCGTTGGGTCCGGGGGCGACGCGCGACGCGATCGATGATCTCTTGAAGCAGCACGCCTCGCGCGCCAAGGAAAGGCCGGTCGCCGGCGTGCCGTTCGGCTTCTCCGACGAAGTGGTCTGCCGCCCGCCCATCGGCGACGACACCCAGGCCCTGGCCCACTTTCGCGCGTGGCTCACCCGGAGGAAGGTGCGGCCGCAGACGCTGGGCGTTGAGCGCCTCACGGACCTGGTGCCCATCGAGACGCCGGGCGTGCTGCGGGCCCGCATGAAGGACGGCGAGTCCGCCGCCCGCCGCGTCTTCTACTACACGTCGCGTTTCCGCCAGGCGGCCATGACCGAGCGGCTGAAGTGGCACACCGAGAGCCTGCACCGTCACTTCGGCGACGGGCCGCTCGCCACGACGCTGGTGGCCGACCACCCGTACTTCGGCGGGTCGGGGCTCGGCATGGGCATGACGCCCAACGCGTGCTGGGGCGGGCACCCCCTGGCGGCCGACTGGTTCGACCTGGCGCGCACGCGGGCCGTCGACCTCATCGGCATCGAGGACTGGATGGGTCTGCAGTTCATGTACGGCCCGAACTCGACGTGGGAAGGGTTCCAGTTGATGGGTTTTCAGGCGTCCATCTTCCGGAGCGGCAGCCGCGGCACGCTTCCCATCATCGCCTGGATCACGCCGAGCGACGAGAC
>CAZEBQ010000375.1:0-4306 GCA_964510295.1 uncultured Anaerolineales bacterium | reverse complement strand
CCGCAGCGTCAGACGTTGACTTTGTCCTCCGGCAGATAGGCCGACTTGATAAAGACCGCCTTCAAGGGCGCGGCCGTATCGTTGACGATGTTGTGCACCTCTCCCGGCTCGATGCGAAACGCTGCGCCGACCCCGATCGGGTACTCGGCGTCATCGATGATGATGCGTCCGCCTTCGGCCTCAACGAAGTAGAACGTTTCCTCAACTTCGGTGTGTTTGTGGCGGCCGAGTTGCTCGCCCGGAGCGAACAGGATGACGCCCCAGTCGATCCTCGGCCCGCGGAACAGGTACTTGACGCCGCTCGTTCCGCCCCGGTACGGCTGGTCCTGCTCTTGCACCGTCTGCACGACCCGCGTCCCCTTCCGTGTACCTGTTTAGCGTGCTCTCGAAGCGATGTCATTTCGACCGAGGCCGTACGGCCGAGCGGAGAAATCTCGTCGTCCGCACACGGATAACGGCGAGATTCCTCGACTCGCTTCGCTCGCTCGGAATGACACGCTAAACGCGTCCCCTATCCATCGGCCCCAGGGCTTGCGCACCCGCCGCACCGAACCGGACCCCGGGAAGCGACGGGGAGCCGGGGCGGCGAAGACAGCCTTGCGGCTCCCGGCTCCTCCGTCAACAAGGGGTCCGAAATCAACGTCCCGTCGGCCGAGGCGCGCCCCCCTCCTCGGCGCGCCTCAACCTGCAGCCGTGCCGATCTCGGCCGACCGCATGGGCGGGACAACTCCCATCACCGAGTAATTCCCGCCATGCCGGTCCTTCAGTTCGCCCAGTTTCGACTTGTTCCAGTTCGAGATGCGGCTGAAGTACCCGACGATGCGGGTCATGCCGTACACGTCCCGGGAGTCGCACCAGCCGCAACTCTCGTGGAGGCCCGCCGTCGTTTGGTGACAATCGTTGCAGACGGTGAACTCGGGGCTGATCGTCAGTTGGGCGGCGGGGGTCTTCTCAAACGTGCAGCGGACGAGTGCCAGGATGCTCTCGGCGGGCGGCAATTCCTCGCCGACGAAGGCGTGGATAATGGCGCCCGACTCGATCATGCCGTGGAACTTGGCCTGCGTCCGGATGCGGGTCAGCAGGTCCACGGGCGCGTCCGCCCGAAGGTGAACGGAGTTCGTGTAGTAATACTCGTCGGCCTCGACGTCGCCTCGGAGGAGGGGTTTGGCCTGCGGCCAGTCCTGCATGTCCACCTTCGCGAGGCGTCGGGCCGCGCTCTCGGCCGGCGACTCCTCCAGGCTCACCTTCAGACCGTACTGCTCACCGTATTCCTTGGCCCGACGGTACATGTGAGCGATCGTCAGCAGGCCGCGCTTCATCGCCCGGTCGCTCTCGTGGAGTTCCTCGCCCATCATGTGCTCGATGCACTCGTTCAGGCCGACGAGGCCGATGATGTAGGTTGCGGCGTCGAGGTCGACGTACGGCCGGTCGTCTTTGGCGATTTTGCCAATCTGCCAGAGCGGCATCTCGGGCCCGGCCATCATCTCCTTGACGAAGTCGCGCTTCTCCAGATGGGCCTGCATCGCGATGTCCATCGCCTCGGCGATGTTGCGGTACAGGTCGTCCCAGTTGCCGGGCCCGGCGCGGTAGGCGGCCTGCGGCAGGTTGATCGTCACGTTCTGGAACCCGCAGAACCGCATGCTCTCGGGGTGCTTGACCATGTAATCGTCGTCGATGGTGGTCCGCAGGCGGCAGCAGGCGCTCAGGGTCACCTCGTCGCGGTCGAAGACGAAGTACGGCACGCCGTTCTCGGAGGCGATCTGGCACGCATACTCCAGCAGTTCCAGTTGCTTCGGATCGCAGAACGTGTCGGCGTTGATATGGAAGTCGCACTTCGGAAACGCGAACAGGTGCCCATATTCGTCTCCCGCGCGCCACACGTCGAGCATCGCGCGGCAGAAGGCCTGGGCGGCTTCCTCGTAGTCGCCGTACGTCCGGCCGGTGTATTGGCCGCCCGGACCGATCGCCGGGACGTCTTTCAGGTACCCCGGCACGCCCGTGTGGATGTTGAAGTCGAGGAACAGCGTCTGGCCGCCGCGGCTGAAGGCCGACTGCGAGCACGAGAAGATCAGGTGTTGGGCCTCCTGCCGCATCAACGTCTCGTCCATCCCCTCGACGTACGGGGCGTACATGATGTTGATGTGGGCCACGCCCAGCGCGCCGGCGTAGTAGGCCTGCATCGACGCCAGGAACGTGTTGAGGTGGCCCGTCAGCGTCCGCGCGTGCCGGGCCGGGGCGCTCTTGGTGTCGAGGTTCTCCAGGTCCAGGCCGTACTTCTTCAGGTACTCCAGGCTGTGGCTCGAACAGTAGACGCGCGTGGGGTATCCGAGGTCGTGCAGATGAACGCGGCCGGTGAGGTGGGCCTCGGCCACGTCGCGTGAGAAGATTTCGCCGAGGGCGAACTGCTTCAGGACCGCCTCGGCGATCGTCAGGTTGATCGCCTCCGGGTTGTTTTGCGAGATGTTCGAGTTTTCCTGGCTCTTCGAGTAGATCAGGTTCACGAGGTCGAACCGCGGCATGCCCACGACTTTCTGCCGCTCCAGACGCCCGGTGAGCCTCCGCTCGAACAACTCGTTGTCCACCAGTTCGCGGATCAGGCCGGTCGAGATACGCTCCAGGCCCGAACCGAGCACCTTCTCTTCGACGGCGGTGGCCACTTTGCGGGCGGTGGAAGGGTCGAGGTGCGCCTCCTTCTCGAGCGCCTCGGCGACGCGGCTCTTGTCCCACGGCAACAGGGCGTCCTTGGCGCCGGTGTCAACCAGCAGCGCGGTGTCCGTGGAACTGCGCGTGCCCTTGCGCGTGGCCTTGCGGACCTTCGTCGCCCGCCGCGCCTGGGCGCGCTTGTCGCGATACAGGATATACGCCTTGGCGGTCTTGGCATGCCCGGTTTCGATCAAGACCTTCTCGACCATATCCTGGATGTCTTCGATGCCGGGCATATCCCCTTCGTAGTGGCGGTCCAGGTAATCGCTGACCGCCGATGCCAACTCCTCGGCGACGAATCGGTCCTCCCCCCCGACCGCCTCGGCCGCCTTGAAGATCGCGTCGGCGATCTTCGTCTCGTCGAACAGCATGGTCTTCCCGTCGCGTTTCCGGATTGCTCTGATGCGCCGCTGCATACCCACCCTCTCCCTAGCCGTGCACGTCCCTGCTCATGGTATCCCCCGGCGGCCCACGACCCCCGGCTCGTTGCTCGGTTACCGAGGGGACGGCCCATTCGGGGGCCGTCCCCCCACGCCCTCGCGGCGTGCTCCCTCGGGCCGACCGTCAGTCGCCGCCGGTCGGCCCGGATTCCTCCGGGCCCGCTGGCCCGTTCGTCTCGCGCAGCCGGTCGGTTCGCTGCGACAACATCGGCTTCACTTCATCCACGAACTCCGAGATATCCTTGAAATCGCGGTACACACTGGCAAAGCGAACGAACGCCACCTGATCCTCCCGGCGAAGTTTCTTCATGACGAGGTCGCCGATGGCGCGGCTGGGAATCTCCAGATCGTAGGTCGAGGTCAACTCGTCCTCGATCTCTTGAAGGATGGCGTCGAGCCGTTCGGTCGGGACGGGGCGTTTGTGCAGCGCCAGCGTGACTCCCCGGCGGACCTTCGCGCGGTCGTAGGCCTCTCGCGTGGTGCCGTCTTTCTTGATGACGCGCAAGCGTAACCCGCTCTCGGCGCGTTCGTAAGTCGTGTATCGCCGCCCGCACTCCAGGCACTCTCGCCGGCGTCGGATCGCGGCCCCGCTGGCACGGGAATCCACAACCTTATCTTTGTCTTGATGGCAGAAAGGACACTCCACGACCGCAGGCTCCTCATTGATGCAGCAACCCACTTGGTCGCCCGAAAACCTGTCAGCCAGACGTGCAAACCACAACATCTTGGGCGGCCCGGCTACTCTACAGCATCGGAATCCCCGCCTTCTCACCTTCAGCAAAAACTGACAAAGGGCAAGGAAAACCACCGTATGTCGGCAACGGGTAATCCTAGAACCCATCATCTGGGGTGTCAACCGTTTTTTCTAATGCAATCTTGGACGGACGGCCTTCGCACATTAACCCCGAGTTCTAAAACCCCCAACCACAACACCTTGTGGCCGACTCGATAGACTTTTCCACCGTAACGATTTTCTTTCCACATTATCTGACCGCCGGCGCCACAACCCCCACAAGGAGGGGCAACTCCGCAGCAAAACCCATCATGTGGCCACAACCCTTTTCCCCCGGGGGCACCTATGCCTACAACGCTACTTGGCTCTTTGTACCCGCCTGGCGGCCTTCCCAGGCCGCCAGGAACAGGCATAAACTGCGTTCGCGGCG
>CAZEBQ010000374.1:0-4322 GCA_964510295.1 uncultured Anaerolineales bacterium | reverse complement strand
TCCTACGGCACCGTCCGCGTGACCGAGCCGCGCGCCCTGGAGGCCTACGCCGCCGTCTTTCACACCGTCGCGACCGTCGAAGGGCGGCTGCATCCGGGCAGGGACGTAACGGATCTCGTGAAGGCGACGTTCCCCGGCGGCTCGATCACCGGCGCCCCGAAGGTCCGGGCGATGCAGATCATCGCGGAACTCGAGCCCACCCGCCGCAGCGTTTATACAGGGGCCATCGGGTACCTGGCGCCGCCGACGCCCCAGGAGCCGGCGGGCCGGTGTGTCCTGAACCTCGCCATACGGACGCTGCTTACGGCCGGGCCGAAGGTGCACCTTCAGGTGGGCGGCGGGGTGGTCGCCGATTCGCAGCCCGAGGCCGAGTTCGACGAGACCAACGACAAGGCCCGCGCGATGCTGGCCGCCCTCGGCCTGACAGCATAAGCGTTAGCCGCACGGCTTGCCCCGCGCGCACGGTGTAACGGCGCATGCTTTCGCGAGCGAAAGCATGGCACCCCGCACGATGCTGGCCGCCCTCGGCCTGACAGCGTGAGTGTTAGCCGCGGGGCATTGCCCCGCGCGGACGGCGTAACGGGGCATGCTTTCGCGAGCGAAAGCATGGCACCCAACGCTACGGGTGTGAATGAAAGGCACAGGCGACATGGCCGAACAGCCGCTGATGTACGTGGCCGGCGACACCGTTCCGATGGCCGAGGCGCGGGTCTCGGCGCTCGACGCGGGCCTCTTGCTGGGGGCGGGTCTCTTTGAGACGCTCCGGACCTACGGCGGCCGGCCGTTTCGACTCGCAGCGCACCTGGCGCGGCTGCGCGAGAGCGGGAACGTCCTTCGCATCTTCGTCAAGGAGACCGACGACCGGGTCGCCGCCGTCATCGACAGCCTGGTCGAAGCGAACGGCGTGCCGGACGCCCGGATTAGGATCACGGCCACGCGGGGCGCGCTGGAGACCGACCTCGAAGACGACGAAGCGCCGCCCGCGACGCTCCTCGTGACGGTCGGACCGATGACGCCGTATGCCCCGGAGTTCTACGAGAAGGGCGCGACCGTCGTCGTCTCCGACATCCGGGTGAACGAGTCGGACCCGACCACCTGCCACAAGACCACCGCGTACATGGCGAATCTGCTGGCGCTGCGCGACGCGCACCGCGGGCGGGCGGCCGAGGCGATACGCTTCAACACGAAGAACCACCTGGCCGAGGGCGCCATCTCCAACGTCTTTCTCGTCAGGGACGGTCGCCTGCTGACGCCCCCCGTGGAGGAGGGCCTGTTGCCGGGCATCACGCGTGCGGCGGTCCTGGAACTGGCGGCCGAGGTGGATGTGCCGGCTGAGCAGCGGGCCCTGACCGTCCACGACCTCCTGGAAGCCGACGAGGTGTTCCTCACGAACTCGATCATGGAGGTCATGCCGGTCGCGCGCATCGAGGCCCACGAGATAGGCGAGGGCGTGCCCGGCCCCGTCACGAAGCGACTCGCCGACGCCTACCGCGCCCTGGTGGCCCGCGAGACGGGGACGGGCCGGCCGTAAGGCAGGCCGGCGGCCGAGGGCGTCACTTTGCCGCCTTGCCCGTGCCGGGCTTCGGCTTGGCGGGCGCCAGGAACGGGACCTTTCCGTTGGCGGCCGCGGCGCCGGGCGCGGCGGGTTGGACGGTGAGGATGACGGTGTGATACCACGTGTCGGGGCCGCGGCGCTCGAAGAAGGCGACGCCGCCGAAACTGATGCCCGGACCGGCCTGGGGCGACGTGGGACCGAGCACGAGCAGCCGACCGGGCGGCAGCCGCACCTCCGCCGCCAGGTCCGACAGGACGCACGACGACCGGCCCATCTGCTGGACGTGCCCCTTCTCGGTCCGGACCCACCGCATCCGCTTCGGGCCGTACTGCACCTCCGGCACGAGGGCGATGCGGACCGCCGCCGGGTCGGCCGGATCGTAACGACAGACCGTGCGGAACCGGGTGACGGCCCCGTCGAAGTGGCGGCCGACGAGGCGGCCGGCGGCGTCGGTCCAGACGAGGTCCATCGTTTCGCGCTCGCCGCCCAGGGCGACCGCGAAGTCGAGGTTCTCCGGCACCACGAGGCGGCGGATCCTGGCGGCGCGGTCCGGCGTCTCGGCCAGCAACGCATTCAGGCGCTCGGCCGCCAGGCCGGCGCCGTCGCCGAGGCGCAGATCGTTGGCTTCCCAGAGCGAGCGTTTCTCGTGCGGCACGTTGGTGGTGCCGAGCAGACGCCACACGTCCTCGATCGGCGTGTCGGGGCGGAGCCGGTGCTGGAGCAGGACCGTCCGGACCTGGTACATCCGCCTGGGGGGTGGCCCGTCCTTCGGCGCCAGCAGCGTCAGGTTGACGCTGCCCGGCCTGTCGCCGAACGGATTCCTGCACCCGGCCAAGGCGGCGGCCAGGATGGCCGACAGACCGATTGCGATAGCGACCTCGGAACGCATCGGCCGGAGTATAGAGCCGCCCGCCGCCGAAGTCAACGCGCGGACGCTCGCTGGCCGCGCGCCTTGCCCCGCACGCAGCCTACGACGGATCGGGCTCGGCGCCCAACGCCTCGAGCCGGTCGCGGGCACCTTGGTACGACGGGGCGAGGTCGAGGACGCGGCGGTAGAGGGCGACGGCGTCGTCGGTGCCGACGGTCTGCTCATCGGCATCGGCGGCCTCGTCCGGGCCGATCGCGGCGGCGTCCTCATATGCCAGGCCGAGGTTGAAGAGCACGTCCGGGTCGTTCGGCGCCAGCCGCCGGGCCCGCTCGAAGACCCGGAGGCAGTCGGCCGGCCGGCCGAGCGCGGCGTAACACATGCCCAGGGCGATGGCGGTGTCCACCTGGATCGGGTCGAGGCGGGCGGCGCGGTCGAGGGCCCTCTCGGCCTCCTCGTAGCGGCCGAGGTCGTACAGGGCCCGGCCCGTCAGGTAGTACCCGCGCGGGTCGAACGGGGCGAGGTCGCACATCCGTTCGGCGACCGTGAGCGACGATTCGATCCGGCCGACCTCGAGCAGGATCGAGGAGAGGTTTCCGAGGGCGTCGAGGTCTTCGGGGCTCGCGCGGGCGATGGCGCCGAGTTGTTCGAGGGCGAGGTCGCGTCGGCCGAGGTCGGCCTCGATGAGGGCCCGGTTGATCCGCAGGGGCAGGTCGTCGGGTCGTGCGGCCAGGCCGCGGTCGAAGGCGTCGCTGGCCTGGTCGAACTTGCCCTGGATGGCCAAGAGGACGCCCAAGTCGTTCTCCAGTTCGTGGGCCCGGCCGGAGAAGGCCATGGCCTGGCGCAACTGTTCCTCGGCCTCGTCGAACCGGCCTTCTCCGGCGAAGAGCGACGAGAGGTTCCGGTACAGTTCGTCGCGGTGCGGCTCTTCGCGCAGCGCTCGACGCAGGACGCGCGCCGCCCGGGTCATGGCCGACCGCGACTGACCGGCGCTGGTGAGGTGCGAGAGGATGAGCGGGTCGGACGGGCTCAGTTCCAGGGCCCGGAGCAGGTGTTTGCGGGCCTTGGCGTCGTGGCCGAGGTGTATCAGGGCGACGCCGAGGTCCAGGTGGACGCGGGAATCGTCCTCGGCCTCGGCCAGCAGGTCGCGGTAGACCTCGACCGCCCGCTTCGGCTCGCCGTGCTGCACGTGGTGCCCCCCCAAGGCCAGCCGGGCCTCGCGGGAGTCGGGGTACAGGGCCAGTTCGCGCTCCAGTTCGGCGTAGGCTTGCTCGTCGTCTCCTCGTGCGGCAAAGGCGCGGGCCATCGAGAGGTGGAGTTCGGGGAACTCGTCGTCGGCTTCGCCGGCCCGGTGCCAGACGTCGATGGCCTGGTCGTACCGGCCGTGTTTGAAGAGTACCAGGCCCCAGTGGTAGGGGATCTCGGCCGAGTCGGGATGGATGCCGATGGCCTCCTCGTAGAGGCGTTCGGCCTCGTCAAAGCGACCGACGTTGCCGTAGGTCCCGATGAGTTGGGCGAGGACGGCCTCGTCGTCGGGGGCCAGCCGCCGCGCCCGTTCCAGGTGGCCGACGGCCTCGCGGTCGTCGGCCCGGAGCCACGAGACGAAGGCGAGGCCGAACCACGCATCGACGCAGTTGTGGTCGGCGTCGACGGCCTTCAGGAGTTCGCGTTCGGCCTCGTCCACGCGGTTCAGGTACGCCAGGCACCGGCCGGCCATGGCGCGGGCGTCGGCCAGGTCGGGCGAGACCTTGATGGCTTGGTGACATGCCTCCAGGGCCTCCTCGTACGCGCCCTCTTCGAGCAGACGGTCGGCCCGCTCGAGGAACTCTTCCGGATCCTGCCAGTCGGTCATTCGTTGCTCCTGTGCCCGTGCGGCCCTCGGCGCAAGGCATGCTTGGCCGC
>CAZEBQ010000373.1:0-4323 GCA_964510295.1 uncultured Anaerolineales bacterium | reverse complement strand
AACGACCGTCGCCGTCCCGGCGACGGCCAAACAGCGCGCGGTTCGGCATCGTTTAGCCGTCGGCGGCACGCCGACGGAAATGCGCGTCGATGCAGCAACGGCAACGACCGTCGCCGTGCCGGCGACGGCTAAACGGCGCCCGGTCGTGCCGGCGACGGCTAAACGGCGCGTGGCCGCCCCGGCGACGGATGAAGCATCGTCCGCCGCCTGGGGTCGGGCTAGTTCCCCGCCAGGCGAATCTTGGTTTCGGTCTCGCCGCCGTTGACGAGGTACAGCAGCGGCAGGGGGCGGTCGGCGCCTTCGATGAACGGCGGCCGCGCTTGCCACGGGGCCACGCTCAGGACGTTTGCGAGGTCCATCCAGTACTGGAGGCGTCGCGGCACCAGGTTCCACGTCATGTGGAAGTGGTTGGCCGGGGCGTACTGCTTGTACTCGGCCATGGAGGCGTACTTGGGGCAGACCCAGGTGTGCGGCCAGGTGTAGGTGGAGGTGCCGCGGACGGCCTCGGCGAGTTTCTCGGGCAGGTCGAGCGTTGTGGCCTCGTCCCAGGTGAGGCCGAAGCACCCGGATACCTGGCTGTACGTCAGGCGTCCGGCGATGCCTTGGATGCCGCCGGGCGTGATGAAGGTGACGCTGTTGCCGCCGCCGGGGAAGTAGTGTAGTTCCGCCCCCGGCAGACCGATGTGCTTCATGAGTTTTTCCGGTGTGTCGCCGGGCATCCCGGCCCAGTTGAGGCTGGCCGACCCGGAGTTGTCGCCGTCGACGAACCCGCGCTGGGCCCACGCGTCTTTCTTCGTGAACGGGACGTTGAGCTGCCTGGCCAAGCGTTGGATCTCCCACGGTTCCCAGACTTTGCGGAAGTCCATGAACAGGGGCGGGTTGCCGCCCGAGAGCCACGTCATGAAGAGCATCGTCAGCAGGCCCTGGACGTCGGCCTCGGTGGCGAAGGGCAGCGGGGGCTTGGCGCCGCGGTGGTCGAAGGTGGAGTTAAAGAGGCTCTCGGCAACATCGCAGATGGGCAGCGGCAGGCCCTTCGGCTCGCTGCCCCATTCGAGTTGGTTCATGAACCCGCCGCCCACGGCATCGACCTCGGCCATCAGGTCGCGCATGATCAGGTACATGGCCAGGCCCTGGTTGAACTTGGGGTCGGCGTCGGGTTGGGTCAGGTCGAGGCGGTCGCCGATTGACGAATCGATCCAGCGGCGCAGACGTTTGAGTTCGCGCAGGTTGTATGCGCCCTTGGCGAGCATGTCGGCCGGCAGTTTCATGTCGAGCCGGGTGATCTCCAGGCCGAACGTCCGCCGCGTCGGCAGGATGTGGGCCAGGGCCGTTTCCATGCCCATCGAGTCGTGTCCGAAGACGACGACGCGCCGCCCTTTCAGAGCGGCGCAGGTCATGGCGGCGTAGCACCAGTCGGCGAGGGCCTCGGCCGTGCTCTCGGTCATGACGGGCTTGGTGCCCGTGTCGGGCCAGGTGCCGACGTTCAATGCCGCCAGGCGGCCCATCTGGGCCAGCGCCCCGTTGAGGGCGTGGGCGTAGACGACGCCCGGCTTGGGCCCCGAGTTGCCGCACGTGATGTTCAGCGGGATGTCGGCCGGGAAGTGCGCGAGCAGACTGATGACCGTCAACTGGGGGAAGGCCCACGTATCCGGCGCGCAGACGAGGCACGAGACGCCGGCGGCCTTGAACTGGCGTGCCACCACGTCGGCCTGTTTCTCGCCGTCGATGAGCGTCGGCGTCCAGACGACGGTGACGGGTTTGCCGTCCGGCATCGTCACGCGGTCGGCCACGGTGTCGGCAACCATCTGGACGATGTTGACGGCGCGCCGTCGCGATTCCTGGTCGATCCTCGGGTCGCAGGGCGCGAAGACGCCGAAGGTCACGCGGCCCGGCTTGGCAGCAACGTCATCTTTGATTCGTTTGGCTCTGGCCATAGCGAGTCTCCCTTTGCCGGTTCGAAGAGGCTGTTGTCGCGATCGTTCAGCCATCGGCGGCAGGCCGACGGGAATGCGCATCGATGTATCAACGGCAACAACCGTCGCCGTGCCGGCGACGGCTAAACGCGGCGCGGTCGTGCCGACTAAACGCCGCTTGCCTCCGCCTACCATCGCGCGAAGGCGGGGGAAAGTCAAGCGAACAGCGCATGGGATGCCCGTCGGCCATGTTCAAGCCGCCGGCGGTAAGCCGAAGGGTATGGGCACCGGCGCTCCGCGCCGGCATGGCTACACGCTACCCGATCGGTTGTCGGAGGACCGTCTTGAAGTCGTCCGCCGTGGGTATTTGCCATTGACAGTCGGCCGCGAGGCCATAGCATGAACGAGGTCGCTTTCGATGTGTCGAAGGTGCCGCTGGTGCCTTATAGCGGAGGAGGACGCTCGTGGTGTCGCACGTCCGTCTGCAGCGGTTCGTCGCTTGCCTGGCAATGCTCGCTACAGCGTGCGCGGCAGCGGCGCCGGCGCCGACCGTTCCCGCGGCGCCGGCCACCCCTGCGGCGGCCAAGCCGAAACAGGACGCCGTCCTTTCGTCGTTGCCCGACACCGACGGCGTGTACGGCGGCAAGGTCACCTTCAGCGAGAAGGCGTTCCCGGTGGTGGCCAACGGCACCGAGCCGCAGGTCCAGGGGCTGCTTCGGACGGCGCAGCCGTTGCACTGCCGCACCTGCCGTTCCACCGGCAAGGTCGGCAGGAAGGTGTCGTATGTTCCCCGGGGTCAGGGTCTCCGGACACCTGTTGTCAAGACCTGGCAGGAAACCTGTTCGACGTGCGGCGGGTACGGAAACCTGTGCGATCCGAAACTGCCGAAGCGCCTGGTCCTGCTGGTCGAACGGCTGGCCCACGTCAAGCGGGGGAACCTGTTCGCGAAACTCCGGGCGTTGGCCAAAGAGCGGCTGGCGGCCGTCTTCGAGGTCCGTGACAAGACGTGGGACACGTATCGCTGCGAGAAGGTCATGGGGTACCGCAGCGTCTCGTACGTCGACAGTGAGGGGCGCCGGCGCAGCCGCAACGTCCGGACCGTCGTGGGGCTGAAGACCGTCAAGGACCGGACGAAGTCGCTTCACGTGAACGTGGGCTCGCTGATGGCCGACCAGTGGCGGGGGCAGGCGCAGCAGCCGCCCGCCGGACAGGCTGCCCTGCTCGTCGGCACGACCGGCGCCAAGGCCGAGGTGGGCGGGTGGGTGTGGATGAAGATGCATGCCCAAGGCAGCGGACGCCCCCACGCCGCAGCCAAGGCGGGTAAGCCGCCGACTGCCGGCCCGCCCAGCGTCATCCTCTTGTGCGGCACGCCGAAGACGAGCACGGTTCCCGAGGGTCGTGCCGCCGTCGGCGGGCTTGTCCTCGGCACCTGGAAGCCCGCCGGAGGGGGGAAAAAGACCGGCATCCCCGTTATCATGGTGACCGTGTCCGTGGCGGGGCGATAGTGCGGGACCCACGTCGCCGCGGGCGGCGATGGCTCAGCAGGTCGGCGTCACCGGAACAGGAAAGGGGCAGGTCAATGCAGTGCCCGGCATGCGGCAATACGCTGACGCAGATGACGGTGGCCGACGTCGCGGTGGATGTGTGTGCAGGCGGCTGCGGCGGTATCTGGTTCGACAACCAGGAGGTCCGCAAACTGGATGATACCGAGGAGGCCGCCGGCGAGACGCTCCTTGATATCGAACGCGACCCGGGCGTCACGGTGGATCACGACGCCCAGTGGGGCTGCCCACGATGCGGGCATCCGGCCATGACGCGCCATTTCTACAGCCCGCAGCGGAGCGTCGAACTGGACGAGTGCCCGAAGTGCGGCGGGGTGTGGCTGGACGCGGGCGAATTGGCCACCATCCGCGCCCAGTACGCCGGCGGCGCCGAGCGCCGGGCCGCCCACCGCGCGTTTGCTCAGCAACTCTATGCCGAGCAACTGGCCGAGGCGCAGAGGGAGTTCGGCGTGACGGGCCCGCCGGACGCCACGCCTCCCGGCGTAGACGCCTCGGCCGCCCGGCCTGCCACCGCCGGTGATGACAGCGGACCGCTCGGCATCCTCCGCCGCCTGTTCAGATTCATCTGACGCGGTGCCCGCGGCCGTCGGCCGTTGCGGTTGGAGCGCCGCCGGCTATTCCCGTCGCCGTACCGGCGACGGCTAAACGCGGCGCGGTCCTTGCGGGCACAGTGTGGGGCGGCGCGCAAAAAGGCGGGGCTCGTCGCCGTAATCGTTGAGCCGTCGTCGCCCGCGGCGACGGGCATTGCCGTTGGAGCGTCGGCGCCTAATCACGTCGCCGTGCCGGCGACGGCTAAACGGCGCCCGGTTCGGTATCGTTTAGCCGTCGGCGGCACGCCGACGGGAATG
>CAZEBQ010000372.1:3697-4337 GCA_964510295.1 uncultured Anaerolineales bacterium | reverse complement strand
TACGGCGCCGGGCATCAGAGGCAAACGCGGCGCAGCGTCAAGCCCCCGAAGGGGGCGCGAGACAGTAGCCCACGGCGCAAGCCGTGGGTTTGAGGAGGCGCGAGAATCCCAAAGCCCCGGAGGGGCGAAAGCAAGTAGCCCATGGTAAGAACCGTGGGCCGGCCCCGGCGCGAGAGATGGATCCGCCCCGCAAGGGGCCTCAGAACGGAGCGCCCTCATGCCGCGCTTTGTGGTCCAACAGCATTTTCAGAGCAAGGACAACTACCACTTCGACTTCATGCTCGAAGCGGCCGACGCGCTCGTCACCTTCTCGTGCGGGGCGGCGCCGGATGATGTCAAGAACCTGCCGTGCCTGGTGCGACAGATCCAGGACCATCGCGTCGAGTTCCTTTCCTACCAGGGCGACATCAGCGGCGGACGCGGGTGGTGCGAGATCCACGATCGAGGCACCTTCGAGTGGATTGAGCCCGAGACGGTCGCCGACGCCGCAGCGGCCTCGCTGCTCGACCAGTTCGTCGTCCGTCTCGACGGTCGCAAGGCGTGCGGCACGTATCGCCTGACGCGCGAGACGGCGTCGGGGGCGGATTATTGGCGGATGAGTACAGCGACAACTGACTAGCCCCCTGTGGTAACAGGGGGT
>CAZEBQ010000372.1:0-3597 GCA_964510295.1 uncultured Anaerolineales bacterium | reverse complement strand
GCATGCAGCGACAACTGACTAGCCCCCTGTGGTAACAGGGGGTGCATGCAGCGACAACTGACTAGCCCCCTGTGGTAACAGGGGGTGCATGCAGCGACGACTGACTAGCCCCCTGTGGTAACAGGGGGCGCATGCAGCCCGATTGCCATCGGGGGCCAGCCTTCGTGTGGCGATTGGCGTCTGCGGCCGGCCGCCGCCATCACGGGCTGGTTGACACCCGGCCGGGGCCCTCTATAATCACGGTTCCGGTCGCCGGACGGCGGCACGAGGGGCGAGGTCTGACGCGATGGACAACGAACTGAAGGAAAAGTGGGAGGCCCTCGGCGAGCGGCTTCAGGCGCTCCGGGACTCTCTTTGACGTCGCCGGCAAACAGAAGCACCTCGGCCGCATCGAGAAGCAGATGGCCGCGCCGGGGTTCTGGGACAACCAGGAGAAGGCCCAGCGAACCGTCCGCGACCTCAAGGGCCTCAAGGAGATCGTCGCCCCGGCGACGGCCATCGAGCGGGTGCTCGAAGACGTGCAGGTGCTCTCGGAACTGGCCGCCGAGGAAGACGACCCGTCGGCCCTGGAAGGTCTGGCAGGGGACCTCGCGGAAGCCGAGAAACGGCTCGACCGGCTCGAGTTTCTCGCCCTTCTGTCGGAGCCCGACGACCCGAAGAACTGCTTCGTCGCGATCCACGCCGGGGCCGGGGGCACGGAATCGTGCGACTGGACGTCGATGTTGCTTCGCATGTACACCCGTTACGCCGAGCGTCGCGGCTGGGCGATGGACATCGTTGACAGCGTCGAGGGCGAGGAGGCCGGCCTCAGAAGCGTCACGGCCCGCGTCACGGGCTCGTACGCCTTCGGGTACCTGTCGGCCGAGGTGGGGGTCCACCGGCTGGTGCGGATCAGCCCGTTCGACGCGGCGTCGCGGCGGCACACGTCGTTTGCCAGCGTGGACGTGCTGCCCGAGATGGAGGACACGGGCGAGATTGAGATCGACGAGGCCGACCTGCGGCTGGACTTTTTCCGCGCCGGGGGCGCGGGCGGCCAGCACGTCAACAAGACGAGTTCGGCCATCCGGATCACCCACCTCCCGACGGGCATCGTGGTCCAGTGCCAGAACGAGCGGTCGCAGCACCAGAACCGCCGCGTCGCCATGGAAATCCTCCGGGCGCGACTCGCGCGACTCCAACAGCAGGAACGCGACAAGGAAATCGCCAAACTCTACGGACAGAAGGGCGAGATCGCCTGGGGCAACCAGATCCGCTCCTACGTCCTGCAGCCGTACACCATGGTCAAGGACCATCGGACCGACCACGAGACCGGCAAGGTCCAGGACGTGCTCGACGGCGACCTGGAAACCTTCATCGAGACCGAACTGCACCGCCGCGCCGCCGCACGGTCCGAGGCCACGTAACAGGATGCTTTCCGGGGGCTGGGCATGATGCAGCGCGTGAGGCTGGGCGTGTACCGGTACGCGTATCCGATGTTCCCGGTGTATCTGCGGATGGAACGCAGCAAGCAGGAGGCTCGCGAAGCATGAAGCGCCTCCGCACTATTCTGGCCCTGTCAGCCTGCCTGTCCGCCTTGGTCGGCTGCACCGGCGAGGTGCCGGAGGCGGCGCGCGGCCGCGATGTCGTGCGACCGGCGTTCGGGTTGGCCGTCGACGTGCCCGACGGCTGGACGTGGAGCGACGTGGCGGGGGACGTCGTGCTTGAAATCGTGCGCCGGCCGGCCGACACGGCCGGGGCAACCGAAGGCGGCCCGCGACCGAAGCGGTTGCGCCCCGTCGTTCACGTGGTCGTGGTCGACCGCGAGGGCGTGACGCTCGACGGGTGGGCCGACCAGGCGGTCGCCGACAGCAAGGAACTCCAGGTCGACCTGGAGGTCTCCGGCCGCACCCCTGCCAGGCTGACCGACGGACGCGAGGCCCTGGCGCTGACGCTGCGGAGCGAACGGGCCCTGGAACCGCTCGTCCAGCAACTGCTGCTGACCGTGACCGAGACGCGGGCCTACGCCGTCGTGGCCACCGCGCCGGAGAGCGACGCGAAGGCGGCCGAGCCGGCCTTCAAGGAATGCTTTGATTCGTTCGTCGTATGGTGAGCCGCACGCACGACGAGCGGTGCAGTGAATCCTTGGGCGGCCCCGAGAACCACCGCATAACGGCAACAGAAGAGGAACGGATGAACATCGACGCACTGAAACGAGATGACCCCGGCCTGGCCGACCTGGTCGCGTCCGAGTGGCAGCGCCGGCAGGAAACGCTCGATCTCATCGCCAGCGAGAACCTCTGCCCGGCAAGCGTCCGCGAGGCCGTCGGCAGCATCCTGACCGACAAGTACGCCGAGGGCTACCCCGGCAACCGCTGGTACGGCGGATGCGACGTCGTCGACGCCGTGGAGCAACTCGCCATCGACCGCGGGAAGGACCTCTTCGGCGCCGACCACATCAACGTCCAGCCGCACAGCGGAAGCCAGGCCAACATGGCCGTCTACTTCGCGGCCCTCGAACCCGGCGCAACGGTCCTGTCGATGGACCTGGCGCACGGCGGGCATCTGACGCACGGCAAGAAGGCGAATTTCAGCGGCCGGCTCTTTCACATCGCCCACTACGGCGTGAGCCCCGAGACCGAGCAGATCGATTACGACGCCGTGGCCGACCTGGCCCGTCAGGTCAAGCCGGCGATGATCATCGGCGGCGCCAGTTCCTACCCGCGTCAGGTCGATTCGGCCCGGCTGGCACAGATCGCCGGCGAGGTCGGCGCCCTGCTGATGATCGACATGGCCCACTTCGCGGGGCTGGTGGCGGGCGGCGTGCACCCCGATCCGGTGCCGGTGTCGGACTTCGTGACGGGAACGACGCACAAGACGCTCCGCGGTCCGCGAGGCGGGTTCGTCCTCTGCAAAAAGGCCTACGCGAAGGCGATCGACCACACGGTCTTTCCGGGTCTTCAGGGCGGGCCGCTCATGCACGTCATCGCCGGCAAAGCCGCTTCGTTCGCCCTGGCGATGACCGATGCGTTCAAGGCCTACCAGGCCCGGATCGTCGCCAACGCCCGGGCCATGGCCGAGGAAATGGCGTCGCTCGGGTACCGGCTGGTGTCGGGCGGCACCGACACGCACCTGTTCCTGGTGGACCTGACGCCGCTCGGCCTGACGGGCGGGACGGTCCAGCAGTGGCTCGGCGGGGCGGGCATCGTCCTGAACAAGAACGTGATCCCCTTCGACAAGCGGCCGCCCACCGACCCGTCCGGCATCCGCATCGGGACGCCGTCGATGACGACGCGCGGCGCCCGCGAGGACGACGTGCGGCAGGTGGCGCGGTGGATCGACCAGGTGCTGAAGGCCGACGACCCGCCGGCGGCGGCCGAGAGGCTGCGCGAACAGGTCCTCGCCTTCTGCCGCGCCCATCCGATACCCGATTGACGTGTCGTGTTGCCCCGGTGCGTTCACCGGGGGCTAATCCTACTACCTACGCTCTGAGACCTCTCAGCGAGGCCGCCCGTCGGCCGGGAAAAAAGCGGGTCAGGGCCACTTGGCGGTCAAACCGGGGCCGGTTCCGGTTTGACCAGCCAAGAGGCCGTTTGAACGTCTTGGGCACGGGCAAAGCCA
>CAZEBQ010000371.1:0-4347 GCA_964510295.1 uncultured Anaerolineales bacterium | reverse complement strand
CTGCTCGACGACCTCATCCGCCGCAAGGGATGCCTGGGGCGCGGCATCGACGTTGACGAGAAGGCCGTCCTGGAGTGCGTCAAGCGCGGTGTGCCCGTCTATCACGGCCGCATGCTCGAAGGGATCGGCTTCTACCCGGACGGGTACTTCGACGTGGCGATCCTGTCGCAGACGCTGCAGCAGACGGCCGGCCCGCCGGCGGTCATCCGCGAGATGCTGCGGGTGGCGGGACGGGCCATCATCAGTTTCCCGAACTTCGGCCACTGGCGCGTGCGGCTGCAGTTGCTTCTGGGCGGCCGCATGCCGCGCACCAACGCCCTGCCCTACGATTGGTTCGACACGCCGAACGTGCACCTGTGCAGCATCAAGGACTTCCGCGAGTTCTGCCGGCGGGAGAACCTGTGCAAGACGCACGAGATTTACCTGACGCCCGCTTACCGGCGCACCGGCGCCTGGTTTGCCAACTGGCGCGCGGGCCTTGCCATCTTCCAGATCCGCCGCTGCGACACCCAAAAAGATGGGGTGAGCGAGGGGATTTGAACCCCCGACCCCCTGGACCACAACCAGGTGCTCTAACCGAACTGAGCTACGCCCACCACACGCCAGCGGCACGGATTGTATCGGCAGACGGCCGCGCGGCCCCCAGCCACAACCGGAGATTATGGCACCGGACCGCCCCCAGTCAAGAGCGCATTCGGAGAAGGCCGGGGTGAGTCTTCGCGCCTGTCATTCTCAGGGTCGCCTACAACGACAACGCTACGCCGGCCACGGCGACCCCCTGGTGGCGGGGGTGGCAATTCCTTCTGGCGGTCGCAGGCGGTTGTAGCGCCGGGCTTTATGCCCGGCGGTCGTTGGCGGCGGCGCCGGCCACGATGCGCCGGGGATAAACCCCGGCGCTACGGCCAAGCCGCAGGAAATCGTCTTATGTCAGAAATCGTTGCCACACCCCTGGTGGCCTTGCCGGCGGAACCTATTGGGCATGGGGCAGGTCCAAGTGTATAATGGGTGAGAGAAGAAGGCGCCGGACCGTTACAGAATAGGAGCCGATCATGCGAACACTCGCTATCGCGTCGCTTGCCGTCTGGCTCGTGGCCGGGGGCCTCGCCGACCGAGCGTCCGCTGAACTGGCCACCGGGACCAAGGCCCCGGAGATCGTCGTGGCGACGTGGCTGAACACGCCGCCGCTGACACTGGCGAAACTGCGCGGCCGCATCGTCGTCGTCGAGTTCTGGGCCACCTGGTGTGGGCCTTGCCGCACGACCATCCCGCACCTCATCGAATTGCACAAGCAATACGGGCCGAAGGGCGTCGTCATCTGCAGCCTCACCAACGAGTCCAAATCCAAGGTCGAGGCCTTCGCCCAGGAGATGGGCATGATCTACCCGGTGGGTTGTGGCAGTACGTCGAGCGGGACGTACGGGGTGCGCGGCATTCCGCACGCGTTCATCGTGGACCCGACCGGTGTGATCGCGTGGCACGGGCATCCGGCGGGCGGTCTGGGTGCGGCCATTGAGAAGCAACTCAAGGCCACGCCGCCGACGCTCATGTCGCCGAAGCAGAAGGCGGCGGCAGAGGCGCTCCTGGAAAAGGTCGAAGCCCTCATCAAGAAGGAGCAGTACGCCGTGGCCCTGGCCATGCTCGGTAAACTCAAACAGGCCGACGCCGACCCCAAGATCGCCACTCGCGTGGCCCAGATGCGGGCCCAGTTCACCGCCCAAGCCGAGGAGGCGCTCAAGAACGCCAAGGAGCAGATCGAGGCCAAACTGTACTACCAGGCGAGCCTCGCCCTTGGCCGGGCCGCGTCGCTGGGCGCCGGAACCCCGCAGGCCACCGAGGCGATGAACCAATACAAGGAACTCCTCAAGCAAGACGACGCACGGGCCGCCATCGTGAAAGGCAAACGCGAGAAAGAGGCCGCCGACCTCCTGGCCGAACTCGAAAAGGCCGTCGCCAAGAAGACCCCCGCCGCCGCCCTCGCGGCCTACGACAACCTGGCCAACCGCTGCCCCGGCACCAAGGCCGGCGCCACCGCCGCTGCAAAGGCCAACGCCATGCGGGCCGACAAGACGCTCATGGCCAAGATGGCCGGCGGCGCCGCAGAGAAGGACTGCAAGGGATGGCTCTCGATGGCCCGGAACTTCATCAACGCCGGCATGAACGACAAGGCCAGGCCGTACCTCGACAAGGTAATCGCCAAGTACCCCGGCACCGACTTCGCCGAACAGGCCGCCGAGATGCTCGCCAAAATAAAGAAATGAGACGGCTCGGCCGGCAGTGGCCCCGCCTCTGTGCGGTGACGCCAAGACATGGACCCGAAGTGGACGCGAATATGATTCGATACGCCGGCCGGCTTGGCTGTCTGGCGCTGGTCGCCCTCGTGATTGGCTGCAACGAACCTGCGCCGCCGGAAGGCGGAGGCGGGACGGCTGTGTCTTCAATAAGCGGCGCCGCCAACGCCTAAGGCCGACGACGCCCCAAGACGCCTCCGGCCCCGACGCCCAAGAAGCCGGCGTCCGATGAGACCCCGAAACCGCCTGTCGCCAAGACGCCAAAGACACCCGAGATCAACGCCACCTACTGGATCAACACCCCTCCGCTGACCCTTGCGGGCCTTCGCGGCAAGATCGTCCTGCTCGAGTTCTGGGCCACCTGGTGCCCCCCCTGCCGCACGACCATCCCGCACCTCATCGCGTTGCACAAGCAGTACGCGCCGAAAGGCCTCGTCATCGTCAGCCTGACGAACGAGCCGAAGGAAACGGTCGAGCCCTTTGCCAAGCAGATGGCCATGACCTACCCCGTCGGCGGCGGCAGCACGTCCGGCACGTTGACGGACCGCCTGAAGGGCTCCGGGATGCGATGGGACCAAGATAACGCCGAGTCGCTGATGGCCCGGAGCGGCCTCTACCGCAGCCATCTGTGGCAAACCTACTGGAACGCCCAACGTGCCGCCTGAACCTGCCAGGATATCCTCTCGCACACCGAGCGACTGTTCTCGGAAATGCTCTTGACAAACCTCCGATTGCTTGTATACTCAGAGGGTTTGTCTTGATGCTCGATGGGAGCAGTGGAGGCAAATCCGACGTTGAGCCTGTCGAGTTTGAGACGGTCTCTGGGAGCTCGACCGGAGGTTTTCGTTTCGAAAGGGCAGAGTAGGACAGAGTGGCACGTCGCACAAGATTAGGAGGAGCATGATGAGTCTTAATCGAACACTTCAACTGGGGCGGTCCTTCAACACGCTTGGCAGACGCTTGGGCGTTGCCTTCCCTGTCCTCTGCCTTGCAACGGCCTTGATTCTTGGTACCGCGGTGAGCAATGAATTGCGTGCCGGCACGATCACCGTGCCTAACGCCGATTTCGAAACGCTTTACAAGCCGGGCACTGCGGTCACCGGGGTCGTATCAGCGGGCGGGTGGACGCTGGGCGTAGGACCAGAGTGCCCGATAGATAGTGGAAGTGGTGGAGTGTATGAATTTAGCGACGCTTCCACCGGCGACTTCGCCGATATCGCCGGGTGGATCGGGTACGACAGGCAAGGGTGGATCGATAATGGAGGCTCATACGGCCGGGACCAGACTACGGGACACCTTCAGGGTTCTATATCATCCCAATTCAACCATACCGTCGGTGGGCGCCAGTGTTATTTGGCCAACGGTGGGGGTTGGGGCAATCCGGCCGGTGGACTGATCGTCTCCGACGCACCTCTGGCTACGGTCCAAAGCGGCCTCACCTATACGCTTTCGATGATGGCCAATGGGCGGGATGGGGGTCCGGGGGCGACTCCTTTCGTGCTCAAGTTATTGGCCGACGGAGTAGCACTCACGCCCAGTTCCTCGGTGCAGCCGGTTTTGGGCGGTGGTGCATGGCTGGAGGTCTCCAGGACGTATGACCTGGCGAGTCTCGCTGGCAGCGTTGGCAAAGATCTCACGATTGTATTGGGCGTCGACCGCGGATGCGTCGGCAACCAGACCCAATTCGACGACGTATCGCTTGACGCCATCCCGGAACCCGCCACGCTCTCGCTGCTGGCCCTCGGCTCTCTCATTGCCGTTCGCCGCAGCAAGCGCCGCTGAAACTGACAAAGTCCGGCAGGGACGTCCTTGCAAGCCTATCGACCGCAGGGACGTTCAGGGCGGGATCGGGTGACATCGGGCTTTGGGTCTCATGGCCCCCTCGCCCGCGCGACGCCGCCTCCTATGCGGTTCTTGTTCATCGGGCCGCAGGTTTGCCTGCAGCTTCCTTCCCACGACGCCTCGCAACGCCGCAGTTGCCGTTCGGCTAGCGGTTCCTGTCACCAAGGTCCGCAGAGGACTTGCACCTCCAAGTCACGTGCCATGCCCGGCACACCAA
>CAZEBQ010000370.1:0-4348 GCA_964510295.1 uncultured Anaerolineales bacterium | reverse complement strand
GGCATGCACACGCAAACGTGGGCATGGCACCCGACGGCAAAAAACTTACCTGACCCCGCTTAGCCGTGGTCGGCACGCCGACGGGCAGGGCCGTGTCGCTATGCCCCCGGCCGCGCCGAGAGGGGTAATCGTTGGGTCACGAACGCACGTAGTGCTTGATTTGGCCCGCTCCGTCGATATGATATTACGACCCGTGGGGGGAGTGGGTCCGGGTCGCGGGAGAGGACAGAAGGCGTGATGCGTCCGATCGGCATTTTCGATTCCGGCCTGGGTGGGTTGACGGTGGTCCGGGCGATTCGCCGGCGTCTGCCGGCGGAGTCCATCGTCTATTTCGGCGACACTGCCCGGGTGCCATACGGCATCAAGAGCGGTCGGACCGTCACGCGATTCGCGACCGAGGACTGTGAGTTTCTGCTTCGGCACGATCCGAAGTTCATCGTGGCGGCGTGCAACACGGCCAGCGCGGCGGCGCTGCCGGCGTTGGAGGAGCGGTTCGCGGTGCCGCTGTGCGGCGTGATCGAGCCCGGGGCGGCCGAGGCGGTTGGCGTGTGCCGTGGCCGGCCCATCGGCGTCATCGGCACGGAGGCGACGGTTGGGAGCGGCGTGTACGGCCGGGCCATCCTCGCCCTGGCGCCGGAGGTCACGGTCGTCGAGCGGGCGTGCCCGCTGCTCGTTCCGCTCGTGGAGGAGGGCCGCACGTCTCAGGATCCCCTGGTTCGCCTGGCGCTTCGCGAGTACCTGGCCCCGCTCGCCGAGGCCGGTGTCGGCACGGTCGTCCTGGGCTGCACGCATTATCCGCTGCTGGCCGGCGCGATTGCCGAGGTGCTGGGCCCCGGCGTGACGCTTGTGGACTCGGCCGAGGCGGTTGCCCTTGAGGTGGCGTCGCGCCTGGCGGCCGACGGTGCGGCGGAGACGCACGGGGCGGGCGAGGTCCGCTTCGTCGTCAGCGACAACCCGGAGCGGTTCCGCCAGGTGGGCGCCCGGTTCCTGGGAGAGCCGGTCGGGTCGGTCTGGGAGGTCACGCCGGAAGATTTCTATGCCGGGTCCCATGCAGCGCCGGCCGGCGCAGAGGAAGCCTCGTGAGTCGCAAGTCCACCATCCTGATGACCGTGGCAGCGCTGCTCGCCTGCGGGTGCGGCGGCAAGAAACCCAGCATCGACACGTGGATCAAGTCGAAACTGTTCCCGATGCCCACCTCGGCGAGGGTCATCCTGGTCCAGAGCCATCTGCCCGACGAGCGCCGCGAGGCCCTTCAGACCATCGCCAAGGACCGCAAGGCCTTGAAGGAGGAATCGGTCATCGCCCTGTTCTGCCTGGTGGCCGTGACCGACGACGACCCGCTGGTTCGGGGCGCGGCCGTGCGCGGCCTTGCCGGGATGCAGGACCAGGGCGTCCGGGTCAACGCGCCGGAGACCGGGCCGGAGACCGCCCTCGACCGCGTGTTGCGTGACTATTTGGGGGCCGACGCGAACGGCGACGGCAAACTGGGGGTTCTCGAGACGCTGGCTTACGCGGTGGTGAACGATGCGGATGCCCACGTTCGCGCCGAGGCCGTTGAGTCGCTCGGCCGTCGCGTGCCGCCCGAAGGCATGTCGGCGGTCGTCCAGGCGCTCGGGAACGACTCGAGCCTCGACGTCCGGATCAAGTCGGCCGAGTCGCTGCGCCGGTTCGCGCAAAGCGAGGCCGCCGAGACGCTCGTGGCCACGCTCGGGGATCGGGAAGTTGCCGTCGCACACAAGGCCTGGGAGAGCCTCCGATACATGACCGGCCAGGACCTGCCGCGCGAGCAGCAGGCCTGGAACGACTATCTGGCGTCGGCCGAGCAGCCCTTCGCACGGTACGGCAAGGCGCCCGGCCTGCCGAAAGGCAAGAGCCAGCGGCCGCACCTGACGAAGGGACTCGGCGCCTTCTTCGGAGGCTTGTTCAAGAAAGACCCCCTCGAAGCCGAACTCGAGTAGCACGGCAACGTTGCGGGTCCGCCTGGCGGCCTTCCCAGGCCGCCAGGGAGTGGGCAAGCCTGTTAGTACGACTACGCTAGTTCGTGCGCGGCGGGTCTCCGTACCCGCCGCGCATGGGCGAAATCGCCGTTTTCGGCGCGGTGGGTGCACAGACCCACCGCGCAAAATGCCCTTGTCGCGTTGTAGGATTAGCGGCGGCCTGGGAAGGCCGCCGCGCGGAAACTGGTACCGCAGTAGTAACCTCCTGGAGCCTCCGCGCATGAAGGCCTGCCTGTTCGACGGCCGCACCGTTCGCATCGACACCGCCTACCCCGATGCCGCGCCGGCCCAGGGCGAGGTGCGGGTCCGCGTCCAATTGGCGGGCGTCTGCCGGACCGACCTCGAGATCATCAAGGGCTACATGGGCTTCACCGGCGTTCTGGGTCACGAGTTCGTCGGCACGGCGCTGGAGGGGCGACTCGAGGGACGGCGGGTCGTGGGAGGCATCAACTGTGTGTGCGGCGCGTGCGACATGTGCCGGCGCGGTCTGCCGACCCACTGCCGCAACCGGACCACCCTCGGCATCGACGGCCGCGACGGCGCGTTCGCCGAACATCTTACGTTGCCGGAAGCCAACCTCGTGCCGGTTCCCGACCGTGTTTCGGACCGTCAGGCCGTCTTCGCCGAACCGCTTGCCGCGGCGCTCCAGATTCTGCGTCAGATTGCCGTGGAGCCGGGCGCCGAGACGGTCGTGCTCGGCGACGGGCGGCTGGGGCAACTCGTGGCGCAGGTCTTCCAGGCGCGGGACGCGGCACCGATGGTCGTCGGCATGGCGCCCGCGAAACTGGCGATTCTGGCTCGCCTCGGCATCGCGACCGTCCACGCCGCCAACGCGAAGCCGACGAAGACCGCCGATGTGGTCGTCGAGTGCACCGGTGCCGCCGCCGGTCTCGCGATGGCCATGGCGTTCGTGCGGCCGCGCGGCAGGATCGTCCTCAAGAGCACCGTGGCCGACACGGCCGGGCTGAACTTGGCGCCGATTGTGGTGGATGAAGTCACGGTCGTCGGGTCGCGGTGCGGGCCGATGGACGCCGCCGTCGAGGAACTGGCCGCGGGCCGCGTCGAGGTCGAACCGCTCATCACCGCCGAGTACCCGCTCGATGAGGCGATTGCCGCGCTCCAGGAGGCTGCCAAGCCCGAGGCCATCAAGGTGCTCATCCGACCGTAGGCAGGCCGTACGCCGAGCCGGGAGCGCATGAAATGATTCGAGCCGGGAGCGCATGAAATGATTCGAGCCGGGAGCGCATGAAATGATTCGAGCCGGGAACGGTAGTTCCCGGTCATCCCCATCCGCCACGGCCCGTGCCACGGCGGATGCGGATGACCCGCCGCTGCCGCAGCGGGCTCGCCAAGGCGGAGGAAAACACATGGCCGACCGGCCTCTGGCGGTGGTGCTGGCAAGCGGCGGCATGGACTCGTGCGTGGCCACGGCCTGGGCCGCCGAGCGCTACCGTCTCGCCATGCTCCACGTCAACTACGGTCAGCGGACGGAGGCGAAGGAACTGGCGTGCTTCGGGCGGCAGGTCGAGCACTTCGGCCCGGCGCATTCGCTCGCCGTAGCCGCCCCGCACCTGGGCCGGATCGGCGGCAGCAGCCTGACCGACGCCGCAATTGATATGCCGGCGGACGACACGCCCGGCGAGGTCCCGAGCACGTACGTGCCGTTCCGGAACGCCAACCTGCTGGCGATCGCCGTCTCGTGGGCCGAGACGATTGGGGCAGGGCGGATCGTTATCGGCGCCGTCGAGCAGGACGCCCCCGGCTACCCCGACTGCCGGGCGGCGTTTTACGAGGCTGCCAACCGTTTCATCGACCTCGGCACGCGACCGGACACTCAGATCCGCGTCGCGGCGCCGCTCGTTGACCTCAAGAAGGCCGACGTCGTGCGGATGGGCGCCGACCTGGGCGCACCGTTCCACCTGACGTGGTCCTGCTACCGTTCCGAGGCCGCGCCGTGCGGGCACTGCGCGAGTTGTCACCGCCGGGCCGAGGCGTTTGCCGAAGCCGGCGTGCCCGACCCGCTTGTGTCGGGTCGAAATGACATCGCCGCGCAATAACGGAAGGCCCGCGCCTCGCTCTCAGGTTTCAGCGTCACGGCAGGGCCTGGCGGCCGGTACTGCCGACATACGTATAACGGCCGCGAGCCACACCGCCCGCCGAGAGAGTTGGTATCTCTTCGCGAGGGCTCTTGTGGGCCTTCCAGAACAGTATAACCGCGCAGGGGCCCCTGTCAAATGGATGGGGACGCATTCAAGGCGTCGCCGGACGCGGCCTCTACACCCGCCGCGGATAGGCGCCGTTTTGCGCGGTGGGTCTCCGTACCCACCGCGCGGGAATGGCCGTTTTTGCGG
>CAZEBQ010000369.1:0-4358 GCA_964510295.1 uncultured Anaerolineales bacterium | reverse complement strand
CCCCCTTGATATGGACGACCCATTCGCGTTCAACCATCCGTGGACATGAGCGTCAGCGGTCTTGGCGGTGTCCCCTTTGGGCGGCGAGGTCTCCCGGGCCGCGGTCGTCAGAAGGTGATGCTGACTGAGATCGTCAGTGTTTTGGACCGGCCGAATTCCGGCTCCAGTTCCGGGAACATGTCCTGCTGGTAGCCCACATCGATGGAAACGCGCTCCGAAGGGTAAATGCCCAGACCGACGGCCCAGGCCGTGTTGCCCCTCACGTCCATCGCGGTGCCGCCCCGCAGGAACAGCCAATCGCGTACCCTGTGGTCCACACCCATATAGAACCGGTGGACCTCCAGGTGGCCGGTCTCATCGCGGAACGCACCGTACTGATAATCGGCGTACACGGCCGAGTCTTTGGCGTATTCGTACGACACGCCCGGCCGGAGGACGTATTGATGCGTTGTGTCCTTGACCCGGACGTTGCCGACACCGGTTCCCATGAAGTCGAACAGGGTGGTGCGGCCCGGGGAGAATGCATAGTCAAACACCAGGCCCGCCAGCAGTCGCGGCGCCGGTCGATGCAGCGTCCCCAAGCGGAAACCATACGTCTCGCCACTGGATTCGCTCACGTCGAGGTCCAGCGGGCCAAGGTCATAACGGGTTTCGGACTTGGCGAAATTCAGGTTGGCGCCCAAAGCCCAATCGTCGCCAAATCGCCTCGCCCATTGGACCTGCGCGTAGTCCATGTCCATGCGGAAATCAAGGCCCTGGCGAGTGGTCGCGGTATTGCTGCGGACCTGGGCGAGAGAGGGTTGAATGACGCCCAATTCCCCAAGATCCCAAGTAAACGCCTCCGCACAGACGTCGAGGCGGCTGCCGTTCTCGAAGGCAAGACTCGAGTACTGCGGGCTGAACGCCAGGTGCAGGTCGCCCGGTACGGACTCCCAGGCCACAGACGCAGGATTGATCGAGGACGACCACTTGCTGCCGGCCGAGGCGCCGCCCAGCCCGGCGACATCCCCGTACGTCGCGAAGCGGCTAAGCGCTGCCGGCAGGCGCAGCGTCAGGCTCTCATCCTTGAATCCCCTGGCCAGGACCGGCGTCGCCAGCCCCGCCAACAGGAGAGCGGAAGACACCCACGGTGCCGCATGTCGCAGACTCTTGCCCTTAACCATGAGACCTTTCGCCTCATTATCGACCCGCGCAAGACCAGGCAAGTCGATCTACGCGTGAAGACTCTCGGCCCCACCAGCCGGGCTGCGGCGCTCTCCTTCGTCAGCCAGCGGCCAACCCGCCAGGCCGGAGTCGGTTTCGGTGCACCCTCTCTAGGAGGGGGCAGCGGCTTCGGCTTTTTCACCGTCCCGCACGCCCGTGAGACCGCTTTCCCGTCTCTCGCGGAGTGTGTGGCTCGTGATCAAGGGGACCGCTTCCACTGAGCCCCGCGTTTCGAGCGCCAACACAAGGCTTTGCACCAACTGCGACCGGCTGACCGGCTCAGTCAGGTAGGCTGTGACGCCCGCGGCTTCGCACGCCGTGGCGTCGCCTCGCTCCCCGGCAGAGGTTATCATAATCAGCTGAGTCGTGCCAGGCTTGCTGTGCTGCAGAATGTCTCGGGCCCGGACGACGCCGTCGTTGACACAGGCAAGGGCATTGAGCACAACGAACGGGAAGGGTCTCCCGCAACGATCGGCCTCGCTCAGGATTCTCACAGCGGCGTCCGCGTCTTCGGCCCGAACCGCTTCCGTTCCCAATTCGACCAGCCACTGCTCGATGAGGTCACATCTATGGGGTTCGTCGCTGAGTAACAGGACGCGCAGCCCTCGCAGATGCCCGGAGTCATACAAAGGCCGGGGGCGCGCCGCCCTCTCCTGCAGGCCGAAGCAGGCGGTGAAATGGAAAACGCTCCCCTCCCCCACTTCGCTCTCCACCCAGATGTACCCACCCATAAGAGGGACGAGATCGGAGGCTATAGCCAGACCGAGCCCGCAGCCGCCACATGCGCGTGTCTTGGAGCCATCGGCCTGCTTGAACGCCTCGAAGATCTGGCACATAGCCTCGGGCGGAATGCCGGTTCCCCGGTCGGCGACAGCAACATGCAGATGGACGCTCGCCTTCTGCCGCCGGCCGACCTCTGCGTGTACCCGAACCTCGCCTCGCTCGGAAAACTTGATGGCGTTACTGAGTAGCGTCCCGACCAATTGGCGAAGGCGGCCCGGGTCGCCCACCAAGGCATCGGGCACATCGGGCTCTATCTCGTGGACAAGCCGGAGTCCTTTCTGGCGGGCCCGGCAGCGGAACTTCCCGACGACGTCCCCCAGGCAGTCACGGAGCCGGAACTCGGTCGGTCTCAACTCCAGGCGGTTGGCGTGGATCTTGGCCAAGTCGAGCAGGTCATTCAGCAAACCCATCAGCGAATGGGCGCCTCCCCGGACGTACTCCAGATAGTGACGCTGCCTCTCTGTCAGATCCGTCGAAAGGGCCAGTTGCGTCATGCCCATGATAGTGTTCATGGGCGTGCGGACCTCGTGACCGATGTTTGAAAGGAACTCGTTGCGCATGGCCTTGGTGCTCTTGGCCATGACGGCCAGCGCTCGGGCGCGTTTCCGGGCGTGTTTCTGCGCCTGAACCGCACTCGCTAGGCGGGCCCGCAAGTCGCGATTAACGGCTCTGGTTGCCTTCAGCCGCCTGTGCAACCGAGCAACAGCAAGCCCGGATAGGGTCACCAGCACAACCAGGACTGTCGCTAGCCATGGCATCGGGTCGTTCACCCAAACTGATGACGCCTCTGTGGCTGATCCCGCCCCTCGGTCCGGCCAGAAGCCGTGAACTCCCGTCGGGAATTCACACAGGACCCAGAAGGGATACGAGTGCAAGTCTCCCCGATTTGTTATCGGCAGGCCGGGGAAACCATCTTTAGCAGGCCGCTGAGAAGGTCAGTCAGTGTATACCGCTGAAGCCGCCGAACGCGGCCCCGGCAGAGGGCTAATGCCAAACTCAGCGACTGCCTCAGCACCGGCAGTGTTTGAGCCGGAGAGACAGCGTATCCGGCCCGAACCTGCCATTTTGGCATACTTGCCGGATACCTCGCCCGGACGAAAAACGTCCCTGGCGCCTCCTGTGTCCGGAAGGCCACCGCTCCCGGGTACCGGTAACTGGTTACGGTATAGGGAATTGGATTTGCTTTCGGCCGGTTTTTGTGTATAGTTTAGGTGTCATCCGGCGCCTGAAAAGCGGGGGCGCCGATGACGGGGGCTGTATTTCGCGCTGGGCGCGTCCGTGCGCGTTTTCGGGCCGCACCGACAGAACCCCGGAACGCCCGTCGATGCGGACAACGGCCGCGCCGACACGCTTTCTCACTCATGGGGAGTGGGACCGTCCGGAAGATAAACCGGGGGGGAACCTGATGACCAACCGAATCTGTCTCCCAACTCTCGTCTCCGCCCTGTTGCTGAGCCTTCTCGCAACCGGCTGCACAAGCGAGGCGGACCGGCTGCGGGCGTTCCTTCAGGAGCGGCGAACGCCCGTATCGGGCGTGCCTTACCGCGTCCTGCCGCCCGACGTCATCCTGATACATTCGACTCATGTGCCCGAGATCGACGGTATCTCGCAGCAGATCCGGCCCGACGGGAGGATCAACCTCCCGCTGGTCGGCGAACTCGACGTCGTCGGCAAGAATGAGACGGGCCTGACCCCCACCGAGATTGAAGCCCAGATCACCAAGGCCTCCAAGGATTACTACGAACGGGTGGACGCCACGGTACAGGTCGTCGGGTTCAACTCCCAGAAGGTGTACGTCTTCGGCCAGGTCTCAAGGCCCGGTCCACAGCAATGGACCGGCACGAACACGCTTCTGGACGTCCTGGCGCAGAGCCAGCCGACGACGCTGGCCTGGCCTGAGCGCATCCTGCTGGTGCGCGGCAAGACGCCACGCAGGGGCGGGTATCTGCTGGGCGTGGACGACCTGGACAAGATTGCCGGAAAGGCCGGCAACGGCGAATCCGCTCCCGACGAGGTCGGCACCGTTGTGGCCAAGGTTGAGACGAAGGAGGGTGGCGCAGAGGAGGAGAAAACCCCGGCAACGGCGGTTCCCGAGAAGATCGAAGCCAAGGTCATGAGAGTCAACATGATGGCCATCGTCAAGAAGGGCGACATGTCGAAGAACGTTTACCTGCAGCCGGACGACGTGATTTACGTTCCGGCGAACCCTCTGGCGGCCGTCGGCCTGGCCATTCAGCAGTTGCTGCTGCCCATTCAGCCGGCCGCTCAGATCATCTCCGTACCGGCCACTGCCGCCTACTCGGCCACCAGGGTCGGCGGCGGTGGGTACTGATTGGAAGGCGAGAGACGACATGCCTGAGGACAAGAAGAAG
>CAZEBQ010000368.1:0-4367 GCA_964510295.1 uncultured Anaerolineales bacterium | reverse complement strand
TGTTCAGACGATACGTCCTGCCGCACCTTGCGCGGCTGACCGACCTGGGCCACGCCTGCGGTCTGAAGGTCATGCTCCACTGCTGCGGCGGGTTCGCCCCACTGATGCCGGCGATGATCGAGGTGGGCCTCGACGGCCTGCACGCCATCCAACCCTCGTGCCACGGCATGGACCTGGCCACGCTGAAACGCGAGTTCGGCGACCGCGTCCTCTTCAACGGCTGCATCGATTCCCACCACGTCCTGATCGAAGGAACACCCGACTCCGTGCGCGACGCGACGCGCGAGGTTCTCCGGATTATGAAGCCCGGCGGCGGGTTCGTGGCGGGGGCCAGCCACGACGCCATCCTCGAAGAGACGCCCGTCGAGAACGTCCTCGCCATGTTCGACGCCATCGGCGAGTTCGGAGTCTACGAAGATTGAAACCGGCGCCCTCCGGTACGAGAGACGCATGACCCGCGAGGAAACGAAATCCGGCGACGCGATCCTGCGGATGGAGGCCATCGTCAAGGACTTCCAGGCGGTCCGGGCCTTGGACCACGTCGATTTCGACCTCTCGGCCGGCGAGATCCACGCCCTCATCGGCGAGAACGGCGCCGGCAAGTCCACCCTCATGAACGTCCTGGCCGGCCGCTTCGCCGACTACCGCGGGCGGGTCGCCGTCTTCGGCCGCCAAGTCCGCCTGACCAATCCCCGCCAGGCCCTCGCCCTGGGCATCGGCGTCATCTACCAGGAACTCAGCGTGCTGGGGAACCTGACGGTGGCCGAGAACATCATGCTCGGCCACGAGCCGGCCGGCCGCCTGCCCGGTACGATCGACCGGCGCGCTTTGGCCGCCCGGGCCCGGGCCGTCCTGGAGGACCTCGAGTTCGACCTGCCCCTGGAGGGGAGAGTGGCGGGCCTGAGCCACGCGCGGCAGTGCCTGGTCGAGATCGCGCACGCCATCCGAGAGGACGTGCGGCTGCTGGTGTTCGACGAGCCGACGGCCTCACTCGGCGCAGGCGACGTGGGGCGGCTGTTCGAGGTGATCCGCCGCCTCAAAAGCCGCGGCATCGGCATCGTCTACATCTCGCACCGCCTGGCCGAACTCGCGCAGATCGCCGACCGCGTCACCGTGCTTCGCGACGGCAAGGTCGTGGGAACCCGCCCCGTCGCCGGCTGCAGGGTCTCCGAACTCAGCCACATGATGCTCGGCCGCGAACTCACCGAGATGTTCCCCCCGAAACGCAACACCCCCGGCGAGGTGATCCTGAAGGTCCGGGGCCTGGCGCGCCCGGGCGCGTTCCACGGGGTCTCGTTTGATTTGCGCGAGGGCGAGATCCTCGGCATCGCCGGCCTCGTGGGTTCCGGCCGCACCGAGATCGCACGGGCCGTCTTCGGCGCCGACCCGCCGCGGTCGGGCCGGTGCGAGTTCCTGGGCCGCCCCATCTCGCGCCCCTCGCCCAGGCGGTGCATGGCCCGCGGCATCGGCATGATCCAGGAAAACCGCAAGCGCGACGGAAACATCACGGCTTCGTCGGTGGCGCGCAACGTCGGCATCAGCGTCCTCGACCGCCTGTCCAATGCCGTTGGCTTTCTGAGTCCGCGCCGGCTAAACCGTAGCGCCCGGCGAACGATCGACCGCATGGACATCCGGCCCGCCGACCCGGCCCGCCTGATCCAGACCCTGAGCGGCGGCAACCAGCAGAAGGTCATCCTCGGACGCTGGCTCTGCCGCGACCCGAAGGTCCTGATCCTCGACGAACCGACCCAGGGCATCGACATCGGCACGAAGGCCCAGATCTACCGGCTGGTGATGGACCTGGCCGCACAGGGGAAGGGCATCATCCTGATCTCCTCCGAACTGTTCGAGATCGTTAACCTCGCCGACCGCATCCTCGTCGTCCGCGACGGCCGCATCGCGGGCGAGGTGCCCGGCCCGGGGACCGACGTCGACGCCCTCTTTGCCGCCTGTGTGGGAGAACCCATCGCATGAGCGCGACGCCCCCATCGTCCGCCGCTCCGAAACGAACGTTGCGGCCGTCGTTCCAACTCATCCAGGCGGGCACCGTCGTGCTGCTGCTCCTGGCGCTCTGTGCCGTCTCGGCGATTCAGACCGAGACGTTCCTGACGTGGCAGAACCTGATCTACAACCTGCTGACGAATGCGGCGTACCTGGGCATCATCGCGTGCGGCATGACGTTCGTGATGGTGGCGGGCGGCTTCGACCTCTCGGTCGGGTCCACCACCACCGTCTGCAGCGTGGTGGCCGTCCTGGCGCTCCAGGCCCTGACGGGCCAGCCGGTGTGGGTGGCCATCGCGGCCGCCGTCCTGGTGACGGCTATCGCCGGGGCCCTTCTCGGGGCGGTCAACGGCGCCGCCATCTCGTACATCGGCGTCAACCCGTTCGTGACGACGCTGAGCACGATGCTGGTGTTCCGCGGCATCGCCCTGATTTTGACGCACGGCGGCCAGACCGAGAGCGTCCCGCTGGCGATGAAGGAGACCCTCAGCCAACTCTACTGGGGCAAGGTGCCCCTGTTCGGAAGCGAGGCGCACCAGGTCACGGTTCCCATCCTGGTCTTCGTGGGCGTCTTTGCGGTCAGTCTGTACGTGCTCCGCCTGACGCGGTTCGGCCACTACGTATACGCGGTGGGCGGGAACGAGAACGCCTCGTGGCTGGCCGGCGTCAACACCTCGCTCGTCAAGGCCGCCACCTACGCCATCTGCGGCGTGACGTGCGCCGTGGCGGCCGTCATCTACACCGGCATGTCGAACACGGCCCAGGCGTCGAGTTACTACGGGTTGGAACTGGTGGTGATCGCGAGCGTCATCGTCGGGGGCACGCCGCTGGGCGGGGGGAGCGGCGGACTGCTCTTTACGCTGGTCGGGCTGCTTTTGCTCTCGGTTATCGAGAACCTGTTGCCCCAGTTCGGCATTCAAGAAGAGTATCGGAACATCGTCCGAGGGCTTATCATCCTGGTGGTCGTGGCCGTGGACGTCCTCGCCCGCGGCGCACGCGCGAGCGCAAGGAGAACGTGACATGACAGGTCGTTGGTTTGCCGCCGTCGCCGCACTCACACTGGCAGGCATGACGGGCTGTTCGGACGAAGGCGCGCCCCCCGGCGCGGGGCCCCCCGCCGCCACGTACAAGATCGGCTTCTGCATGACCCTCGACCATCCGTACTGGCAGAACATGCGCCTCGGGGCCGTCGACGAGGGCCGTAAACTCGGCGCCGAGGTCATCATCATGAACGCCAAGGAGGACCCTGTCCTCCAGATTCAGCAGATCCAGGAACTCATCGCCAAACGCGTGGACCTGGCGTGCGTGGTCCCCATGAAGAAGGAGCCGCTGGTGGCGGGCGTGCGGGCCCTGAACGAGGCCCGAATCCCCGTCATCATCGTCAACCGCGAGATCGCCGACGGCTGCGACTACCTCTGCTACACCGGCACCGATACCTACGCCGGCGCCGTCACGTCGGCCGAAATCCTGATGAAGGCGATCGGCGGCGCGGGCGGCATCGTCGAACTCCACCAGCACCTCGGCACCGGGCCCCAACTCGCGCGGTCCAAGGCGCTCCAAGACGTGCTGAAGAAGTACCCCGACGTCCAACTTCTCGGCCGCGCGCCACACGACGGCGACCGCGGCAAGGCCATCAAGGAAACGCAGGTCTGGCTCGGCCGGTTCCCCGGCCTGAAGGGTATCTATGCCCACGGCGACAACTTCGCCATCGCCGCCGCCGACGCCTGCATCCAGGCCGGACGCAAAGACGTTGCCGTCGTCGGCATGGGCGGCAGCCAGGAGGCCATCGAGGCCATCCGGGCCGGGCGGCTCACGGGAACGAGTTTCCAGCAGCCCGAGGAGGAAGGACGCAGCGCCCTGCGCCTGGCCGTCCGGCGACTGAAGGGCGAGACGCTCGATGACCGGTACATGATCCCGTGCCCGGCCATCACGAAAGAGAACGCCCACCAGTTCAAGGGCCAGTTCTGAGCCGCGCCACACGGAAGGAGTGGAATGGCAATGACGAGCACGTCTGAGCGGTGTGCCATGAGTGTTGCGCGGCGGGTCTCCGCACCCGCCGCGACAGTGGCGTCGCAAGCGCGGCGGGTACGGACCTCCGGCTGGCGGCCTTCCCAGGCCGCCAGCACACCGGCTCGCGGGTCCAACGCGGTGACCTGGGAAGGTCGCCGCGCGGCGCTCCGACGTGTCGGCCGGGTTTTTCTCCTGGCCGTTGCAGCGGCCATGTGCATCTGCCTTGTGGCAACCGCCGGCGCGGCCGAGACGGCACACCGGATGGACGCCTGCAACGTCGTCTGGAAGACGCCGAGCAAAGATTCGTCGGGTTCCATGCCCCTCGGCAACGGCAGCACCGGCCTGAACGCCTGGGT
>CAZEBQ010000367.1:0-4389 GCA_964510295.1 uncultured Anaerolineales bacterium | reverse complement strand
AGCCGTCGGAAGCCACCCGGGCACAGCCGGTATCAGGCGGGGCCGGGGCGCGGGCGGCCGGTTTTTTTGCGCTAACTCGTCGCTCCCGGCAGTATAATCTTATGGCGGTGGAAGGTATGTCCAGGTGGGGGGTGCGTGAGTTTTGGCCGTCTCCGCCGGCGCCTTTTGCCGATTAAAGGGTAAGGCCCTGCGGTGGGTGTGTGCCCATGGGGTAGGCTCCCGGCAGAGCCGCAGTGGCAGGCAAGACGACCCGAAGGAGGCTGTATCATGAAACGTCGCGGTTTTCTGACGCGAGGCATGTTTCGCCCGGCTGTAGCCGTTCTCAGCGGCGGCGCCGGTCTGGAAATAATGCTCGCCGAGGCGTTTGCCGAGGCCCGGTCGTGCGGGCCGCCTCCCAAGGCCAAACCCCAGCGGCGGACGGCCGCCGAATCGTTTCCCCCGCTGCCCCTGCCCGCCACGCCTCTGAGGCGGAGCGAGAAGAAGCGGCAGCCGAGCCCGCCGGCCCTCGTCGGCAAGGTCATCCTCGGCGATGTCAAATGGGAAACACGCGACGGCCAGCGGTACGCCTATCGCGACTGGATGACCGACCCCTCCGACATGCGGAACCTGCTCCAATGGACCAACGAGCAGTTGCACATCCGGTACCGCGTGGTCGACGCCGACCTGGCCGAGTTCTCATACGACCCGACGGAACTGCCGACGTTGTATTTCACCGGCCACGACGCCTTCCGGATACCGGCGGGGATGATTCCCCGATTGCGTCAATACTGCATCGACGGCGGGACGATCCTCGGCGACGCCTGCTGCGGCATGCCCGGCTTCGACCAGGCGTTCCGGCAACTCATCGGGCAGATCTTCCCGCAGCGGCCGATGAACCTGCTGCCGGCGGACCATCCGCTCTACTCGTCGTTCTATCCGATCTCCACCGTTCACTACAAACAGGAAGGCCGAACCGACTGGCAGGACATGCTGAAACTCGAGGGCGTCTCCATCGGCTGCCGCGCCGCCGTCGTCTACACCGGCGGCTTTGACTGCTCGTGCGGCTGGGACGGCCACACGCACGAGCGAGGCAAGCGTATCCTGCCCGCCGATGCGCGAAAGGTCGGCGCCAACATCATCACCTACTCGCTGGCCACCTACGAACTCGGCCGGTTCCTCTCAACCGAACGCGTCTACCACCAGACGAGCCAGCCCACGCGCGACCAACTGGTCATCGCCCAGGTCATCCACGACGGCGACTGGGACACCCAGCCGTCGAGCCTCGCGTCGCTGCTCAAGCACCTGGCCGAGAACACGACCGTTGAGGTCCAGTTCAAGAAGGAGAACGTGGACCTTCGCAACATCGACGCCTTCGCGCACCCCATCCTGTATATGACCGGCCACAACGACTTTACGCTCAGCGACGCGGAAATGAACAACCTGCGGCGGTACCTGGCGGCCGGAGGCGTGCTGATGGCAAACGCCTGCTGCGGCCGGAAGAGTTTCGACGTGGCCTTCCGCCGCGAGATCGCCCGCGTCCTGCCCGACCACAAACTCGGCCGCATCCCCCCCCAACACCCCGTCTACCACAGCGTGTTCCCGATTCAGAAGGTCGGCTACACGCCGCTCGTCCTTCACGAGCATCCGGGGATGAGCCGCCCGGCACTCGAAGGCATCAGCATCGAGAACCAGTTGCGCGTCGTCTACAGCCCGTTTGACCTCGTCAACGGCTGGTCGGGTGCGCCGAACCCGTACGATCGGGGCTACCAAGAGAAGGACGCCCTGCGGTTGGGCATCAACATTCTCGTCCACGCGATGACGCACTAAACCCGTGCCCGAGCCGGTTGCGGCAGCGGCCGGTTGCGTTCGTCAGCGGTGGCAGTTGCCATGGCGGCTGGACGTAACCGGTCGCTTCCGCGACCGGCTCGGATAACGCCTGAAGACCGGCTCGGGCAACGCCTGAAGACCGGCTCGGGCAACGCCTGAAGAGCCAATCGCCCCGGAGGTTCCATTGCCGCACCACACGCATACCGCCGAAGAGGTCAAGGTCATCGAGCAACTCGCCCAGGCGCGCAGCCTGCTGCTCCAGGAGATCCACAAGGTCATCGTCGGCCAGGACGAGGTCATCGAGCAGTTGCTTGTGGCGATGTTCTCGCGCGGCCACTGCCTGATGGTGGGCGTGCCGGGGCTGGCGAAGACGCTTCTCATCTCGACCATCGCCCAGGTCCTGAAACTGAAGTTCAAACGCATCCAGTTCACCCCCGACCTCATGCCCTCCGACATCACCGGCACCGACGTGATCGAAGAGGACCGCACCACGGGCCGGCGCGAGTTCCGCTTCATCCAGGGACCCGTGTTCTCGAACATCATCCTGGCCGACGAGATCAACCGCACACCGCCCAAGACCCAGGCCGCACTCCTCCAGGCCATGCAGGAGTATCACGTGACGGCCGGCGGCAACACGTACGAGTTGGACCTGCCGTTCTTCGTCCTCGCCACGCAGAACCCCATCGAGCAGGAGGGCACCTACCCCCTGCCCGAGGCCCAACTCGACCGGTTCATGTTCATGGTCAACGTCGATTACCCGCCGCGCGACGACGAGCGGACCATCGTCCGCACCACCACGGCCGAGCAGAACATCCAGTTGCGGTTCGTCCTGGGCGGCAAAGACATTCTCGGCATCCAACGAATCGTCCGCCGCGTGCCCGTCTCGGAGCACGTCATCGATTACGCCGTCAACCTGGCCCGCGCCACGCGGCCCAACACGCCCGACGCGCCGCAGTTCATCAACGAGTGGCTGACCTGGGGCGCCGGCCCGCGCGCCGCCCAGTACCTCATCCTCGGCGCCAAGAGCCGCGCCCTCCTCGGCGGACGACTCAACGTGACGTGCGACGACATCCGGTCCATCGCGCGGCCGGTCTTCCGGCACCGGCTGTTCACGAACTTCAACGCCGACGCCGAGGGCGTCACGCCCGAAGACATCATCGAGCGGCTCCTCAAGACCGTGCCCGAACCGATGCCCGAGGACTACCGCAAACCTGCGCCCGCCCCGCAACCGACAACCCCGGCGCCCGAGACGCCGCCCGAACAAGTCCCCCCGCCCGAACCGCCTCCGCCGCCCGACGAGGACGTCATCCTGATACCTCCCGAAGAGCCCGTCCCCGCCGCGCCCGCCCCGCCGACGGGCAACCCGCCGCCACCACCACCCGCCGACGCGCCCCCACCCGCCGCCGCGCCGCCGCAGCCGTAGGGTGGGTGCTCCGCACCCACGCGGCGCACGCGAGACCTCCTCACCATGAGTGCCCAGCACACACCCTGCAACTGCCCAGAACATGGTCACCCTTCGGGATGACCATGCCACCCGCCCAGCATGCACCCTGCAACTGCCCAGAACATGGTCACCCTTCGGGATGACCATGCCACCCGCCTGTTGCACAAACCGCGCGGCGGCCTTCCCAGGCCGCCGCGAGACGCCTTGAATCATGCGGGGTGGCCTCGGAAGGCCACCACGCGGGGGCCAGGGTGACCTGTGCAACAGGTCTCGTGCGTTCCAAACCGCGCGGCGGCCTTCCCAGGCCGCCGCGAGAGGCGCTCCACCAAACGTGGTGGCCTCGGAAGGCCACCACGCGGAAGCCAGGGTGACCTCTGCAACAGGTCTCGTGCGTTCCGATTTCGCTTGAAGGAGGGCCCGCTGCCGGTATCCTCGTTCCCTGATGCCGACCGATGCCTTCTCGGAAACGTTCTACGATGGCCAGGCGACGTGGGTCCTCTGGCTCATCCTCATCGGGTCCATGGGGATGCTGGCTCTAGGTGCGGACCGCACCGTCACGGCGGCAGCGGCCCTGGCCCGAGCCCTGCACGTCTCGAAGGTCGTCATCGGCGCCACGGTCGTCAGCCTCGGCACAACCCTGCCCGAGACGTGCGTCTCTGTGGTGGCAGCATTCAGGGGCGACGGCAGCCTGGCTTTGGGCAACGCCGTCGGCTCGATCATCGCCGATACGGCCCTGATTTTCGGCCTGTGCGCGGCCGCCACGTGCATCCCGAAGAACCGCTTCGTGCTGAACCGGCACGGCTGGGTCCAGTTGGGGGCGGGGACGCTCCTGGTCGTCCTGTGCTTCGGCTTGTGGGCACTGAGCGGGGACATCCAGAACGTCGTCCTGCCGCGCGCCGCCGGCCTGGGGCTCATCGCCCTGCTCGTCGGGTACGTTTACCTGAACGTCCGCTGGGGGCGCGCGCAGCCGGAGCCCGTGCCAACCAAGGCGGCCGCCGCGCCATCCCGGACCTCGGGTTTCGCCGCCGCGAAGAACCTCCCGCTGCTGGCGGTGGGCCTGGGGCTGATCGTGGGCGGATCGGAATTGCTCATCGGCTCGGCCAAGGTCGTCTGCCTGCGCTACGGTGTGCCGCCCGCCG
>CAZEBQ010000366.1:0-4417 GCA_964510295.1 uncultured Anaerolineales bacterium | reverse complement strand
GCCGCGCCGGCGCGGAAGCGGCCGTATCGGCTGCCGGATACCGACCTCAAGCAGCGGGTCATCTGGGGTGCTGTGTGCGAAGGACCCGACGGCACGGGCCTCGCCTTCGGCGGCCAGGACCAGCAGGCCGACGACGGCCGCCCGCATACGCGGATCAAGGTGAAGGGTCAGTGGAAATGCATCGTCGATGACCTGCGTGCAGCCAACCCACTTCAGCAGGTGTGTCGGCCCGTCGAATCGGCCAGCCTTCGTGTCAGGAACGCACTGGCTCGTGTGTGCGCGGTCTACTTCGGTGGAATGGCCGCAGTGGGGCAGAAGCGCATGGAGGCCGAAGTGGTCCAGATGCAGCGCACAGTCTGCGATCATCTTGGCGGGCTGATTGTCGTACTCGATGAGTGGAGGGGGTTGGGGCCGTATGAGCGTTTTCAGGTCATCTCCGCGCGTGGGTCGCTGGGTTCCGCTTCCGCCAAGGTAGAATCGGTGATCAATGCTCTCGCGGCCCGGATCACGCCCGAGGTGATCAGCAAGATGCGCGCGGCCCAGATTGATCTGGAGAAGGCCAGTGAGACCTTCGATGCCGAGCCGCCGCCGCGGGCCCTGTCGCCCATCGTCTACGAGCCCAAGACCGGCCTCTACGTCCTCTTCGGCGGAGACCATCTGGACTACCTGACCGGCGACACATGGGTCTTCAACCCGAAGACGCGGAAGTGGATGCAGCGGCATCCTGACAGTGCACCGCCGCCCCGGGCGAATCACACGCTCCGCGCGACCGGCGACGGCAAGGTCGTCCTCTCGGGCGGGTACACCTACGCCTCGAACACCGACTACTGCGGCGGCCAGTACATCGACCTTGACGACGGCGAGTGGGTCTACGATGTGGCCGGGAACGACTGGGTTAGCGTTGGGGACGCGTGCACCACGGTGCCGTCAGTATCGGAATCGCGCACGTACCGCACCGGTCCGTTCCATCCGGACTGGTACCTCGAAGGCCCGAAGCCCGACGCCGCCGCGCACGAGAAGGTCCTCGCGAACCTGCCTGTGAACAAGTGGGTCATGCTTGACCCGCCGCGCGTCCCGCGCCTGAACCGCGACTGGGGCACCGTCCGCCTGGACGCCGACCACGACATGATCCTCGTGTGGTCGGGCGGTCACTCGGCACACGGCGGCACGGACGTGCTGCACTATCACCTCTCGACGAACCGGTGGGAACTGCCGCACCCGGTGGAGTTTCCCCTTGGCCAACTCTACGCCAACACGCGCTACCCCGACGGGTTCAACTTCAACCGCCGCCCGTGGCCCACCGGCCACACGTACCAGAGTTATGAATACGACCCGCTGACGAAGCGGATGCTCTTCACCGGTCGCCCGAAGCACACCTACGTCTATGATCCGATGTTGGCCGACTGGGTCGGCCGGGCCAGGAAGCCGCCGGACATGGTTTACAACTCCTGCTTCTACACGCTGACCCTCCGTGCCACGCCGCGCGGCGTCATCTGCTGGGGACAGGGGCCGCGGCGCGAGCGCGGCCGCATCCACCGCTACGATCCGGAGCGGAAGGTGTGGGAAGCGGTTGAACTCAAGGGCGAACTGCCCGAGCCGCGCGTCGACCACTCGACGATGGTTTACGATTCGCAGCGCGACCGCCTCCTGCTCCTTTGCTGCGACTACGGAAAGAAGCCGAACGGGCAGGTCTGGGAACTCGACCTTGCGACGATGGCGGCCCGCCCCCTGAACCCCGTCAACATGGCCGCCGCCGCAGGCAAGGCCTACCAGATCGACCGTGCCTGTTACGTTCCCGACGCCGACCTGATGCTCCTGTGCACGCTCCTGCCCGGAGGGGAAGGCGACCTCCGCCGGCACGTCGCCTACGACTGCGAGCGGAACCAATGGGTTTCTTTGCGGATAAACCATGAGACGGACAAACGCGGGCCCCTGGCCCCGACGGCCGTGCGGCGGTCCGTCGGTCTGGCCTACGACGCGCGGCGGAAACTCATCTGGGGCGTCGATACGAACCGCGTCCGCGTCTTCGTCCTGCGCTTCGACGCCAAGGAGGCCGGCATCGAGGCCTTGAAGTAGTACGACTACGCTACGTTCCGCGTGGCGGCCTTCCCAGGCCGCCGCGAACGCAGTTTATGCCTGTTCCTGGTGGCCTGGGAAGGCCACCAGGCAGACAAGAAGGCGAAGTAGCGTTGTAGGAGTAGAGGACGGTCACACGTGCAACCCGACCACGGGAGGAAACCGATGAGTCGCCTTGTCGCCGCAGGTCTCGTCGGCGTTCTGATGGGCTGTCTGTTCCTGTCCACGGCCCGCGCCGCCGAGGAGATGCCCTGGCCGTCACCCGTGCCGGGGCACAGGCCCGTCGGGCCCGGCGAGCATCCGCGGCTGTTCTTCCGCAAGGGGGACTTGCCGGCGCTCAGGGCCCGGGCCAGGACGCCCGAGGGGCAGGCCGTCATCAAACGCCTGCGCGTTACACTGAACGGCAGCGACGGCGAATCGATGCCGACGATCGGGAATCCCATGACCAGCGCCTACGGCAAGGGCGGCGGTCCGAAGCCGCAGAAGGACGACCTGCCCGTCGGCGCCTACAGCATCTCGCACGTGGCCGGGTTCGGCTTCCTGCACCTTCTGACGGGCGAGGCGAAGTACGCCGACCTGGCCCGGCGGTGCTTCGAGTTGGCCGACCACGGCGTCCGCGACCGCGACCGCGAGGCCCGTTACTCCTGGAAGCAGCCCGGCGGGGCGCTCCGCGCCGGACCGTCGCTCGGATGGTACGCCGTCGGCTACGACCTCTGCTACGAGGGATGGGACCCGGCGTACCGTCAGAAGGTGGCCCAGGCCATCGCGGGCTACAACGAAGGCAAGAACATGAGTCTGGGTGAACTGGTGCGCGGCAGCCGCCACATGCCCGCCAGCAACCACTGGGGCATGCAGGTGGGCGGCGGGGCACTGGCGGCGCTCGCCGTCATGGGCGACCCCGGCGTGGACGCCTCGAAGATCGAGACATATCTCACCGACAGCCGCAAGGCCATGATCCGCAACATGACCGAGGGTTTCGGCGACCACGGCTGGTTCGCCGAGGGCGACGGCACGGGGTCGATGTCGTCGCAGATCGCCTTCGTTCCGGCGCTGCAGGCGTGGCGGGTGGCGGGAGGGCTCGACTTCATCGCCCCGCGCCCGAACGGCCCGTGGATGACGCTCAAGTGGATCTTCCTGACCGTGCCGAACGCCAAGGGCCGGATGGAGTTCCCGAAGCGCGGCGCCTACCCGCACAACGTCTGGGACCGCGGCGGCATCAGCGGCGCGGGGTACTTCTGCGAAGGCCTCGGCGGCGTGACGGCGGCGCAGCGGCCGGCGCTCCTCTGGTTCTACGACCGGCACCTCAAGGCCGCCGACGAGAAGAACGGGACGCCCTTCGATACGCCGAGCCCGTACCCGCACCACGCCATGCTGGCCTTCGTCAATTGGCCGTTTGGAATGCAGGGAGCGAACCCCGCCGGCTGCATCCCCCGCGCGGTCTACGACACGAAATTCGGCTTCGTCATGTGCCGCAACCGATGGCAGGACACCGATGACATCGTCGTCAGCATCCAGACGCTGAGCACGCGCGGCTGGCACAAGGCCGGCAGCAGCGGGGCGGTCGAGGTGTGGGGCCTGGGGCGCAAACAGCGCTGGGGCAACGTCCGCAACGGCGTCAAGCATTTCCAGGCGGCGGCCGACGGGTCGATGAGCCTGACCGGCGCCGACGGAACGAGCCTGGCGGTGGACTTCTCGAAGGCCTCCGGCGCCGACGCCATGCTCGTCATGACGGGCCCCGGCGCGCCGGTCGACGGCGCGGTCGAGGCGGGCGGTACGAAGTTCGCCTTCAAGTTTCTGACCACCGGCGCCGAACCGAAGCCCAAGGCCGACGGCGACAAGATCGTCATCGGCGACCAGACCGTGGCCACCGAAGACGGGCACATCGTCCTGGGGAAGATGGCCGGGCCGTGGGACGGGCCGGCGGCCGGCGCGGCGGCTGCCGAGGCGGCCCTCATCATGTTCGGCACGAACGACCTGGGGCAACTCGAGGTCGGCCAGTACGAGGCGAAGACCCGCAAGGTCTTGAAGTAGCCATCGCCGGGGCGGCGCGTTGCTCTGCCCCGGCCTACGTGCCGTTCCCCGCTTTTGGGAGTTGAACCTTTTTTTGACGGGCCGGCGATGGCCTCTGTCACCCCGAGCGAACGGAGCGAGCGGTCGCCACGGCGCCCAGCCAGGGTCGAAGGGTCTCGCCGTTGTCGTTGCCGTGGCCGTTCGTTCCGCATTCCGCGTTCCGCATTCGAGAAAATCCGTCGGTCGGAGTTTTTCTAACCCCTTGTATAACAAGAACTTAGCCCCCCCCCTCGCCATGGCCAAAAATCGCCCCCACGATTTGCATTCGGCC
>CAZEBQ010000365.1:0-4426 GCA_964510295.1 uncultured Anaerolineales bacterium | reverse complement strand
AGGTCTTCCCCAGGCGCAAGACGCGGGTGGTTCACGTGGGCGACGTGGCCATCGGCGGCGGGCATCCGGTCAGCGTCCAGTCGATGACGACCACGCACACGCGGGACGGCGGGGCGACGCTGGATCAAATCCGGCGTCTTGCGGCCGCCGGGTGCGAGATCGTGCGGGTGGCGGTCCCTGCCCCGCCGGACGCGGCGGCGCTGAGCGAGGTCGTCCGGGAGTCGCCACTGCCGGTGGTGGCCGACATCCATTTCACGACGGCCCTGGCGGTGCGGGCGCTGGAGGCGGGCGCGGCCAAGGTGCGGCTGAATCCGGGGAACATCGACGACGCCGACGGCGTGAAGCGGGTGCTTGCGCTGGCCGCCGAGAAGGGCGTGCCGCTTCGCTTCGGCGTCAACTCGGGCAGTATCCGAGCCACGCGGCAGGATGCCGGTGAGGCGGACCTGGCGAATCTGATGGTCGACGTGCTGATGGAGTGGGTGCGTGCGGCCGAGCGGGAAGGGTTCGAGGACCTGGTTCTCTCGGCCAAGGCGTCGGACGTTGCGCCGACCATCCGGGCGTACCGGCTGCTGGCCGACGCGTGCGACCTGCCGCTTCACGTGGGCATCACGGCGGCCGGTCCGATGGCGGAGTCGCGGACGCGGTCGGCGCTCGTGTTGGGGACACTTCTGGCCGAAGGCATCGGCGATACTATCCGCGTCAGTCTTACCGGCGACCCGGTCCATGAGGTGGTCATCGGTCAGGAGATTTTGTCTGAACTGGGCCTGCGGCCGCGTGGCGGTGTCCGGATTATCTCGTGCCCCACGTGCGGGCGGTGTGAGGTTGACCTGATTGCACTGGTCGAGGAGTTGAAACGCCGCATGCCCGACGTGGCCGCCCCGCTGACCGTGGCCGTCATGGGCTGCATCGTGAACGGACCGGGCGAGGCGCGGGAGGCCGACGTCGGTATCGCCGCCGGCAAGGGGCACGGCGTCCTGTTCCGGGCCGGCGAGAAGGTCCGCAAGGTGGCGGAGACCGAATTGCTGGATGCGCTGATCGAGGAGATCCGCAGCCTGACCCGGCAGTAGGGCGCGTGCGCTGCACGCACCTGACGGGCTGCGCCCGCTCCCTTACGGTCGCGGCTAGTCACTACAGCAACACTTCGCGCGCGGTCGCGGCTAGTCACGGCCGCCTACCAGGTGAACTCCAACTGGTAGCGCAGGAAACAGGCGGGGTCGTTGGCGAAGTTCTCGTAGAAGTTGCCGGGGAAGAAGAATTCGGTGACCAGGTGGCCGCTGACGTGCTTGTTGAAGCGGTACTTCAGCCACAAGGCCAGGAGTTGGCCGCGGAAGTACCCGCCGGTCGAGTAAATGGCGGGGTTGGCCGCAGCGGCGTTCTCATCGGCGAAGAGGAGGTGGTAGTCGGTGCGGAGTTCGATCTTGTCGGTCGGGTGGCAGGTGTGTCCGAACATGAGCCGATGGAGGTTGGTGTAATCTCCGGCCCGTGTTTCGGGGATGTAGGTGTAGAACAGGAGTTCGGACCAGAGGGCAAAGCGTCCCCAGAGTGTGTCGAAGGCCTCGTTCTCGTCGGTGCCGGGGTCGTCTCCGGAGAGGTACTCGTAGACGACGCGGAACTGGTTGCGGTGTGAGTCGCGGAGGTGGTAAGCGAGTTCGCCCTGGAAGCCCCCGGCCCGGACGTCGGCGTCGTTCTTTTCGCCGTACTGAAGTGCGAACTCCAGGTCGTATCCCCAGTGCTTCGCCAAGTCGCCCTTGGCGCGTGCGCCGAAGGTGTAGAGGTGCGAGCGGTTGCCGTCGGCGAAGTCGGGTTCCTCGCGTTTGAAGATGAAGTAGCCGTCGAGTTGGGTCTCTTCGAGCGAGCGGTTGCGTGCGTATGCGATGAGGGCCCGCTCGTCGCTCTCGGCGAGGCGGGTGTCGCGGTCTCTGAGGGCGTCGAACCAGTGCTGGCCGCGCGCGTCCTGGTCGACCCAGATGACATCGAACGTGGTGTCGATCGGCTCGGCCTCGTAAGTGAAGCGGAAGGCGTCAAAGTAGACGGTGCGCGACCCGTCGAGTGGCGTGCCCTCGAAGATGAGCCAGCGGTTCCCCAGGTCCGTGAGGTCCTGTCGCCCGGCCGTGACCGTCAGGGGCAAGCCGCCCGCGCGCTTGAGTTTCAGGTTCAGCCGGTCGAAGAGGATATCGTCCATGATCCAGTCCTGGAGAGGTTCGGGCTTGTGGACGGGTCGCGGCTCGTAGACGATGCGCCAGTTGAACTCGACGTCGGAGACGTCGGGCGGTGTCACGGTGCTCCAGATGCGCCAGCGGTACCGTTCGAAGTGCCGCTCGTGACCCGCGGCCCGTTTGCTTGGGACGACGGCGTTGTTGAAGTAGACTTCGCGCAGGCGCAGGTCGGTGCCCCACGAGAGCCAGGGGAACGGCTGTTTGGACTGTTCGAGGAACTCATCGAGCGGCTCGGCGACCGCCGCGGGCGGCGCCGACTCATCCGCTTGGGCCGGCGCCTGCTTCTCGGCGGCGATCGACGGCCCCGTGCACAGCACAGCCAGCAGCGCGACCGCCAGAGGCAACACGATTCGACCACCACGCGACGTGTCCAACCGACCCCTCCTCGCCGAACCCCCACGCGACATCGGCACCGGCCGGTTCGCCCGGCCCGCGAACCCGTGTAAAACGCGGGACCGCATCCGCCCGCGACTGCGAAACGGACAAGGTCCCGCGCTTGAACCGACAGTCTTGCGCGGTGGGTCTCCGCACCCGCCACGATTCATCGCGTTGTTGCGCGGTGGTTACGGAGAACCACCGCGCACAACTTATCTCGGACCGCTTAGAACTGGTACTTGAGTTGAACGCCCCAGCCGCCGTTCTCCTCGCCGTTGACGACGTTGCCGAGATGTCCCCAGACGCCGGCCAGGGTGCAGCGGTCATTGACGATCCAGGCCAGAAGGATCGTGTGCCAGGCGTCCTCGACTCCGATGAGGTTGCCCGCCCTGCGGTAGGGGTTCTGTTTTTCCTTATACTCGTAGCCGATGGCCAACCAGTCAAACGGCACCCAGGCAACGCTGGCCTCGACGTTGGTGCGATAGGTGTCGCCGAAGCCCAGCCAGCCCGTCTGTGCCGCCTCGGTAAAGCGGAGACCGAAGTTCATCAGCACGGGCCTGTCGAGGAACCCCTTCGCGAACATCTTGCCGAAGGTGACCGTGTAATCGACGCCGTTGCCGCGCTCGAAGCCAAGCCTGTTGGCGGCGCCTCCGAGGCGGGAATCCATGTTCTGGACGCTCGGGTTGTGCTTGAAGTGGACGCCGGCCACAACCATGGGCATCCACTCGCCGCCGGTGCCCTCGGGCACGATCACGCCGCGCAGGTTGAAATTGTGCATGTGCACGTGTGTCCGGCCCAGGTGGGGCAACCCCGCCGCCCGAACGTCGCCGGGAAAATCGCCGAGGCCAACACGGTTCCAGGCGTAACTGAACTCGATCCGGTTGTAGAAGACCTGGGAGTAGGCGATGCTGTTTACCACCTTCGAGCCGGCCACGAGGTACGTGTACGACATCGAGGGGGGCGCAACCGTCGTGCCGGGAGGGCCGGCGTTGCAGAAATACGCCATCGGTGTGACGGCGCCACCGGAGACACCCTCGAGACTGTGCAGCGGCAGAGGCGGCCCCTTGGGCGGTGGCTCGGCAGGTTCGCCTTCGGGCGCGGCCTCGCCCGCCGGCCCCTCGTCGGCCATGGCATCGGCGGCGGCGGCGTCAAGGAACAGGTTCAGGTCCTCCTGATTGTAGAACCTGTCGGCCCGAGCGTCCGGCACTGCACCAAACGTCACGGCGAAGGTTGCTGCGGCCAGCAGACCAACACGAAAAACGTTCATGGTGCCTCCTTCCCCATCCCCATGCGCCCCGTGTGACGCCCGCCTCTACTCTCGTCTTATAGCGTAACCCAGCGTACAGCGTGACGGAACACGACGTTTCCAGATCGGCCGGATGCCTGCCGCACGGTCTCAAAAAACGTAACCCGGCCCACTTGGTGCGACATAAAGGCAAAACCGTACAGAGAATGCAAGTTTTTTCCAAGATGGTGCGGAGAAAAGTGCTGCTCGCTCGCGCGGCCCGTCAGGCGTCCCTCAGCCAGTATTATCGGCCAAGCCGGTCATTAAACTGCACAAGAACCCCGGGTTGCCGCGCCGCTTGGGCGGCCAGAGCAGTTCACGTTCGATCGTAGCATCTTCCCGCGCGGCGGGTCTCCCGACCCGCCGCGCTCGCACGTTCTTTCGCGCGGTGGCTCAGGAGAGCCACCGCGCGGGAATCCGCTACACTCAGCCGTGAAGTGCTATAATCCCGTCCGCCTGGTGGCCTTCCCAGGCCACCAGGAACAGGCACAAACTGCGTTCGCGGCGGCCTGGGAAGGCCGCCGCGCGGAACGGGACGATTTCCTGCGGC
>CAZEBQ010000364.1:0-4439 GCA_964510295.1 uncultured Anaerolineales bacterium | reverse complement strand
CTCCGGGGCCGCGCGGTGGACGATCCCCCCGGCCCTCTCCGGTCGGTGTCTTCCCTCGCCGGAAGAGATCCGCTCCGTCCTGGCGGCACACCGTCAGCACCTGCGGCACTCACGGGCCGACCGGCCGGACAGCATAAGCGTCCTGTATCCGGTGCCCGCCCAGGACGGGCGTTTCATCGGATGCCAGGTCGGCATATCTCTTGGTCAGGTCCAGGAGAGGATGGCGAAGTATGCGTACGTCTTTGTCGGCGTCGGCTTCGCCGTCGTTGCCGTGGGCGGAGTGGCTTCCTATCGGTTGCTGAGACGACCGCTGAAGCGCATGCAGGCCATCGCGGCGGAGGCGGCGCGAATCACGGCTTCCAACCTGGACCGGCGTCTCCCCGACTCCCACTCCGGCGACGAGTTCGACGAGTTGGCGCGGACGCTGAATGTGATGCTCGATCGGCTCGCAGCGTCGGTGCAAAGCCTGGAACGGTTTGCAGGCGATGCCGCGCACGAACTGCGCGGCCCGGTCGCGCGGCTGCGTGCGGCGGCGGACATCGCCCTCGAATCAGACCGCCTGAGCGACGCGGATGCCCGCGCGGCACTGGGCGACATCGGCGAGCATGCCGACGAGTTGTCGCGCCTGATCAAGGACCTCCTCTTCCTCGCCCGGGAGGAAGGCGGCACACCGGCAGCGCAACAGGAAACCATCGACGCACCAAGCCTCCTGGAAGAGGTGGTGAGCCTGTACGAGGGGCCGGCCGAGGACAAGGGCGTCTGCCTGCGGCTCGCCCGCGCAGACGCTGCAACGCTGCGCGGCCACCGGCAGCGCCTTCTCCGCGCGATCGGGAACCTCGTGGACAACGCCATCAGGTTCACGATGCCGGGTGGACGCGTCGAAGTGAGCGGCGCCATCGACGAGGTCTTCTACCGGTTCAGCGTAAGTGACACCGGCTGCGGCATCGCCCCGGAACACCTGCCCCATGCCTTCGATCGCTTCTCCCGAGGGGACCCGGCACGCGCAAGCGGCGGCGGAACGGGTCTGGGGCTGAGCATCGTTCGTGCCATCGCCCGCTCGCACGGCGGCGACGTATCGGTCGCGAGCGAGCCGGACAAAGGCAGCCTCTTCACGCTTACGGTCCCGCGGGCCCGCTGACGCACCTTCATTTCTTTGCCCAAGATGACGGATTCGTCATCCACCCGTCACGTTCTCGTCACGTCGCGGTGGTATGCTCCGGGGCATGATTCGGGAAACGGTAACCGTCGAGCGCGCGTGCCCAAGCAACACGCGGTCGGTCTCCGTACGGCCGGCGTGCCGGCCGCCTGAGAGACGTTTCCGCCTGCTGCTGCCCATGTTGTTGCTTCTTGCCTATGGGGCGGCTCTGCACCTGCCGTATCTGGGCGCGTGGCCTCTCGAAAGTCACGAGGCGCTGGCCGCCGAGCGCACCCGCGAGTTGATGACGACAGGCGGATGGCTCGTGCCTCACTTCGCCGGGAAGCCGGACTTCCGCAAGCCCCCCGTTCCATTCTGGATTGGCGGAGCCTTTGCTCTGTTGGCCGGCGGGGTCACGGAGTGGAGTGCGAGGCTGCCGTCCGTCCTGGCCTGCCTCGGTACGGCGGTCCTGCTGGTGCTGTGGGTGAACAGGGCACGTGGACGGCGGTCAGCCCTCTTCGCGGGGTTTACCTTTGTGACCTCCGGCGCAGCGATCATGTGGGCGCGCCGGGCCGAAGCGGACATGCAACTGTGTTTCTGGACGACGGCCGTCATGCTCACGTACTGGTTCGGACTCGGGGAACCAGTTCGGCGTCGGCAAGTACTGCTGGCGGTGGCGATGTGGTTGAGTCTGGCCGTCGGCGTGCTCACGAAGGGTCCACTGCCACTTGCCTTCCTGGGCTTGGCCGTCGTGGCGACGGTCGCCTTCGATCCCAACCGGCGCCGACGACTGCGCCGGCTCCTGCCGGTTGCGGGCCCCCTGTTGCTCGTCGCCGCGCTGACACCGTGGGTTCTGACCGTGGTCCAGCGCCATCCTGAAGCGCTGGCGACTTGGTACGGCCAATCGCTGGGGCGGTACGCAGGGGAGTTGGGTCACGAGAAGCCGTTCTATTTCTACGCGGCGCGCGCCCCGCTTCTCTGGCTCCCGTGGATTCTGCCTCTCGGCCTGGGGCTCTATCTGGCCGTGAGGCGCAGCGCGCTGTCGCGACCGGCATGGGGTTTCCTGCTGGTCTGGGGGTTGGGGGGACTGGTGTTCCTCTCCTTCAGCGTGGGCAAACGGCTGCATTACGCCCTGCCCGCCGTGCCGCCGGTGATGGTCTTCGCGGGGCTCGGCCTGGAGGCGCTGATGCGGCCGCCACAGCCGCTGACCAGACCTTGGCGATGGGGCGTTGTGCTTCATGGGGCCTTGGTTCCCATGGCGCTGGCGGCTGGATTGGCGGCAGCAGCGTGGCTCCCGGAATACCGGTTGGCCCTGGCGGTTCTGGGGGCGCTGGCGGCGCTGGGGCTCGGTCTTTCGCTGTTCCTTTACATTCGTGGGCGGCCGGCGGGCGCCCTGGCCGGGCTGGCGCTGTCGCTGCTGGTGGTGCTGACGATCGGCTACCGCGAGGTGGTCGGTCCGCTCCTGACCCAGGCCAACACGGAGGCCGCAATCTGTCGGTACATCGCTCAGCGGGCACCCGAGCAGCAGGAAGCCGTCGCGTGCTACGGAGAAGTCGGCCCCCAAGTGCTGTTCTACGCCGGGCAGGCTATACCGGTACTCGGCAGCGAAGCCGATGTTGCTGCCTGGCGCGAACACGCGCCGGAGGGACTGCTTGTGACTCGCAGCGGGCCATGGCGCGCGAAGGTGGAACGGGTCGGACCGTGGCGGGAAATCCTTCCGGGGTCAACCCTGAACCGCTTCGCCTCGCGCGAGGTCGTTCTGCTGCAGGCGGTCGATCCGCTGAGGCTGCACGTTCCGGGCGTCGGGCCGACAAGGGCCCAAAGGCAGGAGGTACCCGATGAGTAGACTACGCGTTGGCATCGTAGGCCATGGTTTCGTCGGCCAAAGCATGCACCGTCTTTTCGGCGACGACGCCGTGACCCTGGATGTGGACGGTACGGCGGCGGACCGGGCCCGCATCAATACCTGCGACTTCGTCTTCATCTGTGTCCCGACACCCATCGGCCCGGACGGGGCGTGCGACACGTCCGTCGTCGAGGACTGCGTGGCCTGGATCACAGCCCCGCAGATCATCATCCGTTCGACGGTCGCGCCGGGCACGACACGGCGGCTGCGCGACACGACGAGCAAGGCGGTCATCTTTCAGCCGGAGTACATCGGCGAGACGGTGGCTCACCCGCTGGCCGATGCGTCGAAGCACACCTTTCTCATTCTGGGCGGGCCGGTCCCGGAATGCTCGGCCGTCGCGGACCTCTACAAGCGGTACCACCACAGCGAGGTCCGCTTCTACTTCACCGACTCGACGACGGCCGAGGTGGCCAAGTATATGGAGAATGCCTTCTACGCCACGAAGGTGACCTTCTGCAACGAGTTCTACGACATCGCGCGGGCCCACGGCGTGGACTACAACGAGTTGCGGGAGGTCTGGCTGGCCGACCCGCGAATCAGCCGCGACCACACGTTCGTGTATCCCGATAACCGCGGCTTCTCCGGCAAGTGCCTGCCGAAGGACGTCTCGGCGATCATCGCGTCGGCCGAGGAGCGTGGCTGCCCGCCGGCGCTGCTTGAGGCCGTCCTAGAGATCAACGAGCCCCGCCGCGCCGATGACCCGACCTACGCGCCGTATCGGAAGAAGGGCAACCATGTGCTCGCCCGCTCCTGATGCCGTCCACGTGTCGGTGGTGGCCCCGGCGTACAACGAGGCGGCGAACCTGCCCGAACTCGTCCGGGAGATCGCGGCCGTCATGGCGCCGTTGGGGCGGCCGTGGGAGATCGTGGTCGCGGACGACGGCAGCACGGACGACAGCCTGAAGGTGCTGGCGCGGCTGACGGGCGAGGTCCGGCAACTTCGCGTCGTCGCGCTGCGGCGCAACGCCGGCCAGACGGCCGCGCTGGACGCGGCCCTGCGATACGCGCGCGGCCGATGCATCGCCACGCTGGATGCGGACCGGCAGAACGACCCATCCGAAATCCCGCGACTGCTTGAGTTGGTGGAGTCCGACCGCTGCGACTTCGTCAACGGCTGGCGTGCCCGGCGCAACGATCCCTGGCTGCGCCGGGTCTCAATGAGGATCGCCAACGGGGTCCGCAACTGGCTGACGCACGAGGACATTCACGACTCGGCGTGCGGCCTGAAGGTCTTCCGGCGCGAGTGCATGGAGCACGTGAAACTCTTCACCGGCCTGCACCGATTCCTGCCGACGCTGGTGCGCCTGGAAGAGTTCCGCGTGATCGAGGTGCCGGTCCGGCACCGGCCTCGCGTCGCCGGACGCGCCAAGTACGGCGTGTGGAACCGTGTCTTCA
>CAZEBQ010000363.1:0-4451 GCA_964510295.1 uncultured Anaerolineales bacterium | reverse complement strand
GCCGGGGTTTATCCCCGGCGCATCCCGGCCGGCGCCGCCGCCAACGGCCGCCGGGTATAAAGCCCGGCGCTACACCGGCCTGCGTGCGGCTTGGCCGTAGCGCCGGGGTTTATCCCCGGCGCATCCTGGCCGGCGCCGCCGCCAACGGCCGCCGGGCATAAAGCCCGGCGCTACGACCGCCTGCGCTCGCCGGAAAAACTTGCCACAGCCGCCCGGCCGTGAGGCGGGGAAGTTACATCGGGCGGTCAGCGCCATTTGACGCCGGACGGCAGCCGTGGTACAAGGGGCGGCGCGTGGCGGCCAATCCGCGGCGCGCCGTCGGCCCTTCATCGTAAAGGACACGTCGAACATGAACGTGCGCATGACCCGAAGAGACCTGATGCGGCTCTTGAGCGCCGCAGGGCTCGGCTCGGCTTTCGCCGGCACCGTGATTCCCGAGACGTCGGGCGAAGCGAAAGGTACGCCCGTGCCGGAACGGAAGTTGATTCAGCCGACGACCCGCTCGTATCCCTCGGCCGCGCTGCGCCACGGTGCGGTGGTTCAGCCGGAGCGGACGCTGCCCGTGCTCCAGCGGGTGGACGTTCTGGTTGTGGGAGGGGGGGCTGCGGGCTTCGCCGCCGCCGTCGCGGCCGCGCGGGCCGGCGCCAGCACCGCCATCGTTGAACGGTACGGCTACTTCGGCGGCCTGTGGACGGGCGGTCTGGTGTTGTTGGTCATCGGAACCCACGCCCGCGACGGCGACACACGCAAGAAGGTCGTCCGAGGAATCGGCGACGAACTGCTCGAGCGCCTGACACGCATCGACGGAGGCATCATCAACCAGGGGCCGGGACGCTTCAACCCGACCGTGGACCCCGAGGCGACCAAGTACCTGATGGACGAGATCCTCGGCGAGGCCGGCGTCAAGGTCTTCCTGCACTGCTGGGGCGTGGACGCCGTCATGGAGGGCCGGACCGTCCGCGGCGCCGTCTTCGAGAGCAAGGCCGGCCCCCGGGCCGTCCTCGCGAAGGTGGTCGTCGATGCCACCGGCGACGGCGACATCTTTGCCGCCGCCGGCGCCGAGCACGAGCAGCGCCTTCACGCCATCGGTCTCGTGCACCGGCTCGGAAACGTGGACCGTGTGGATCGGGCCAAACTCAAGCAGGCCGGCAAGGGGGACGGACACAAGATGCTCGGCGCGCGAACGCCCCTGCCGAGCGTCACGTGGGTCAACCTGCGGGGGCCGAGCACGAACGGTCTGGACATCGCGGAACTCAGCCGCCTCGAACTCCAGCATCGCCGCAGTATCTGGCAGCGCGTCCAGAAACTCCGCCGGATGCCCGGCGCCGAGGACCTCTTTCTGCTCGACGTGGCCCCGCAACTCGGTGTCCGGACCACGCGCCTGCTCGCCGGGACACATCAACTCACCTATAAGGAGACGCGCGACGGCAAGCGGTTCCCCGACGTGGTGGCGGTGGGCGGGGCACAGGGCGCCCGGCACGCCGAGTGGCCGATTCCGTTCGGCGTCCTTGTGCCGAAGAAGGTGGACGGGCTGCTTGCTGCCGGTCGGTGTGTGTGCGTGGATTCGAGGCTGATCGAAGACATGCGTCTGATTGCGGCGTGCCTGACGACCGGCCACGCCGCCGGCGCTGCGGCCGCCGTCGCCGTCCGGAGCCGGTGCCGACCGCGCGACATCGACGTCGGGACACTCCAGACGTTGCTGACCGACCAGGGGGCGTATCTGGGCCTGTAAGAGGCTGTTTCAAATCCCCTCTCCCCTGGGGGGAGAGGGTAGGGAGAGGGGGATAATCGGGCTCATTCGGAGCGTCTCACCCTCACCCCATCCCTCTCCCATCGAGGGAGAGGGAGTTTTATGAAACAGCCTGTGAGCGCGGAGCGGTGCATGGGGACCGAAGCGGCGTCAGGTCGGTTGCGTCGGCGGTGCCGTCGGGCGGCCCGGTGCGCCGCTGTGGCCGTGGCGGTCGTGTTGGGTCTGGCGGTCTTGCCGTGGGCCGATGCGCCGGTCGTGGTGCCGGCCGTGAGTCCGTTCGTGGCGGTCTCGTCGGTGATTGCGGCACGGGCCGTCGGCGTGACCGCCCTGTTTGCCGTGCCGGTGCTTGCGGTGTCGCTCTTCCGTCGCCGGTGGTTCTGCCGATGGGCGTGCCCGGTGGGTCTGGTGTCGGAGTGGCTCGGGCGGCTGCGTCCGGGGTCGCAACCTCGCCTGGCGAAGTGGCCGGCCGTCGGGCAATGGATGGTGCTCGTGACGCTGGGCGGCGCGTGGCTCGGTTATCCCGTGTTGCTGTGGTCGGATCCGTTGGCCATGTTCAGCGGTTTTCTGGGCGCGTGGCGCTGGCCGCTGAGCGTGGCCGCGGTGCTGCCGGCGATCGGCCTGGCCGGCGTGTGCCTGGTCAGCGTCCTTCTGCCGCACGCCTGGTGCGGGCGTCTGTGTCCGCTCGGTGGGATGCAGGACCTGCTGGCGGTGCCGTGGCGGTTATGGCGCCGTGGACGCCGACCGGATGGGGCGGCGGCCGCTTCAGGCGAGTCTGCGGCGGGGCCGGGCCGGGCGGCGGCGAGGCGAGTCTTCCTCGGCGCCGGCATCGGAGGCCTCTGGGCACTGGCGACGCGGGGGGTTCGCGGCGGGTCGCCGGCGCCGCTGCGACCGCCCGGCGCGCAGGACGAGGACCGGTTCATCGGCCTGTGTGTCCGATGCGGTAACTGTGCCCGCGTGTGCCCGGCGGGGATCCTTCGGCCCGATTTGGGCCTGTCGGGCGTCGCCGGCCTGCTCACGCCCGTCGTCGTGTTCGAGCGCGACTACTGCCGCACGGACTGCCATGCGTGCAACACGGTGTGCCCGAGCGGGGCGATCGGGCGGCTGTCGCTCGAGGCGAAGCGGCGTTGGGTCATCGGCAGGGCGCGGGTGGACCTTGCGGCCTGCCTGCTGGCCGGCGGCCAGGAGTGCGCCGCCTGCATCACGGCCTGCCCGTACGATGCGGTGACGCGGGTCACGTCCGACGACGGTTTCTTCTCGGAGCCCCGCGTGCTTGCGGCCAAGTGCACCGGCTGCGGCGCGTGCGAGGCGGCGTGCCCGACGTGGCCGAAGAAAGCCATCCGGGTCGAACCGCGGTGCACCCACGAACGGGCGCCGTAGAGGAATCTTGCCCCGGCCGGCGCTTGGTGGCATGATGGTGGTCGCGCGGACGGGTCCTCGAAGAAAGGAGTCGGCGAATGAAACGGCGAGTTCTCCGAACGGCATCGCGGGCGGCGCTCGTGATGGTGCTGCTGGCGGCAGCCGGTGTGGCGGGGGCGGCGGCCCAGTACAAGAGGAACCATCAGAACCAGATCAAGAATCTCGTGGCCGGCAAGGCCGACGCCGCCATCGCCTTCTGCGACGGGTTTCTGGAGAAGCACCCCGACGACCTCGAATCGCACTTCATCCTGGCCTTGGCCTATACGCAGAAGACGGACCTCGCCAAGGCGATGGCGCACGTCGAGCAGGCGGTGGCCGGCGGCCTGGACCTCGGCCGCTTCATCGCCGGGCCGCGCGACCTCGTCGCACCGCTGACCGGGAGCGACGCCTTCAAGGTCTTTGCGAAGAGGCATCCGACGCCGCTCCTGCACGGGCCCATGGTCGGGCACGTGACCGATTCGGCTGCGCGGGTCTGGGTCCGCACGGCCGAGGAGGCCGAGGTGGAGGTACTCGTCCAGCCGGCGAAGCAGAAGGCCTTCAAGGGCATGCCCTTCAAGGCCCGCACGACGGCCGCCGACGACTACACCGCCGTTGTGGAGATGGCGCACCTGGCGCCCGCAACGGCGTATCGGTACACCGTGTCGGTTGACGGCAAGCCGGTGCCGACGGAGGGGTCGGTTTTCCGCACGTTTCCGAAGGCGGGCGCGGCGGCGAAGTTCGACGTTATCTTCGGCGGCGGGGCGGGATTCACGCCCCAGTACGAGCGGATGTGGAATACCCTCGCCGGCCGCAAACCCCTGGCCATGCTCTGGCTCGGCGACAACGTGTACATCGACGCGCCGAAGATGCCGCGAATGCAGCGGTACTGCTACTACCGTCGTCAGTCGCGGCCGGAGTTCCGCCGGTTCGTCGCCGCCACCGCCAACTACTCGATCTACGACGACCACGACTTCGGCACGAACGACTGCATCCCCGGCCCCGACATCGAGGACCCGCCGTGGAAGCGGCAGGTCTGGCGCATCTTCCGCCAGAACTGGGCCAACCCGTCGTACGGCGGCGGGCCCCAACAGCCGGGGTGCTGGTACACCTTCTCCATCGGCGACGTGGATTTCTTCATGCTCGATTGCCGCTACTACCGGACCCTGAAGAGCCACCCGCCGACGATGCTCGGCCCCGTCGGCAAGGCGTGGCTGAAGGCGGCGCTGAAGCAGTCGAAGGGCGCCTTCAAGGTCCTCGCCTCGTCGGTCCCGTGGGCCTACGGGGCGAAGCCGGGGTCCAAGGACCC
>CAZEBQ010000362.1:2785-4455 GCA_964510295.1 uncultured Anaerolineales bacterium | reverse complement strand
GGTGGACGAACCTCCGCTCGATCCACGAACTCTACTGCGCCGGGCACTTCTTCGAAGGGGCCGTCGCCCACTACCGCGCCACCGGCAAACGCACGATGCTCAACGTGGCCGTCCGCCTCGCCGACCTCATCGACTCCATCTTCGGACCCGACAAGCGGCACGGCGTGCCCGGACACGAGGAGATTGAACTGGCCCTCGTCAAACTCTACGAGGTCACCGGCCAGGAGCGGTACCTCGCACTGGCGAAGTTCTTCCTGGACGAGCGCGGCAACCAGAAGAGCGGCCGCAAACTCCAGGGAGCTTACTCGCAGGACCACGTGCCCGTGACCGGGCAGTCGGAGCCCGTCGGCCACGCCGTCCGGGCCATGTACCTCTACTGCGGCATGGCCGACGTGGCAGCCTACACACGCGAGACCGCCTACATTGCCGCACTCGACCGCCTCTGGGCAAACACCGCCACACGCAAGATGTACCTGACCGGAGGCGTCGGTTCCAGCCGACGCGGTGAGGCCTTCGGAAAGAACTACGAGTTGCCGAACCGGACGGCTTACTGCGAGACGTGCGCGGCGTGCGGCCAGGCGTTCTGGAACCACCGGATGAACCTGCTGCACGCCGATGCCAAGTACGCCGACATCCTCGAACGCGTCCTCTACAACGGGTTTCTCTCGGGCGTCTCGCTCGACGGAGACAAGTTCTTCTACGTCAACCCGCTCGCGAGCAACGGCAAGCACCACCGCCAGGCGTGGTTCGGCTGCGCCTGCTGTCCGGTGAACGTCGTCCGGACCGTGCCGTCGATTCCGGGTTACGTGTACGCCACCGACTCCGGCGGCATCTACGTGAACCTCTACGTGGCCGGCACGGCACGCGTGACGTACAACGGCGCCGCCGTCACGCTCAAGCAACAGACACGCTATCCGTGGGACGGGACGGTCACGATCGCCGTCGAGCCGGACAGGCCGGGCGAGTTCACGCTGGCGCTGCGCATCCCGGCGTGGGCACGCGGCGAGACCCAGACGGCCGGCCTCTACCGCATGGCCACCCGCGAAGGGGTGCCCGGCCCGGGCATCTCCATCAACGGCCGGCCGGTGGAGCCCCTCCAACCGGTCAAGGGCTACGCCCGCGTCCAACGGCGGTGGAAGAAAGGCGACATCGTGACGCTGACGCTGCCGATGCCCGTCCGCCGGGTCTACGCCCACGAGATGGTCGAGGCCGACGCCGGCCGCGTCGCCCTTCAGCGCGGGCCCATCGTGTACTGCCTCGAAGGCGCCGACAACGGCAACCATCTGCCGCACGCCTATCTGCCGGCCGACGCCCAATGCACCGCCGAACACCGCGACGACCTGTTGGGCGGCGTCACCGTCATCCGAGGCCAAGGCAAGATCCGCCGCACCCGCGGGGCCGATACACCCATCGACCTGCTCGCCGTCCCCTATCACGTGTGGGACCACCGCGAACCGGGCCCCATGAGGGTCTGGATTCCCGAGAAGCCCGATGCGGCCGAACCCGCCGGCTAAACGGCCCAACACGCCCGTTTAGCCGTCGCCCGCACAGCGATGCCGTTTAACCGCCGCCGGCACAGCGACGCTGTTTAGCCGTCGCCGGCACAGCGACGTATTGTTTAGCCGTCGCCGGCACGGCGACGTATTGTTTAGCCGTCGCCGGCACGGCGA
>CAZEBQ010000362.1:0-2685 GCA_964510295.1 uncultured Anaerolineales bacterium | reverse complement strand
TGTTTAGCCGTCGCCGGCACGGCGACGTATTGTTTAGCCGTCGCCGGCACGGCGACGGTCGTTGCCGTTCGCGCACCGATGCCCAAGCCCGTCGGCGTGCCGCCGACGGCTAAACGATAACGAACCACGCGCCGTTTAACCGTCGCCGGCACGGCGACGCTGTTTAACCGTCGGCGGCACGGCGACGCTGTTAGCCGCCCGCCCTTGGGCGGCGCGTTGACTTGGCGAAAGGAGTCATCGATGCCCACCAAGCATTTGGCGCGTTGGCTGGCCGTCGCGGCACTGACGATGGCGGCTTGCAGCGCGAAGGCGGCCGAACGCGACGTCACCACCATCACCCTCACCGACAAGGTTCTCGTCGCCGACACCGTTCCCTTCGGCATCAACCTGGGCGGCGACGCGTACTACTCCGGGGCGGCACTGACGAAACTCAGGGCCTGCGAGACCTTCGAGGGCACGACCTACCGCCAATGCCATTTCGGGCCGGTCAACGACTCACGCGGCGCCACCACCTGGTTCACCCTGAACGACTCCTGGAAGCAGATGATGCCGGCCGCCGGCCGGTACACCATCCTCTCGGGCCCGGCGCGCGGCACGACGGGCCGCATCAAGGGCATCTCGACGAAGCAGGCCAAACACCAGGGCCAGATGAAGGAGTTCACCTACATCGAGTACGACAAACAGGTGACCCCCGACGAACCGAACCTCGGCCTCATGATCGAGGCCGAACGCCTCCGCGACGGACAGATGCACACCCTCGACGGCTACTGGTGCTCGAAGCATAACGCGATCGCCGTCGGCGACACCCATCCCGGCGCCTTCGGCTGCGCGGCCCTCCACCTGAAAGGCGCCGACCAGAAGGCCCATTACCGCTTCAGCACCCACTACCAGCGCTACGGCGAGACGAACGGCATCTGGCACGTCCGGTTCTGGGCCAAGGCCAAGACGGGCGAGCCCCGGCTCACCGTCTCGACCTTCCGCTACGGCGAGTCGAAAGAACTCACACCCGCCGACCAGTGGAAGCAGTACGAACCCGTCATCCGCGTGGACAAGGTGCCCGAACCGACCGACCCGAAACGCAGCGACCACCTCCTGTTCACCTTCGAGGCCACCGGCGGCGACGTCCTGCTCGACGACGTCGAAATCTGGATCGACGGCGACACCAACCCAACCGCCTTCCGCGACGACTGCGTCGCCATGCTCCGCACGTACGGCCCCGGGTGCATCCGGTACCTGCAGATGGGCGGCTCGACGCTCGACAACGTCCTGGCGCCGCCGCTCGCCCGGCACGCCTACTCCAGCCAGCGCGGCAGCAAGGTCGGCCCGTACGAGCGGCACAACCGCCATCCCTACAGCCTCCATGAGATGTACGTCCTGTGCGAGAACCTCGGCTGCGACCCCTGGTACACGCTGCCGGGCACCCTCTCCCACGACGAGATGAAACGGTTCATGGAGTACCTCGGCGCACCGTCCGACGTGGGCTACGGGAAGCGGCGCGCCGAACTCGGCCACCCGAAACCCTGGACCGAGGTCTTTCGGACGGTCCACGTCGAGTTCGGCAACGAGGCGTGGAACAACGCCGGCCCGTACCAGTGCGGCGGGTTCAACGGACGCGATTACTGGAAGGACCTCATCGCCACCGGCAAGGCCTCGCCGCACTACCGGCCGACGGTCGTCTTTCACGCGGCCGGGCAGGCGGCCAACTCGTGGCTGAACGGCGGCATTATGGAGCGCGTGCCCAACGCCGACCGCTTCAGCGTTGCCCCGTACATCATCCAGAGCATCTCGAAGCAGGAGATGGCGGTCCTCGACACCGACGAGAAACTCTTCCGCTGGGCCTTCGCCTGGCCCATCTGGCGGTCGCGCGACGAGAAGGGCGCCATGCACCAGAACGGGCTGCTCTCAAAGAAGCACGGGCAGGAACTCTCCATCTACGAGGTCAACCACCATATCACCCACGGCGACGGACCGCTCGAGCCCCGCAACAAAATCGTCACGTCCATCGGCGGCGGCCTCAACGTGATGGGCAACATGCTGCTCATGCTCAAACAACATCACCTCAGAACGCAGGCCCTGTTCTCCCTCGTCCAGCATAGTTACAACGCCCACAACATCGGGCCCGTCCGCCTCTGGGGAACCGCCCTGTGCATGCGAAAAGGCCGCGAACGCTACCGGCCCACGTTCCTCGCCTGCGCCATGGCCAACAAGGTCATGGGGGGGGACCTGCTCGAAACCACCCATGCCGGGGCGAACCCCACGTTCACCGGAGAGGGCATCTTCCGCTGGCGAGGCAAGATCGAACCCTACGGGCCCCTGCCCGTCCTCTGGAGTTACGCCTTCGCCGAAGGCAAGCGGCGGGGGCTCGTGCTCCTGAACATCGACACGTCGCAGGCGCACCCCGTGGCCGTCGCGTTCGACGGGAAGGTCCGCGGCGGCAAGGCGACACGCTGGTCGCTCACGGCCCCCCGCATCACGGCCGGCAACGAGTTCGAGCAGGCCGAGCCGCAGGTCAAACTCGTCGAAGACGCCGTCGCCGGCTTCGCTCCCGGCCATCGCCTGACGCTGCCGGCCCATTCAGCGACGGCGCTGGAGTGGGAGGTCCGCTGAACCGACAACGCTGCGAAGGGCTTCTGCGCGGTGAGTCGGACCCTGCCCTGAGCCTGTCGAACGGGGACCCGCCGCGCC
>CAZEBQ010000361.1:0-4466 GCA_964510295.1 uncultured Anaerolineales bacterium | reverse complement strand
CAGTTGTCGCCACGGCATGCACACGCAAACGTGGGCATGGCACCCGACGGCAAAAGACTTATCTGAGACCGCTTAGCGTCCGCGGGACGAGAATTGCTGAGGAGACTGCCCATGCGACGAGCGGCTGTCATACTGGTTGCACTGGCCTGGCTGGCAAACCCGGTTGGCGCGGCCCGCGCGGGCGAGGCGGCGGCGCCCGGACGGATAGCGGTTGACCGCGACGACGCCAAAGGGCAGTTGCGGGTTCTGATCGGCGGCAAGGAGGCCTTCGCCTTCCACTACGGCGAGGACCTCGACCTGCCGTACATCGTGCCGCGCAGCCCCTCGGGCAAGCCGCTGACCGTTGTGCAGACGAAGCCGTATCCGCATCACCGGTCGATCTGGTTCGCCGACACGGTGCAACTGGCGGGGCGGCGGCGGGCGAGTTTCTACAACGCCCTCTACAGCCGCGCCGACAAGAACGACCCGACCTCGCCATTCCAGGACCGCATCCGCCTCGTGAGCATGGAGGCCGCACGCCTCGACGGCCGCCAGGCAACCATCACCGCCAAACTCCTGTGGGAGATGGACCGCAAGACGCCCGTCCTCGACGAGGCCCGCCGCATGCGCGTCGTCTCGTTGGGCGGCGGAGGGTACCTGCTGGACCTCGTCTTCAAGGTCACGGCCTCCTATGGCGATGCGACCTTCGCCAGCGATGCCGTGCATTACGCCTGGCCGTACGTCCGCATGGACCCGGCGTTCTCTGTGGACAAGGGCGGCACCATGACCAACTCCGAGGGCGGCGTCAACCAGAAGGGAACGTGTGACAAGGCCGCAACGTGGGTGGACTACACGAACACGATCGACGGCGTGACCGAGGGGCTGGCGGTGTTCACCCATCCGGAGATCGGCCCGCCGCCCACGTGGCTCACCCGCAACTACGGGACGTTCGGACCCCGGCGCGAGCCGGCCAGGAGCGGTACGAAGTTCACGCTCGCGAGGGGAAAGTCGCTGACCCAGCGCGTCGGCATCCTGGTGCACTCCGGCGACGTTAAGGCCGGCCGCGTCGAGCAGCGGTACCGGCGGTACGTCCAGGGGGAACGCTGATTCCGGTTCGGCGGCGCGGGCGTGGCCCTGTTCGCGCGCTTTTTCGTTGTGTTCCCGGGCATCGGCTTCGGGATGCTCGTGTTGGTCGTCTTCGTGTAGCGTGACCCGATGGGCAAGTCCGGAAACCCGCGCGTCGTTGTCAGCCAATGCCTCGCTCAGGCGCCCTGTCGGTACAATGGTCAAATCATTTTGGACGAGGCCGTCGGCCGCCTGGCACAGGACGTGGCGTTCTTGCCGGTGTGTCCGGAGATGGAGATCGGCCTGGGCTGTCCGCGTGATCCGATTCGCATCGTGGTCTCGGGCGGCGAGCGGCGGCTGGTGCAGCCCGCGACGGGCAGGGATCTTTCCGGTCCGATGCGCGAGTTCGCGAAGCGGTTTCTCGATTCGGTGGGCGAGGTGGACGGGTTTCTGCTGAAGGCGAAGTCCCCCTCGTGCGGAATCAGCGACGTGAAGGTGTACGACGGGCCTGAGGGGGAAACGTTTCGGCGCGAGGGCCGCGGTTTCTTCGCGGAAGCCGTGCTGGACCGGTTCGGCCACCTTCCCGTAGAGGACGAGCGGCGGTTGGAGGGCGAAGCGGCGCGCGAGCGGTTTCTGGCCCGGCTTCGGGTAGCCGCCGGGTCGCGCTGAGCGCGGCGGGTCGGGGGACCCACCGCGCGGGAAGTTGCTACGATCGAACGTGAATCGCGCTAATCGCCGAGCCCCGAGGCCAGGCGGCGCAGGTGGTGGATGTGCCCGAGTCGCTCGGGGGTCAGGTCGCGCCGGACTTCCCACGTGTCGCGGTACACTTCGATCATGAAGGTGTTGGCGAAGCCGATTCGGGCCAGCGCGCGGGCCACGTCCTCAAACGGCAGGGTGCCCATTCCGGGCAGGTAATGGCCGTCCTCTGTGCCGTCGTTGTCGTGCAGGTGAACGCCCCACAGGCGCGGCCCCATGGCGTGCACCGTGCCGACCGGGTCCTTGGCGATGTGGGCATGGCCGGAGTCGTAGGCGAGGCCGAGGTGCGGGCTGTCGACGGCGTCGACGAGGCGGCGGAGCAGTCGGGCGTCGTGACCGAACATCGACGGGGGCATGTTCTCGAGGAGGAACCGGACGTCGGCGGCCTCGGCGATCCGCGCCAGGCGCTCGGCGCTGGCGGCCAGGTTGGCAGGGCGGAACGCATCGTCGCGGGTGTCGCCGGGTCCGACGGGATGGACGACGATGTCGCGGCAGCCGAGGGTGCAGGCGTAGTCGGCCTCTGTGCGGGCGATGTCGAGGGCGTCGTTGCGGGTCGAGGCGTCTTCGGCGGACAGGTCGAAGGGCGGCCCGTCGAACATCTCGATGTCGATGTAGGCGTGCAGGCTGTCGGCGACGAGTCCGGCCTCGTCGAGGACGCCGCGGATGTGCTCGGCCGTAACGCCTTTGGGGTAGTTGCGGTAGACCTGGACGAGGCCGGCGCCGGCGTCGTGGACGAGGTCGATCTCCTCGTCGGCGTTCCATTTTTCGAACTCGAAGGCGACGACGGCGCCGAGTGGCAGGTCGGGCATGGCTAGTTTGTACCCAGGCGTTCTCGGATGGTCTCGGCCCGCGCGCCGTCGCGTTCGGATTCGCCGAGTTCGGCGCCACGGAGTTTCTGGAGGTGGCCCCGTCGAGTCGTGAGGAACAGTTCGTTCACGGTTCCGATGTTCACACCCTTCAGGCGTTTCATGTGGATGCCCAGTCGCACGGCCGAGAGCAGGGCGAGGGTCTCTTCGCTGGAGATGATGCGGGCGTGGGTCAGAATGGCCCATGACCGCATGACGCGGTCGTCGAGGGCGGTCGGGCTGTCGGTGACCAGGGCGCCGCGGGCCTCCTTCTCGTAGGCGATGATCTGGGCGATCACCGTGCCGAGGGTCTCGAGGATATCGTGTTCGGTTCGGCCGAGGCAGGCCTGGTTTGAGATCTGGTAGATGTCGCCCGTGGCCTGGGTGCCCTCGCCGTAAAGCCCGCGCACCGCCAGCCGCAGACGCGCAACCGCGTTGAACACCTTCTCAATCTGGCGCGTGAGGACCAGCGCGGGCAGGTGCAGCATCACGCTGGCCCGCAGCCCCGTGCCGACGTTGGTCGGGCAGGCGGTCAGGTAGCCGAGGTTCGGCGAGAAGGTGAAGGTGACCCGGGCCTCGAGGCGGTCGTCAATGGCGTCGGCTTCCTGCCAGGCGTCCTGAAGTTGCAGCCCCGGCGCGTAGACCTGCAGCCGCAGGTGGTCTTCCTCGTTGGCCATGATGGCGATGCGCTGCTTGGGTCCGATGGCCACGCCCCGTCGTCCCTCGCCGGCGGCGAGTTCGCGGCTGATGAGATGGCGTTCGACGAGGCACTGTCGGTCGATCTGCGACATGTCGTCGAGTTCGAACCAGGTGTACCTGTCGGGCTTCAGTGCCGCCAGGACCGCTTGCTTCAGGTACGCTTCCAGGTCGTTCTGCTCGTCGGGGTTGAGGCGACTGAGGAACGGCCTGCCGGCGACGTTCCGGGCCAGGCGGACGCGCGTCGAGAGGACGATGTCGTCGTTCGGGCCGCCCGGCTTCAGCCACGAACTGGGCGACGTGATGATCTTATCGAGTTTCACCCGCGGTTTCCTTTTCGTGGATGAGGTCGCGCAGTCGGGCGGCTTCCTCATACTTCTCGGCCTCGACGGCGCCCTGGAGTTGCCGGCGCAGTTGCAGCAGTTCGCGCTGGCCCCGCGAGTCGGCCCCGGCCCGGTGGGGCAGTTTGCCGATGTGCTCGGTCGCGCCGTGGACCTTCTCGAACACGTCGCGGAGCGGTTCGGCGAACACGTCGTAGTCGTGCGGGCAGCCGAGACGGCCCTGACTGCGGAACTCGGCGTACGTGATGCCGCAGTCCGGGCACCGCAGGTTGGCGTTACGGCCAACGTTGTCGTGGGCCTCGAGCATCCCCGAGAGGATGTCCTGGAGGTTGATCTGGGCCTTGATCGCGATGCCTTCTTCTCGGGCGCAGTCCTCGCACAGGTGCCGCTCCCGTTTTTCGTTCTTCAGGATTTCGGTCAGGTGAATCGTGGCCTGCTGCTTGTGACAGCGCTCGCAAAGCACTCGGATTCCCTTTCTGTGGACGCCGGCGCCTGGTGTGTATATCGGCCGACAGGACCGAAACCATCATAGTTCCCCGCGCAGCCGAAGTCAATTCAGGATGCAGGCCAAGCGGGGTGAGACAGGCCGTGCGTTCCGCGCGGCGGCCTTCCGAGGCCGCCGCGAACGCCGTTTGTCCCTGTTCCTGGTGGCCTGGGAAGGCCACCAGGCGGACAAAAAGGCGCGTTCCGCGCGGCGGCCTTCCCAGGCCGCCGCCAGCGCAGTTCATATCTGTTCCTGGTGGCCTGGGAAGGCCACCAGGCGGACAAAAAGGCGAAGTAGCGT
>CAZEBQ010000360.1:0-4471 GCA_964510295.1 uncultured Anaerolineales bacterium | reverse complement strand
CACGCGGGGCAAGCCCCGCGGCTAACAGGGCTCGGCACAGCGCCCATCGTCGGCGCAGCGCCCATCGTCGGCACAGCGCCCATCGTCGGCGCAGCACCCATCGTCGGCGCGATCGACGGCACGGGCCGTGTTAGCCGCCGGGCTTGCCCGGCGCGTTATCATCGTCAGGCTCGTCATCATCGGTGCTGTCGGCGATGAGGCGAGTGGGTTGGGCGGCGCCTTCGACGTCGGGCAGTTCGTTGCCGCTGACGGCGGCCTCCTCGGCCAAGCGGCGGGCGGAGGGGGCGACGCGCGATTCGTACGACCGCACGGCCGCATCGTACGCCTTGGCCGCGCGGCTGAGGCCCTCGCCCACTCGTGCGAAGTGTTCGACGAACACGCGGACGCGGTCGTAGAGTTTGCGTCCTGTTTCGCCGATGCGTTCGGCGTTCTCGGCCATCTCCTGCTGCCGCCAGCCGTGGGCCACCGCCTTCAGGAGGGCGATCAGGTTGACCGGGCTGGCCAAGACGACGTTGCTGCGGAAGGCGTCCTCCATCAGAGAGGTGTCGGCCTCGAGGGCGGCGCTGAAGAACGACTCGCCCGGCAGGAAGAGGACGACGAACTCGGGCGTGTTCGTGAACTGATTCCAGTAGGCTTTCTGGCCGAGCGTGCGCACGTGTCCGCGAACCGCCTGGGCGTGGCGCTCCATAGCCGCCTTGCGGGAGGCGTCGTCCGCCGCCTCGACGGCGTTCATGTACGCATCGAGAGGTGCCTTGGCGTCGACGACGATGAGGCGGTCGCCCGGCAGGTGGACGGTCAGGTCGGGGACTTGGCGGCGCTGGTCGGTCGTGGTGGAGGCCTGTTCGTCGAAGTCGCAGTGTTTCGACATGCCGGCCAGTTCGACCACGCGCCTGAGGGCCAGTTGCCCCCACTCGCCACGGACGCGCGTCGAGCCGCGCAGCGCCGTCTCGAGTTTCGTCGTCTGGGTCTTGAGACCCTCCTGGGCGTCGCGCAGCCCGTCGAGGTACTGCCTCAGGCTGCCGTAGGCGTCCGTGCGGGCCTTCTCGATCTCGCGGAGGCGTCCTTCGTACGTCTTGAGGAGGTCCTGGATGGGCTGCAGGCGTTGGCCGGCGTCGCCGAGGAACTGCCTGCGGCTGTCTTTGAGGGCCTCGGCCGAGAGGGCTTTGAACGCGTCCTTAAGTTTGGTTTCGGCCTCGTCGAGGAGCCGCCGCTGCTCGTCGAGGTTTTTCTGTTCGGCCTCGAGGCGCGTCTCGGCCTGGACGCGTGCCTGCCGTGCCCCGTCGAGGTCACCGCGCAGGGCGTCGGCTTCGGATTCGAGTTCGCCGATCCGCTGCCGCAGTTCGCCCTCGACGGCGCCCGTCGCGCCGCCGGCGCGCTGTTTAAGCAGAATCAGCAGAATCACAAGCGCCAACGCGACGGCGATGCCGGGGAGAATATATTGCATGAGCGTGTTCGCTTTCGGCCGATCGGCGCGTGCGGGCTCGTGCGGCTGCCCGCGACCAGAGGTCGCGGCTCGAACGGTTCTCATCGTACGGCGGCCTCGGGCGTGCGGCCTGCAGTCTTGACGCCCCCCGGCGCTTGGCCTGTTTCTCGCCGTCGCGCCGCGCCCGGCGCTTGGTCACACGTCGAGGTTGCGGACTTCGAGGGCGTGGCGTTCGATGAAGGCGCGGCGAGGTTCGACGGCGGAGCCCATGAGAACGCTGAAGATGTGTTCGGCTTCGGCGACCTCGTCGATGAGGACCTGTTTAAGGGTTCGCCGCGCGGGGTCCATGGTGGTTTGCCACAGTTGTTCGGCGTTCATCTCGCCGAGGCCCTTAAATCGTTGGATGTCCATGCCTTTCTGCCCGAGGCGTCGGATGGTCGGCAGAAGTTGCGCGACGCCGGCCACGTCGACCGTATCGCCGTTGGCGACGATGGAGAACTTGGTGTAGGGTTTGTCGGTCCCCACGTCCTGGCGGGGGTCGAGGTGCCAGTCGGCGACGTCGATGCCGCGTGTCGCGAGTTTCTTGACGAGTTTATTGAGTTCTCTCGCGCCGAAGAGTTCTTCGGGTTCGGGGCGTTCTTCCTCGGGCGGCGTTTCCTCGGTCTGTTTCGTCTTGCCCCCGGCCTTGGTGCGGCGGCGTTTGGGAAAGGCGGCGTTGACGGCCTTGGTGGCGCCCGACGCGGTGTGGAACAGCCGCAACTCGCCGCCGATGCGGACGGCCCAGGAGGGGAACTCGCCCTTCTTGCTCCGCCCGGCCAGCAGCAGGGCCCACGGCACGCCTCGGCGTTCGATGGCGCGGACGAGGTCTTCGCCCTCGGCCAGGATGGCGGCGAGGTCTTCGAGTTTCGCCCCTGCGATCTCTTTGTGGGCTTTCTTGCGGCGGCCCTTCGGGTCGGGGTTGAAGCGCAGGGCGGCGCCGTCGATCCCGAGTTTCAGCAGCATCAAGCGCATGTCGCGGTCGCTCTGGACGTAGTACTCCTTTCCCTTACGGCGGACCCGGTACAGGGGCGGCTGGGCCACGTAGACGTACCCCGCCTCGATCAGTTGCTTCATCTGGCGGTAGAAGAACGTCAGGAGCAGGGTGCGGATATGGCTGCCGTCGACGTCGGCATCCGTCATGATGATTACCTTGTGATATCTGGCTTTGGTGAGGTCGAAGTCGTCGGTGCCGATGCCGGTTCCGAGGGCCGAGATAATGGTGGCGATTTCCTCGTGGGCGAGCATCTTGTCGATCCGCGCCTTCTCGACGTTCAGGATTTTGCCCCTGAGCGGCAGGATGGCCTGGGTGCGGCGGTCGCGTCCCTGCTTGGCGCTGCCGCCGGCCGAGTCGCCCTCCACGAGGAACACCTCGGAGGCGGCCGGGTCGCGTTCCGAGCAATCGGCCAGTTTGCCCGGCAGGTTCCCCGACGCCAGGGCCCCCTTGCGTCGGACGAGGTCGCGGGCCTTCCGGGCGGCGTCGCGGGCGGTCATCGCCTGGACGGCCTTCTGGATGATCTTCTTCGCGGCGCCGGGCGTCTCTTCGAGGTACTGGCCGAGCATCTCGTTCGTGACCGTCTCGACGAACGTGCCGACCTCGCTATTCGAGAGTTTGGTTTTCGTTTGTCCCTCGAATTGGGGGTCGGGCACGCGGGCGCTGACGACGGCGGTCATGCCTTCGCGGAGGTCGTCGCCGCTGGGAGGCGTACCGCCCTTCAGCAGTTTCTGCTTCCTGGCATACTGGTTCAGGGTGCGTGTGACGGCGGACTTGAAGCCCGACAGGTGGGTCCCGCCCTCGATGGTGTTGATGTTGTTGGCAAAGCACAGAATGTTTTCGCTATAGCCGTCCGTGTATTGAATGGCGACCTCGAGTTCGATGTTGGTGACGGGGTCGGCGCGGCGGAAGTAGATGACGCTGCGGGACAGAACGTTCTTGCCCTCGTTCAGGTGCTTGGCGAAGGCGCGGATGCCTTCCCTGAAGCGGAAGTCGGCCTGGCGGTCGTCGCGTTCGTCCACGAGGCGGATCCGGAGGTCCTCGTTCAGGTACGCCAGTTCCCTCATGCGGCTTTCGAGCACCTCGAACTTGAAGGTCGGGTCCTCGAAGATCTCGCGGTCGGGCTTGAAGGTCACGATCGTGCCCGTCTTCTTCGCACGGTTGCCGCGCTTCAGGCTCTCGGCCTTCTTGCCGCGCGCAAACCCCATCCGCCACACGTAGCCGTCGCGGCGGATCTCGACGTTCAGCCACTCCGACAGGGCGTTGACGACACTGACGCCCACGCCGTGCAGCCCGCCCGAGACCTTGTAGTTGGCGTGGTCGAACTTGCCGCCCGCGTGCAGCATCGTCAGCGCCACCTCGACGCCCGGCTTCTTCTCCACGGGGTGACGGTCGACGGGGAACCCCCGGCCGTCGTCCTCGACGCTGACGCTGCCGTCGGCGCGGATCGTCACGAAGACATTGCGGCAGAACCCGGCCATGGCCTCGTCGATGGCGTTATCGACGACCTCGTTCACCAGGTGATGGAGCCCTCGCTGGTGCCGGTCGCCGATGTACATATCGGGCCGCTTCCGGACGGCTTCCAGGCCTTTCATGACCCTGATGGAATCGGCGCGGTAGGCGCCGGCGCGCCGGCGTCCGGCCCCGCGGGCCGATTTCGCCGCCGTCTTGGCGGGCGGTTGGGCGGGCGTCTTGTCCGGCGTCGCCCGGCGTTTGACCGCCTTCGGCCCGGCCTTCGCTTTGCTTGCAGACATGGTCTTTTTCGCCTTCGCCATCGGCCTCCCTGCGCTCCACGAGCGCCGCACGCCGGCGGCGCAGACCGATTCCTTTGAGAGGGAAAAATACAACGCGATGGGCAAACGGTCCCCAACAACCCGCCGACCGCTTACTGAAGAACTCCCCCGACCCCTCGGCACTGTGACGCTGAGTTCACCACCACCGGGCGATCCCCGTCAGGGTTGCGGGTCCTCGGCGGGCGCCTCCGGTTCTGCGGCGGGCGCCTCCGGTTCTGCGGCGGG
>CAZEBQ010000359.1:0-4475 GCA_964510295.1 uncultured Anaerolineales bacterium | reverse complement strand
GGAGGAATAAAAAAGCATGAAAATGAAAAAACAAGCGTTATGCGTGATTGTTTGCGTTCTTACCTCATTAATTCTTACTTGTTATATTTTAAGAATTGGAGGGGCGATAAGTATTATTCTATACATTATTCAATTAATAATATTTTTTCTCTCAATTCCCTTCCTATTCATGAAAAAACAAGCAAAAAAAGGAATGAAAAAAAAGGAGGAATAAAAAAACATGAGCGAAACGATTAAAGAAATTGGAAGGATCGTTGTAAACGCGTATTACGATTATCAAAAGATCAGGATTGCGTCTACTAATCGCATTAGAGACGTTGTCAGGAAGAAAGTCGAAGGCATCCCGTTTGACCAAGTGGAGGAAAAGAAAGAAAAAAAGAAATTCGATAACGCGTATAGCGATAACAATCTCAAGAAACTCTGGGACAAGTTACTCAACGATGAAAAAATCACGAGCGAAGAACACGCGTATTTAAAGAAATGTTGGATATTAATTACAGAAAACAAGACCCTCGAAAAAAAATACCAACGATTGATGAAAAAATATATTTCTCAAGAAATCGTGTTCGAGAAGTTTCTCAGTAAAATAAAAGGGATAGGTCCCGTGCTCTCAGCAAATCTCATAAAAATGCTAGGAAATTGTTCTAAATTTGATACCGTATCCAAGTTATGGGCGTGTACGGGAAATGCCGTTTTCAACGGGAAAATCCAAAGACTCGAAAAAGGTAAAAAAGCCGGATTTAGTCCGAGTCTGAAAACTCTTTCGTGGAAAATCGCAGATTCCTTGTTAAAATCAAACAAGGGTTTTTATAAACAAGTTTACGATACTGAAAAACAAAAACAATTAAATAGAACGTACGAAATGGGAGTTCTTGAAGAAAAATATGGCAAGCCTTATAAAAAAGAAGACACGCACATAACCAAGGGACACGCACATAATAGGGCATTACGAAAAAAAAGAAAAATATTCTTGGACCATTATTGGCACGCGTCCCGGGAATTAAGCGGATTGCCCGCAAAGAAAAATTACGTTGAGGGGATCCTACGGCATAACCACATCGTCACTTGGAAAGACGCCATTATAATGGAGGCCGCTAGCCAATTAGTAATTGTAAACCATATGATAAATGCGAGCCAAGATAAAGTTGAAACCCAATCTACCATTGCGAGCCATAAGTAATTTGAAAACCAATATTTATTTGCGAGCCATAAAGTTAATGAAACCCATGTATCCATTGCGAGCCACGTTTTCCGTGAAACCCAGAGGGCGACTGCGAGCCAATCCTCTCTTGAAAACCATATGATATATGCGAGCCAAGGAAGATATGAAACCCATTAAATAGGTGCGGGAATCCGAGGGAATTAGCGTCCCTTGGCCCGAAACCTTAAATCTACTAAAAATGAAAAAAATGAATGAAAAAAAGGAGGAATAAAAAAGACCATGAAGATAATAACAATAAATCTACCTGAATACTATTTAAGTGCAATAAAAATATTGACTGATTTGGGGCTATACGACTCTAGAAGCGATGCAATTCGAAAAGCGTTAACAAAATTCCTACCCAAAGAATTAAACTATTATCATTCTCTTGAAATTGACGAATTCAAGATGCTAATAACAAGTCGAGGTGCAAAAAATTGAAAGTAGTTACTGTTAATGTCACCGAATCCTATTTAGACGCAATTAGCAAATTGATCGGGGAGAACGGTTTATATCCATCGAGATCCGAACTAATAAGATGCGCGGTGAGGGAATTTCTTTTGAGAGAACTAAAAATGGCCGAAAAAATGATAAAAACAGAAAGCGAGCAAAACGACGAGGAAGACGATTTTGACTCTGAAAATTTTGTTCGCGTGCCCGTTAAAACTAGAAATCAAAAGAATGAACCGATTCGGGAATTTAAGACGTATAAAATAATCAAGAGGTTAGAATATTAAAATGGTAAAAGCAAAAACAACAACTAAAACAAAAACAAAGACTACAGAGAAGCAATTTACAATAAAAATGAAAAATGGTGCGATTTTAAAAACGATTGTTGAAACTTTAGCAGCTATAGTTGACGAAGTCAAATTCGTAATCGATAAAAAAAAGCTACTAATTGAAGCGATGGATCCGTCAAGGATTTGTATTTTACAACTCACGATATCTAGAGAGAATTTTGACGATTTTCAATGCGATACAAAATGCGAGATTTGCCTGAATTTAGAAGATTTTAACAAGATTTTAAAGCGTTCTAGTAAAAATTCAGTAGAACTGAGTTTTCACGAAAGCACTCAAAAAATTAAAATCAAAATGCAACGAGAGGAGGAGGAGGATAATTCACGCACGAGGACTTTTAGTTTAACGTGCCTCGATAGCGAGATCGAAAATGCTCCCTTAGAGAACCTTTTAATTATAGACTACGATGCAACTTGGAAAATGGACGCGGATATTTTAATCGAAGCGATAAAAGACGCCGAGATTTATTCTGAAGTTCTTAATATGGAAATCACGGAAGAGAAATTAACAATCACGTCATCGGGTCAAATCGGAGAGCTAGAATACGAATTATTAACTGAAGATTTGATCGAAGCAAGCATCTCAGAACGAAACATGGGCGCGTTTTCGGGGTTATTCTTAAAGGCAATAATGAAAATAGCTCCCATAACGGAGAGCCTCGAAATATCGCTAAAAACAGATAATCCTCTCAACATGAAATTCGATATTCTTCTGGGTGGAGAACTAAATTACTTCATAGCGCCTAGAGTTGAAGATGACAACAACGATTTTGAAGATGTCGAGGAAATTGATATTACTGAAGAGGAGGAATAAAAAATGGCAACAAAAACTAAAACAAAGATTACAGGGAAGAATTTTACATTAAAATTAGAAAATGGAAGGGTTTTTAAAACAATTGTTGAAACTTTAGCAACCATTATTGATCAGGTCAAATTTACTATTGACGCAGAAAAACTCCAAATAAAAACCATGGATCCCGCTCAAATATGTGCGCTTCAACTCACTCTCTCAAGCAAATATTTCTTTGACGATTATCAATGCGACTCAAAAGGCGAGTTTTATTTGGACTTAGAAGTTTTTGATAAGATATTAAAATTTTATAATGACGAAGAATCAATCGAAATAAGTTTCCAAGAAAACGCGCAAGAAATCAAGATCAAAATGGAACGAGAGGTTTCTTTAACTTCCAAGACTTTTAGTTTAGGGCTCCTTGTGGACTATAACGATTTAATCCCCGAAATAGATACCCTTTCAAATATCAAATACGATGCGATTTGGAGCATGGATCCCGATACCTTAATTGAAGCGATCAAATGCGCCGAGATTTATTCTGACCATCTTAATATAAAAACCATCGAAATGGGTCTAATAATGAGTTCTCCAAAAACAAGATTCAAATACGATATATCGCCTGAAGATTTAATTGAAGCAAACATTTCAAAAAACATGGAAGGAGCATTTAATATCAAATTCTTAAACACGATAATGACATTATCTCCCATTACGGAAAAACTCGAAATCTCTCTAAAAACAAACCACCCTCTAAAGATGATTTTCAACCTTTTAGACGGGGGGATTTTAGAATATTTTTTAGCACCTAGAATTGAAGAGATCGATTTGGAGGAAGAATAAAATGCCCATATATAGAGAAGTAGAGCTCTCCGATGAAATAAAAATTACGATGAAAGATATCGCAGAAGATATTACCGAGAGCGATGCAATCAAATTAATTTCTCTCTTGATGAAGAAATTCCCGAACATCGCTACTAACCTATTAATTGAAGAAAAAAAGAAACATAAGAAATTGTTTCCAGAATCGCAAAAAAAAGAATTAATTCAAAACTTTCAGAACAAATACAAGAGCATTAACGAGTTTAATATAAAATCTTAATTAATTTTTTTTTATTTTTTTTAGTTCAAATTATCAAGACTTACTTGAAATGAGCTATTAAAAAAAATCAAAAAAAGGAGCAGAAAGATGGAGAGAATACTTAGACGGGTTTCCCTTGTTTTTGACATGTTTTATATTAGATTTCACCCTACTTATTTTTTCCCGTCAGTCTTTTTTTTAAATTTAAAATTAAATCGCTTTTTATCCTCTCCATCCTGCAAACCTTTGGTGCGAAAGTTGGTTCCACGGGTCAAACCCCACTTTCATGGAGTCCCCAAGGAATTAATGAGTGCCCAGACGCTCACCAACCGCAAAACAGCTATAAAAAAATAATAAAATTAAAAAAAGGAAAAATAATAATAAAAAAAATAAAAAACAAAAAAGAGGAGAAGCCCTAAAAAATGGTACTTCTATTAAAAGAATTTGAAAAAAAAATTGAAAAAAGAAAAAAAAAAATAAGAGTTTTAGAAAAAGAGATTGACGATTTAATGTGGAAAAACGGCATGTTCAAAACGGAACATTGTAAGCACAGACATGGAGATAAATGCTGGTATGAGTTTCCAGAGGAATCTTGTCTAGATTGTT
>CAZEBQ010000358.1:0-4480 GCA_964510295.1 uncultured Anaerolineales bacterium | reverse complement strand
TCCTCCCTTATCTCGCCCTGGGCGGAAGGTGTCAATCAGGAAATTGACTTGGCCCCCGCGTCGTGGTTACAATGCCCGCACTGAGAAGCGTCCGGTTTGGGCGAAGGGGGGAGTGAACCGTGTACCGTTGGCGCGGCAGGTCCGCAGACCCGCCGCGCACATTCCATGGTAAGGAGGGGTTCGTGTACCTCGGCATTGACATTGGATCGGTCAGCCTGAATCTCGTGCTGCTCGACGACCAGATGCGCGTCGTCAAGGAACGTTACATCCGGACGCGCGGTAAGCCCCTCGAGACGGCTCTTGCGGCGCTCGAGGAGGTGTTTACCGAGGTGCCGCCTTCGGAGATCGACGGCGTGGCCTTCGCGGGTGCCGGCACGGCCGTCTTGGGCGAACTGTACGGCATCAAGGCCGTCAACGAGGTCATCGCGCAGGCGAAGGCGACGGCGGCGCTCCATCCGGAGGTGCGGACGATCATCGAGATCGGCGGCGAGGACTCCAAACTCATCCTCCTGGAAGAGGACCCGTCGACCGGCCGCATCCGCATCCGCGACTTCGCCATGAACACGCTCTGTGCCGCCGGCACCGGCTCGTTCCTCGACCAGCAGGCGTCGCGGCTGGGCGTCTCGATCGAGGGCGAGTGGGGCCAGATGGCGATGAAGAGCGTCCACGTGCCGCGCATCGCCGGACGCTGTTCCGTCTTCGCCAAGAGCGACATGATTCACCTCCAGCAGGAAGGCACGCCCGACTACGACATCGTGGCGGGCCTGTGCTTTGCGATGGCCCGGAACTTCAAGGCCGTCATCGGGAAGGCCAAGGAGTTTGACGACCGCATCGCCTTTCAGGGCGGCGTGGCGGCCAACGCGGGGATGATCCGGGCCTTCACCGAAACGCTCGGCCTTGCCGATGGCGAGTTGCTGATCCCGGCCCACTACGCCTCCATGGGCGCCATCGGGGCGGTGCTGACGTCGAAGGAGCGCGGCGAACTGGGGCGGATCGGGTCGGTTGAGCCGCTTCGCGAGTATCTGGCGTCGCGCCGCTGGGGCGGGGGCGAACTGCATCCGGCCCTCGAGGACGACGGGTATCCCCTGACGATCGAGCCGGATGCCTTTCCTCCGGGCGAGGAGCCGGTGGACATCTTCGTGGGCGTGGACGTCGGCAGTATCTCGACCAACGTCGTGGCGATCGACGCCGACAGCCGCGTCCTGGCCCGGGAGTACCTGATGACGGCCGGCCGCCCGCTGGCCGCCGTCACCGACGGCCTCTACAAGGTGTGGGTGGCGCTGGAGGAGCGCGGCGGCAAGGGACGTGTGCGTGTGCGCGGCTGCGCGACGACGGGTTCGGGCCGGTATCTGACGGGCGATTTCATCGGCGCCGACATCGTCAAGAACGAGATCACGGCCCATGCCACGGGGGCCATCTTCATCCGGCCGGAGGTCGATACGGTCTTCGAGATCGGCGGCCAGGACTCCAAGTACATCAGCATCGATGGGGGGGCGGTCGTCGATTTCGCGATGAACAAGGTCTGTGCCGCCGGAACCGGGTCGTTCATCGAAGAGCAGTCCGAGCGGTTGGGCGTCGACTTGACGTCGGGCGAGTACAACCGGCTGGCCCTGTCGGCCGACGAGCCTCCCGCCATGGGCGAGCGGTGCACCGTCTTCATGGAAACCGACATCAACCGGAACCAGCAGAAGGGCGTCGAGGTCGACGACCTGTGCGCGGGCCTGTGCTACTCCATCGTCCAGAACTACCTGAACCGTGTCGTCGAGAAACGCCGCATCGGCTCGTGTGTCTTCTTCCAGGGCGGCACGGCCTACAACCGCGGCGTGAAGGCGGCGTTCGAGAAGGTGACGGGCAAGCCCATCATCGTCCCGCCTCATCACGACGTGGTCGGCGCCATCGGCATGGCACTCATCGCCCACGACTGGTACCGCGAGACCGGCAAGGAGACGACCTTCCGCGGCTTCGACCTCAGAGATGTCGAATACTCCTTCGACACGTTCGAGTGCAAGGATTGTGCGAACCGCTGCGAGATTCACGTCGTCGAGATCAAGGGCGAGCCCGGACCCGAAGGGGCTGCGGCCGACCGGACCCTGTACTACGGCAGCCGCTGCGGCAAGTACGACGAATCCCAGCGCGACAGTCTCGGCAAGCATCTGCCCCGCCTGTTCGTGGAGCGGCAGCGGATGATGGACGGGGCGTACGCCAAAAAGAAGCCCGACAAGCCGAACGGCAAGACGGTCGGGCTTCCGCAGATGACGCATTTCTGGGAGACGATGCCGATCTGGCGAGCCCTGTTCACGGAGATGGGATTCGAGGTCGTCCTGTCGTCGCCGACGGTCAGAAAACTGATCAGCCGGGGCGTGGAGGAAGTCGCCGCCGAGACCTGCTTCCCCATCAAGGTGGCCCACGGCCACGTCCGCGACCTGGTTGACAAAGGCGTGGACTTCATCTTTCTGCCCACCATCGTGGACATGCCGAAGGCGAGCGACGACATCGTGAACTCATACGTGTGCCCGTACGTCCAGTCGGTTCCGTACCTGGTGCGTGCGGCCATGCCGGACGTGGACTGGGACGGGAAAATGGTGTCGCCGACGATCCATTTCTCGCACGGCAAGAAGGCGCTGCGGAAGGAACTGGAGGCGATGGCGGCCCGGCTCGGCGTCGCCAAGAGCCGCGCGAGGCGGGCCATCGACACCGCCCTGGCCGCACACGAGCGGTTCAAGGCGGCCCTTCAGGCGCGCGGACGCGAGGTGCTCGCGTCGCTGGATGCGGACGACATCGCCCTGGCGATCGTGTCGCGGCCGTACAACGGGTGCGATCCGGGGCTGAACCTGAACATCCCGGAGAAACTGCGGGACCTCGGCCGGCTGGCGATCCCGCTCGACATGCTGCCCCTCGACGGCGAAGACATCTCGGCCGAGCATCCACACATGTACTGGAAGTACGGTCAGCAGATCCTGGCGGGGGTGCGGATCATCGCCCGCGACCGGCGCCTCTACCCGGTGTACATCACGAACTTCGGATGCGGGCCGGACTCGTTCATCACCAAGTACGTCGCCAGCGAACTCGGGGGCAAGCCGTGCCTGATCCTCGAAGTCGACGAGCACTCCGCCGACGTGGGCGCCATCACGCGGTGCGAGGCCTTCCTCGACAGCCTCAAGGGCGTCCGCGAAAGCGAGGCCCGCCAGGGCCGCAAGGGCCGCAAGGCACGACTGGCGCAACTCGACTACAGCCGCAAGGCCTACGGCAAGCGGACTATCTACATCCCGTATATGGACGATCACGGATACGCGATGGCGGCGGCGATGCGCGCGGGCGGCGTCGAGGCTCGCCAGATGCCCATGTCCGACGAAGATACCATCATGTGGGGACGCAAATACACCTCCGGCAAGGAGTGTTACCCCTGCATCATCACGACGGGCGATTTTCTGCGGCAGATCCACTCGCCCGGGTTCGACCCCGACCGGTCGGCGTTCTTCATGCCGACCGCCTTCGGCCCGTGCCGCTTCGGCCAGTACAACAAGTTCCAGCGGATGATGCTCGACGACCTGGGCCTGGAGGACGTGCCGCTCGTCCTGCTCGACCAGGACAAGGACTTCCAGGGCGACCTGAAGAACCTCGGAACCGATTTCCGGAAACTGGCCTGGAGCGGCATCGTCTTCGTCGATACGCTCCAGAAAATCCTCCGCGAAACGCGACCCTACGAGGCCAACCCGGGTGAGTGCGACCAACTCTACGAGAAATACCTCCGCAAGTGCGAGCAGGTCATCGAGAACCGGGGCGACCTGGTGGCACTGGCACGCGAGGCGCGGAGCACCTTCGAGGGCATCGCCACCGACCGGTCCCACCCCCGACCCAGAATCGGCATCGTCGGCGAGGTCTTCGTCCGGAGCAACCAGTTCACGAACAACTTCATGGTCCGCAAGATCGAGACCCTGGGCGGTGAGGCCGTCCTGCCCCCCTTCGAGGAATGGGTCAACTACATCGGCTGGAGCCGCAAGGCCGATGCACGCATGGCCAGCAACTGGAAGCGGTTGCTCGTGGAAAAGATCACCGACCTCATCCAGGGCCGCGAGAAACACAAGGTCCTGCGCCAGTTCGAGGGCGCCGTGCGGCACTTCTTCGACGAACCGCCGTCCGACGACGTCGTCGCCCTCGGCGAGGCGTACCTGAGTTCGGCGGTGCGCGGCGAGCCGATCCTGTCGATGGGCCGGTGCATGGAATACGTCCACGACGGGTGCGACGGCGTCATCAACCTCCACCCGTTCAACTGCATGCCGGGCACCATCGTCAACGCCCTTCTGACCAAGTTCCAGAAAGACCACAACATGCCCGTCCTGAAGGTGGCGTACGACGGGCTCGAACAGGCCACCGAGATGGTGCGGATCGAGGCCTTCATGCACCAGTGCGGCGAACGGTTCAAGGCCCGCCTCCAGGCCGCCGGCAACGGCGCCGGCACCGGCATCGGCGGAGCCATCGC
>CAZEBQ010000357.1:0-4481 GCA_964510295.1 uncultured Anaerolineales bacterium | reverse complement strand
GAAACGGCCCCGGTTTGACCGCCAAGTGGCCCTGACCCGCTTTTTCCCCGGCCGACGGGCGAACCGTCATTCCCTGAACGCCGCCATCGCCGGCAGGACGTTGCCGCGCTGGTCGAACAGGGCGATGTTCTCCCACGAGGACCTCAGGCCCTCGACGGCGATCCATTCGGGCGCCCAGTAGATGACGCCCTTGCCGAGGCCGTCTGGCGTGTGGCGGACGATGCGGATGAGTTCGGCGAGGAACGCCTTCTGGCCGGCCGGGGTCTGAGGATAGGGCGCCTTGAGCCGCTCCGCCTCGCCGCCGAAGACGTTGCCGCCGCGGTCGAAACGTTCGGTCGTCCACGGGAAGCCGGTCTCGACGACGACGATTTCCTTGCGGAAGCGTTTGGCGGTGGCGGCAAGGTTGTCGCCAAGGTCGGCCGGCGACTCGTGCGACCACGGGTAGTAGGAGAGGCCGATCAGGTCGAAGGGCACGCCCTGGGCGAGGACGCCATCGAAGAACCATCGGGTGGCCTTTGCGCTGCCGCCCGGGTGGATGTGGAGCATGATGCGCACGCGCTCGTCGGCCCCCATCGGCGCCTTGACGCCTCGAACGCCGGCGAGCAGGAGCGCCCCAAACCGCCGCCACTGCTCGGGCGTGTCAGACTTGCCGCCGACGCGACCGTCATCCCACAGCATCCCGGGGGCGATCTCGTTGCCGACCTGGACGATGTCGGGAAGCGCCCCCGCCTTCTTGAAGGCGGCGATGGCCTCGCGGGAGTAGGCGAACACGGCGGCCTCGAGCCGGTCGAACGGGAGGTCGCGCCATGCGGCGGGCTTCGTCTGGTGGCTGGGGTCGGCCCAGGTGTCGGAGTAGTGGAAGTTGAGGAGGAGTTTGAGCCTTGCGTCCTTGATCCGCCGCCCGAGCGCCACGGTGTAGTCGAGGTCGTTGACGACCGGTCCTTTGCCGTTGGGGCGATGGAACAGCCGCAGGCGCATGCAGTTGGCGCCGTGGTCCTTGAAGATGGCGAGGGCATCCTTGGGCCTGCCGCCGTCGCGGTAGACGCCGCCGAGGCGCTCGATCTTCGCCAGGAGCGAGACGTCGCCGCCCTTCAGGAAGTCGTGCTGTGCGCGGGCGGCGCCCGGCGCTGCCACGGCGGCTGCGCCGAGACCCAGGCGTTTCAAAAAGGCGCGACGGTTCACGATCCGGTGCCTCCGGTTCCTCCCGCTGTCTCGACGGTTCCCGCCATCATCCGTCCGGAAAGATCGGCGAGAGGGCCTTGAACGCCTCGGTCGCCGCCCGGTCGGGTTCGTCCGGGTAGGTGTAGAGTTCAACGGCGGCGGCGCCGGCGTAGCCGATCTCGTCGAGCGCCTTTCGGATGGCGGCAAAGTCAATCTCGCCGCCCTCGCCCGGGATCAGGTGAAAGTGCACGCGGTCCTTGATGTCCTCCAGGTGCAGGTGCTTCAGATGCGGGCCGAGCGTCCGGGCCGCCTCGGCCGGATCGTCACCCGCGCACCAGGCGTGACCGACGTCCAGGTTCGCCCCGAGCCGCGGATGGTTCACCTCGTCGAGGACCGACTTAAGGTCCGCCGTCGTTTCAATAAACTGGCCCGGTTCCGGCTCCAGCGCCACGTGCACCCCCGCCAGGTCGGCGGCCTTGACGACCGCCTCGAGCCCCTCGAGCAGCCGTTCGCGGTACACGTCGTCGGCCTCGCCCGAGAGGGGCTGTCCGCCGGCGATCGTCACGACGGGCGCCCCCAGCAGGTTCGCGAGCGTCAGCGCGGCGCGGATGATGTCGAGGCGGTCCTGCCGATGCCGGGCGTTGGGCGAGATGAGGCTCGGCTCGAACGTCAGTTTCTCGGGCAGCGGCGTGAAGTACGCCATCGCCGTGTTGGCGTTGATGGAACAGACGCTCAGGCCGAGCCCGTCGAGCCGCTCCTTCAGCCGCCGGGCCTCGTGCTCCGAATACGTCGGCGGGTAGGCGTGCGGATGGTCGGCCAGGATCTCAACCGCCTTGTACCCTGCGGCCGCAATCCCGTCGCACGCCTCGGTCAGCGTGTGTTTGGTGTAGGCGTTGGTGCTGAAGGCGAGGCGAATCATGAACTCGCTCCTTGTTTGGGTGCCAAGGTGAGGGATGATAACCCGACGCTCCCGCGTCGGGCTCGAACGGCATCGCGCTCGAACGGCATCGCGCTCGAACGGCACCGCGCTCGAACGGCATCGCGCTCGAACGGCATCGCGCGGCGGGTGTCCCCACCCGCCGCGTCAGGCGTGCCTTGCGCGGTGGGTGGGGACACCCACCGCGCAAAACGCGGGAACTTGTGACGCAAAGACCACCTACGCACTCATTCTTCCACGGGATGTCCTCACATAATACCGGTAGGGCTCGTCACCCACAAGGCGGGAATACCACACGGCCCAGCCAGAACTACCGGGGCGCGCCCCGGCCTACTTCTGGGGAATGATCCGCACGAGGACCACGCCGTGGACGAGAACCCGCGCGCTGAACTCGCCGTCGAACACGCCGAGGGTCGTCTGCCGCCAGAGATCCCGGACGGTGTGCGGGCCGGTGATGCCGAGGTCCGACCAGCGGACGGTGACGGTGCGCGGCACGGCATCGCGGTTGAAGAGGCCGACCGCCTTCGACCCGTCTTCCATCGGCTTCGCCCAGACTTCGAGCGGTCCGTCCACTTGGGCGCGGGCGGCCTGGCGGCCGAGGGGGTCCTGGTTGACGGCCAGCACCTCGTCGTTCGTCAGGAGCCCCAGCGTGAACGCATCGAGCCCTTCCAGGTCGCAGCCCACGAGCAGCGGAGCCGCCAGCAGACACCAGAGGCTGACGTGCGTGACCTGCTCGTTCGGCGTCAGCGTGGTCGGCCGCAGCGCCGGGCCCCACCCCACCTGGCCGATGACGAGCATGTCGGGATCGTTCCAGTGCCCGGGCCCGGCGAACGGCCGCCAGCGGCCTTGCGAGAAGCCGACACCCGAGACGCTCGCCCACGTGTCGGTCAGGTCGCTGGTGGTCCGCCAGGCGTTGGCCAGGTGCGACCACTCGCCCGCCAGGTCAAAGGGGGCGGTGTTCGAGAGGCTGAAGACGATGTCGCGGCCGGCGGCGCGCAGGGCCTCGGCCATGCGGCGGGCGTGGAGCACGTCGTTCGGCTTCCAGTCGTATTTCAGGTAATCGATGCCCCATGCCGCGAACCGGCGGGCGTCGGCGCCCTCAAACGAGACGGCGCCGAAGGCGTGGGCCTTCTTCGTGATGCGGCCGTCGTCGAGGTCGGCCGAGCCGCCGGCGTACCCGGCGTACGAGGTCTTCCACGGCGTCGAGTAGATGCCGAGTTTCAGGCCCAGGCCGTGGACGTAACGGGCCAGCGCCTTCATGTCGGGGAACCGATCCTTGGGACCGAGGGCGTACTCGGGCGGCATGCGTCGGCCCTGCCACCCGTCGTCGATGTTGATGTAGGTCCAGCCGTGACGGATGAGACCGGAGTGGACCATGGCGTCGGCGGCGTCGCGGACCTTGACGTCGTCAATCGACTGGGCCCAGCAGTTCCAACTGTTCCACCCCATGGGCGGTGTCAGGGCGATGCGGTCGCCGACGACGATCCGCAGCCGCCGCCGGCACGTGCCCTCGGCGTTCGTCGCGGCAAGGGTGACGGTGTGCTCGCGGCGCTTCGTGAGGCGTCCGGTGATGCGGCCGGTCTCCGCGTCGAGCGCGAGGCCTTCGGGCAGCCCTTTGGCCGCAAACCTCATCGGCCTCACGCCGGTTGCGGGCACCGTGAAGAGGAACGGGCTCCCCGGCCGCACGCCGACGACCCGGGCGCCGACGATGCGCGGCTGCGGCGGAGGCGGCGGCGTCAGGATGCCGTACTGCTCGGGCTGAGCAGCGGCCGGCGTGCCGGCACAGGCGCCAAACAGGACAACCCCAAGCAGCGCACAGCCGAGGCGGCGTTTAGAGGCTGTTTCATAACTCCCTCTCCCTTGATGGGAGAGGGATGGGGTGAGGGTGACAAGCCCCGAATAAGCCCGCCTATCCCCCCTCACCCTACCCTCTCCCGCCAGGGGAGAGGGGACTTGAAACAGCCTCTTAGCCGTCGCCGGAACGGCGACGACCGCGGACGCGCCGACGGCGGCCAAACATGCTGGCATCACGCTCGCCCTTTTAGTCCTTCGCCGGCTTCAGGATGACCGACCGCAGGTTCATGACGGCCATGCCGGGCTTGGTCTTGGGCGTGACCGAGACCACCGTCTTGCCTGCCTTCTCGATCGTGACCTTACCGAGCGTCTCGGCCTTGAAGGCGCTCCAGGAGCCGGTGTCGGCAACCTTGCCGGTGACCTGCTGGTCGCCGACGGCCACGACGTACTCGCTCCCGCCGGAGCCCTCGGCCGCCGCGTAGGTCATCTCCACCGTGAATGTGCCGGGCTTCGTGACGTTGGCGGTCCACGAAACCCAGTCATTGGCGTTGGTCCAGAACCCGATGTTGTCTTTCCCGCCGCCCGACTC
>CAZEBQ010000356.1:0-4486 GCA_964510295.1 uncultured Anaerolineales bacterium | reverse complement strand
ACCGTTGAGTGGGTTCACACCTGCTCCCCGGGTTCGAATCCCGGCCTCTCCGCCAGTTCTTGTCAGGTGTTGACAAGTGCCCACAAGTGGGCGTCGTTGCTAGAGTTACGGCGCCCGTTTCCTTCTCTGTTCCCTCCGGCTCCTTCTGACAGGTAATGACAGGTCCTGACGCCCCGGGCAACCTGCGCGCTGCAAATGCGCTGCGCGCCTGAGGTGGGTCGCCGGCGTCCGGCGTGGCGTCGTCGGTGCCAGTTGCCTTCGCCGCCTCCTGATGCGGCTGCGTCTGTTCAATGTCAGGCAGGGCGTCCAGGGCCTTCGTCTGGTCCGGGATTTCCACGTGCGTGTAACGACCGAGGGTCAGTAGCGGTGTCGAGTGACGCGCCAGTTCCTGTGCGACCTTTACGTTGGCTCCAGAACAGACCAGCCGGCTCACGTAGGTGTGCCGCAGCGCATGAAAATCCGCCACGCGACCAGACAAGTCACGATAGGCAAGGAAGTCCGACTCCGCCCGCTTCTTCCGTTCCTCCGGCGACCGCGCTTCGTCCAGCCACTTCTGGCGCGCCGCCAGCAGGTCCACCCGCATTATCCGTACCACATCAGTTGGTACACGAAATACCGGCTGCCCGCTCCCTTTGCCCTCCAACCAAGGGCGCAGGACCTCAGCAAGGTCGCACCGGATTGCACGCGCATCCGGCCGAGCCGCTTGGCAGACCACGGCCGACAGAGCCTAGCGTCGATGCCGCCTGTGAACACCGACCGTGAGACCGGAGGTCCATTCAACTACCTTTCTCACACCAACGTCGGATCCTTTTCGGGCGACATGGGCCGTATCGGGAGTTCCAATGTCAGGAGCGGCACTTTTCAGTGTCCTGGTGCCGAGATGTCCGGGTACTTCGAGAATGTGGTATTCTCTATTCCCGAACCCATCCCCGAACCCACGTCGCTCGTTAGCGGACTCATCGGCTTGGGCATGGTGGGGCGGTATCTGAGACGGCGGGCACGGTCGGTCTAATCATCCCCGAACCCGCCACGCTTGCGCTGCTGGCCGTGGGCGGGCTGCTGCTGATCCCTCGCCGTCGGAAGTGCTGACAACCGGGGGCGGCGGTCACACTTCCCCCCGAAGTGCCGCTGCCCCCGACTTTCTGCGCCCGGCGGATTTTCCCGGTAAGCCTCCTTCTCCGCAGCGCTGTGTGGTTCTGCCGCCTCCGCTGGATTGCGGTGGTTGTCCTGCTGGTATCCGGGATTCTTGGGCTCTTTCCCACGTGGCTGCCGCGAATCGGCCTGCGAGCCCATAGGGAGTGGCCGTTTGGGGGCGGCGGCGGTTCAGGGCGCGTCGTGCCGCCTGGCGGGCCTGCCGCGCTCGGCGCAAAAGCGGATCCGGCGCCTTAGGACGCCGGATCCGCCTGTAGTGCCTGTCGCAGCCTACAGGATGTTGATGACGCCGGGCGGGAGGAGCAGCGCGCCACCCCTCCTCGGCGGATAGGACCAACTCAGGGTCCGGTCCACCGTGTCCCGGTGCGAGATGGAGTGAATTTCCGTGCCGCCCTGGTCCAGGACAAACACGCCCGCCGCCGCGATGTCGGCATTCGTCCACGACACCCTGCCGATCGATGCGGCGTTGAAGTAACTGTCCACGATGAACCGCGGGGTCGGCGTGCCGCGCGGCACGCGGAAGCCCCGAATCGTGAGCGAGTTGATGCTCGCGGGTGCGACGAAGTCGGCAGGCGCTGCGGCCTGCCGCACCACCCCCGCATCGATCCCCACCAGGAAGTCCACGTGCTCGATGGCGCCCAGAGTCACCCTGCCCATCGTGCCCCACGACCGTATGGCGGCCACGCCGGCAACGCTTTGGACGGTGCCCCTGACGTTGAGCATCGCCAGCGTGCCTTCGATCTGCCATCCGGTGGTCGTCACGTTGGCGCCCACGGTCATGTTGCCCACATTGCCGGTGACGGTGAACCCGCCGACCACGTTGCCGCCGCCCGCGCCCCGCCGCCCCGCCGCCACGTTCACGGTCCTCAGCAGCGTTCCAGGCTGGAGGTTGATCGTGGCGTCGATGAGGTCGCCGCCGCTGACGAACAGCGACCCGAAGGCCGCATATCGGCCAAGGGTGACCGCGTCCGTGATCAGCGTGACGTTCAGCCGCGCGTCGCCGTTCATGACGCGGATGGAACCGATCCGGTCAACCACCATGTTGGAGGTGACCGGGCCTCTGACGTAGAGGTTCCTCAACCCGTACCCGACGCGATTCACCCGGGTGTTGGCGAGGTCGACCCCGAACATGCCGCCCGTCACCAGGATGTTCTCGAAGACGCTCGCCTGCAACAGGCCGCCCATCCACTGGGTAACCCGCATCTGGCGGACGATTCCGCCGGTCGTCAGGTTGACGACCCCGACCTGGTCGGCGTACAGGCTGAACCGCTGGCCGGACTTGGCCCCGAGGGTCAGGTCGGATCCGTCCGCGATGTCGTCGACCCACAGCGTGCCGAGCGCGCCGGTCAGGTTGACGGTGTTGCCCACCAGGTCGGAGTTGCGGGCGTAGATGCTGTTCATGCCCGTCCCCGAGATGGACCCGATCGACGTCTCGCCGTCCGTGACCACGCCTCTGAGTCTGGGCCGTCTGGCGAAGATGGACAGACGCGACCGCCTCTCGGACGTATCCATCAGGATGATCGAGTGGATGTCGGCGGCGCGCCCGAAGTAGATGTTCCGGAAGATGTCGATCGCGCCGGCGCCGGACATCGAGGCGGTGGTCTGGTCGCCGTCGGCGTCGACAAAGGTGGTCCTGGTCATCTCCACCGTGGTCCGGTCGCTGTCGATTCGCGTCCCCTCCAGAACGAGCGGATTCTCGATCTCGAGCAGGTTGACCCGCGCCAGGCCGAAGGCGTTCACGTCGCCGTACGCGTCGAACTGGTCGTCGCCGGTCGCGCCTTTCACGGTGGCCGAGTCGTTGCCGGGCCCGCCGACCACGGTGATGGTTGTCTGCGGGGCCGGATTGGCAAGGTTCACGGCAATGTTGTCGTCGCCGTCACGGCCGAAGACGACCACGTTGGTCGGGAATCCTTCGTTGGCCCAGAGCGTGATATCGTCGTTGCCCGCGTCGGCCTCGATCGCGACGGTCTCGATGTCCTTGATGGTGTTGGTGTCGGCGTTGACGGTCACCTGGGTGGGCGTCATCGCGATCACGTCGTCGCCGGCAGTGCCCCAGAAGGTGGCCGTATCGTCGCCGGCCCCGCCGTCAAGGTTGTCCGAGCCCGTTCCGCCGTCGAGGTCGTCGTCTCCGGCGCCGCCCTCGAGCAGGTCGTTGCCTTCGCCGCCTCGGAGCGTGTCGTTGCCGTCGCCGCCCTTCAGGATGTCGTCGCCCCTGTTGCCGAGCAGCGTGTCGGCGTTGGCGCTGCCGATCAGCAGGTCGTTGCCCGACCCGCCGTCAATGATGGGCGTCACGCCGCCCGGCACCGGCAGGTTGTTCATGTCGACCGTGTCGTGGCCGGAGAGCGCGTTGATGGCAAGCGCCGTCTTGTTGCCGAACTCCAGCGACTCGAAGTTGTCGATCGCGAGCAGGCCGGTGTCCACGAAGCCGACCAGGGCCGTTCCGCTGTTCGGGCCGATGTCGTAGTTGATGATGTTGGACGACGGCGTCCCGCTGACGACCAGCGGCCCGGCCACCAGGTCGATCGTCGGCTCCAGGTTGGTGAACCGCACCGTCTGCGTCAGGGCGCCGGCCGTGTGGATGACGGTGCCGTTGCCGACCGCAGGTCCCACGTTGTACGTGACCAGGTCGACCGGCGTCGTGCCGACAAGCAGCAGCCGGTCGCCGCCGTCGCCGCCGTCGTAGAAGATCCCGTCGCTGAGCGCCAGCAGGCCGGCGGAGTTGTCCACGGTCACCACGTCGTCACCGCCGAACGTGATCAGGCGGACGCTCGGGGGAGTGTTGTAGCCGAAGAGCGGGAACGCGCCGAGTCCGGTCAGGCCCAGTGACGGCTGCGCCCAGCGGATGTTGACGAACCCGCCGACCATGTCCACCGTGACCTCATCGGCCACGCTGTCCTCGCCGTAGAAGGTCACCACGTGCGTGATCGGATCGACCCGGAAACCGTAGAAGAAGGCGATCGTCAACGGCAGGTCGTCGGACGCGTCGCTGATGTTGCCGGCCAGGTCTTCGGTCACGGCCGTGAAGATGTAGTTGTCCTCGTTGAGCGGCTCGACGGTCACTTCCCACGTGCCCAGACCGTTCGTCGGGTCGCCGTCGGTCTCGTCCGACCCGACCACGCCGATGCCGACCAGTTCGGGGTCGGCCACCGCGTCGTTGACGTCGTCGGCATAAATCCGGATGATCTCGCCCGCTGCGCCCGTGCCCTTGAACGCCGGCGACTCGATGGACGTGATGCCATCGCCGTGGGGCAGCGTGTCGCTGGCCGTCAGGAGTTCCATCGTCGGTTTTGCCGACGGCGTGAAGTCGACCGTCACCAGCAACTCTTCCGACTGG
>CAZEBQ010000355.1:0-4488 GCA_964510295.1 uncultured Anaerolineales bacterium | reverse complement strand
CCGCATCGCGCCCCTGCTGCGCGACCCCGATCCGGAGATCCGAATCCTGGCCGTGAAGGGGCTCCTGGGCGTTCGCGCCGCCGTGCCGAAGGCGTTCGGCCCCATCTTCGCCCTCGTTGACCTCGGCACGGCCAGCGGCGACCCGGAGGTGGCAAAGGAGTCGATGGCGGCCCTGCGCAGGATCACCGGCCGCAAGTTCGAGACGGCCGACGAGTGGCGCACCTGGTGGCACGCCGACTGCCGGTCCATCATCCGGAAGGCCGGCAAGTAACAGACACGTCAGGGCGCCCGCTGCACCCGGGCCCTCGAAAGGCGACCTGAAATCTGAGATGCGGCGTCTGCCCTGGTCTACCCCAACCGCTCCCTCGCGGTCGCGGCTCGGATGGTCGCGCGAGACCGGCCGTGTCACGCCCCCGTGATCAAACGCCCTGTCAGCCGAGGTCCTCCCAGCCGATCGGAATCTTCTTGAGGGCGTAGCCGATCTCGCGCCGGTAATCGCCGTAGCAGACCATCCAGTGGAAGCCGGGCATGCGCTCGGCGAGGAGGTCGTCATCCACCTCGTAGGCGATGTCGATCTGGCTGCGGCAAATGGGCAGGAACGGGGCGTCAAGGATCTCGGCCTTCAGGCCAACCCACCGCTGGGCCTTGAAGTCCGACAGGACGCAGGTGATGACCTGGCCCTTGTGCATCTCGACCTTCGGGGCGGCGCCGAAGTCCGACTCGAAGTGCGTCATGATGCGCACGGGCTCCAGACTTTTGCCGTCCATCCTCCGCGGCGCCGTGCAGTGCGCCAGCGTCGTGATGCCGTGGTGCGGGTACGTGGGGTCGTTCAGGAACGAGGGGTGGCCGGTGATGTTGGCCATGAGGACGCCCGCGGGAATGGCCACGAAGTCCGACTCGCAGAACGCCAGGTACCCGTCGTCGTTCAGGGTCGAGAGCGTGAGGCACGCCACGGCGTCGGCGACCTTCATGATGGTGCCCATGCAAGCGTTGACGGTGATGGCCTTGGCGCCGGCCTTGGTCATCAGGCGGCGGAAGATGTCGTCGAGCAGGAAGCACCCCTCGACATACTCCTTCTTGGTTTCGAGGGTGACGCCCTTGTCCTTGAGGTAGGTTTCGGTCCGGTCGCGGGCGCGCTGCATGGTCTTGGCGTCGGCGCGGGCCTCCTTAATGATCGGACCCAGTTCCTTGTACGACACGGTCTGGAGGTCCATCTTCCAGTTGGCGCGCGTGAGGTCGGGCGCGTTGGGGGTGGCCCACCCGGCCGGCCCACCGATACAGACGATACTCGACCCCAGCGTGTTCTTCAGCCCGCACAGGGCCCGCAGCCGCCACGCAATGTCGTCCTGCTTGTCGACGACCACGTCGGTGTAGTCCACGCCTTCCACCTTCAGCGCATCGGTGTGCTGGCGCAGGTACCGGGGCGAGATGATCTCGTACCACAGGTACAGGGGCCCCGACCTGTGGCGGACGAAGAAGATGACGTGCTTGCCGGTGCCGACGGCGGCGTTGAAGGTGCTCTGCGGCCCGCCGGCGGCGTACATGACGACGGCGTCGGCCTGGGCGACGTCACCGAGGGCCTGAAACTCTTTCGGGTTGCGGACGCCGGAGACGGGTAGGAACTCGACGGGGAAGTCGGCGTCAGCCTTGAGTTTTTCGAGTTCGCCCTGGATGCGTTTGACCTCGGCCTCAACATCCTGCCGGGTCTGGATGCCGCCCCACGGCCGCCAACTTGTCTTCGGCCGCGGCGAGTACGTGGCGTAGGACAGGACGGGTTTGACGATGAGCGGCTTGCGGGGCGGAGCGGTCTCTTCGAGCGGCGTGCCCTCGCGCAGGGCCGACCCGGCGCAGCCGGCCAGCGCCGCGGCGCTGAACGCGATACCCGTCGCCTTGAGGAACCGGCGCCGGGAAACGCCGCCCGGGTCGCACCGTTCGCCCCCGCAGCAGCAGTGAAGGTGCTCATGCTCAGCATCGGCACAGTCTTGACTTGACATGGTCGGCCTCCTCGATCGGGCTCGTGGGTCATGACAATTGTTTATTGCGCCGTCGCGTGGCCCGCCGCTCCCGCGGCGGGCTCGGGCGGCGGGCTCGGGCGGCGGGCTCGGGCGGCGGGCTCGGCGCTCATCGGCATCCGAGTCTACGGCGCCAGCGGCGGCACGTCCACCCATTCCCGCCGGCGCCACGACTGCATACCGAGTTCGGCCAGTTGAACGCCCTTGGCGCCCTCGAGCAGGCTCCAGCGGAACGGCTCCTCTTTGACGACGTGCCGCAGGAACCGTTCCCACTGCACCTTGAAGGCGTTGTCGCAGGCGGCGTCGGGGTCGACCGGTTCCCACCCTTCCCGGAAGTCGATCGGGTTCGGGACGTCGGGGTTCCAGACGGGCCGCGGCGTGTTCTGAAGCGACTGAACGCGGCAATCGCGCAGGCCCGCGACGGCCGAGCCGTCCATGCCGTCCACCTGGAGGACCAGCAGATCGTCGCGGCGGACGCGGACGCACCACGACGAGTTGAACTGGGCGAGGATACCGCCCTCCAGTTCGAACGTGGCGTAGGCGGCATCGTCGGCCGTGCAGTCGTAGGGCTTCGCCTTCTCGTCCCACCGCTTCGGCACGTGGGTGGCGGCAACGCACGAGACGGCCTTCACGCCGCCGAAGAGATGATCGAGCACGTACCGCCAGTGGCAGAACATGTCGAAGATGACGCTGCCGCCGTCCTCCTTGCGGTAGTTCCACGACGGCCGCTGCGCCGGCTCGTCCGGATCCTCGCCCGTGAAGACCCAGTATCCGAACTCGCCGCGCACCGAGAGGATGCGACCGAGGCTGCCGCCGTCAACGAGGGCTTTCAGTTTCACCAGGCCCGGCAACCACAGTTTGTCCTGGACGACGCCGTGCTTGACGCCGGCATCGCGCGCGAGCGTGTAGAGTTCGTACGCATCGCCGGTGCTCAGGGCGGTGGGCTTCTCGCAGTAAACGTGTTTGCCGGCGGCGATGGCCTTCCTGACGTTCGCCGGACGCAGAGACGTTGACAGCGCGTCGAAATAGACGGCAAGCGAATCGTCGGCCAAAACCTCGTCGAGGCCCGTGGTCCATTTCAGCGGACCGTACTGCTCGTCGAGCGCCTTCAGTTTCTCGGGGTTGCGTCCGACGAGAACGGGTTCGGGCATAATCGTCTCGCCGCCGTCGAGTCGGACGCCGCCGGCCTCGCGGATGGCCAGGACCGATCGGACCAGGTGCTGGTTCGTGCCCATACGTCCGGTGACACCGTTCATGATGATGCCGACGTGGTGGGTGGTTTCAGCCATCGTCCTGCCTTCACCTGCGGCCGGGGCTCGGCGCCGGGTCATGGTGACCCGACGCTTCCGCGTCGGGCTCGGCGCGTCACTCGGTCGGTTTGTCGGTGCATTGGGGCCGGGCGCCGTCGGGCAGGGGCGGCACGTCGATGCCTGCCTTCGGGAGGGTGCCGGCCAGTTCCTGGCGCCAGTGGTCGACGTCGCCCGCGGGGCCGTAACAGTAGATGAACGTGGCGGGCTCGTCGCCGACGTTCGTGATCTGGTGGAACGTGCCGGGCGGAATGTAAACGGCCTGACCGCCGGTCACCGTCCGGCGCTCCCGGCCCAGGCACATTTCGCACGTGCCGCTGAGAACGACGTACACCTCTTCGCTCGTCTGGTCGTGCCACGGCACCTGTCCGCCGTCGGGGTCGAGGGTAACGTAGCCCATGCAGAAGTTCTCGCACTGGATGGGTGCCGGTCCGCCCACGAGGTTCTGCGTCCTGCGACGGGCCGGATAGCGGCGGCCCTCGATCTCGGCAAGGTCGGACAGGATCATGGCTATCCTTTCGCATCAGGCGCGCAGCACGGCGGTGGGATGAGTATATCGCGGACGCCGCCGGGACGCAACGGCTGCAACGCCTTCATCACCCGCGCGGGGGCCTTCCCAGGCCGCCCTCAACCCGGTTTATGCCTCTTCCCGGCGGTCTGGGAAGGCCACCAGGCCGACAAAAAGGCGAAGTCGCGTTGTGGGAGCAGGCGGCCCCGGGATTACTTCCAGGGTATCCTGACAATCGTCAACGAGTGAGGCGCCAACTTGACGACGCCTTTCTTGAAAGTGATCCGTGTTTTTTCCGGCACGACGCGATTGGGGCGCTCTACATCGTTGAAAGCTTCGGGCGAATCGCCGGCAAGGATCGTCGCGTGGAACGTGCCGTCCAGCGCTCGGTCCCCCATCTTGACGGCGCAGGCGAGCGTCTCCGAAGGATGGCGGTTCACCAGGGCGATGGCCCAGGTTTTGCCCGACTCGTCGACGGTGGAGACCGCATCGAGGTCTTTGGCACGATTGGAATCGCCGCCTCCCTCCACTTGGACAGAGGCGACTCGCTTTTGGAGTTCGTTGGCGTACATCGCCAGCGTGTGGAAGGTGGTTCGCCGCACGATACCCTTGGGGTGGACGTACAGCGGACCGCGCGTGTTCACGATCGGGGCAATATTGG
>CAZEBQ010000354.1:0-4496 GCA_964510295.1 uncultured Anaerolineales bacterium | reverse complement strand
CCGATGAATCGCGGCGGGTGCGGAGACCCGCCGCGCATACTTCACCCGCGGATTCTTCACCCTCCGAGCCGGGAGCGGCTGCTCCCGGTCACGTTCGCCACCGTGCCGTCGCAATCGCCGGCGCCGGGCCGTAGATGTGGGCCGAAGCGCGCCCCGGCCATCGTGCTTCAGTTCCGTCCGGCGAGGCAGATGATACTTCCGTCGGTCAGCGAGACGAACAGGCGTCCGCCGGATGCGATCATGCCGTCGAACACCGGCGGGACGTCGAGTTCCGCCTCGCTCAGTTTTTCGCCGTCCCCGGCGGACACGCTCACAAGCCGCGCGCCCCGGCGGCCTTCGAAGGCGGCGTACGGGTCCTTCGTGTCGTAGATGTCCGGCGGGCCGGCCACGAACAGGACGCCGGCCGCCTTGACCATCGCCCGGATGCGAACCGGCAGCCACCGCGTCCACACGGGCGGCTCGGCGCGGGTGTAGCCGATCCCCTTGTCCTGGCCGAAGGCCTTGCTGTCGAGTTTACGGACCTCGTCGGCCCGGCCGCGGGAGTAGTCCGACTGGGGCAGCCAGCGCAGCGGCGGGCGCGCGCCTTCTTCGCCCACGATCTGCGGCTCGGTGGTGTTCTTGTCGGCGAACAGCAGGTATCCCTCCTTGCCCGGGAAGAACATCGGGCTGTGGACGTTCCGATGGTAGAACGCGCGCACGGCGTAGGTCCTATCCTTGCCGACCACGACCAACTGGCCGCTCTTGGGCGCCTGGTTGGCCAGTTGAAAGCCCGGCCACCGCTTCGAGTGCATCCAGAAGGTGCGGTTGTACCAGGACCCGTCGAGGAGCCCCGCCGTCGAGAACAGGTGCAGCCCCACGTCCATCTCGCCCTTGGTCGAGAGGACTTTGCCTTTGACCTCGTCGAGCGAGGGGGTCATCTTTTTCTGGCGCATGTAGATGTGCCCGCTTTCGCCCACCAGCACGTCCGAGTTCGCCCCCAGCGTGTAGAACGAGTAGTCGCGACCGCTCCTGGGGTCGGGGTGCGGCCCTTCGAGAAGACCGGTGTGGAGGATCTTGCCCGTGGCCGGGTCCAGGCCGTACAGGCGGATGCCCCCGTCGAGGTACGTCGAACGCCCGGCCGTGACGTAGGCCACGCCCCCGTGCACCAGCACGCTTCCGTGCACCGGCCACGCCGATTCCACCTGCCCGAAGTACGCGATCCGGCGGTCGGTCGGCGCCGCCAGGAACTCCCAGACCAGCGCCCCGTCCGACTCGCGCAGGCACCGGACCCGCCCGTCCGCCGAGCCGAAGAGCACCAGGCCATCGTGCAGCGTCGGAGGCGAATCGATCCGACCGCCCGCCGTGAACCGCCACAACCGTTCGCCCGTCTTCGCGTCGAGGGCGTACACGGTGTGAGCGTCGCGGGCCGCCACCAGCACCTTCCCGCCGGCCGCCACCGGCGCCGTCAGGTTCCCGCCCAACGGCTGCCGCCAGGCGCGAGCCACCGGTCCCGACACGGCTGCGGCCGTGGCCCCGCTCCGCGCGGCGTCGTGACGGTACGTCGGCCAGGCTTCCGGATCGCGGGTTGCGGCGCTGGCAGCCGGAACCGTCCCGAAGGCGGGTCCCTTCGTCAGACGCCTGGCGTCGGCCACGGCGTTGCGTCCGGAGGCCGACGCCGGCCCGATCGCCGCGTAGCCGAGCAGTTTCGAGCCCGGATGGCAGAAACACTGGTCCGGCGGAACGTACACCATGCCGTTGCACGGCATCACGCCCAGTCTGCACGCCCCGCGGAGCCAGTTGTTCTGCGAGTGGCCATCCCCGCGAAGGTCCAGAAACTCGATGCCTTCCATGGCGCTAATCAGGTAACGGTCTGTGGCCTGGTTCCGATAGCAGCGGTGATGGTGTTCGGGGCTGCGAAGGTTCTCTGCGACGATCCGCTTCTTCTCCTTGCCGGTGCGCGGGTCGAGGCCGACGGTCATGGCCCGGGCCGACTTGCGGGCCGGCTTCAGATTCGCATCCACCGCCCACATGCCGGTCCATACCAGTCCGTTGGCCACAAACAGGTCCACGCCCGCGGCGCCGCTGTCGCGGTTCACCTTCTTGCGCCACAGCAGCCGACCGCTTGCGCCGTCGTACGAGGCCAGCGACGAGCCGCCCTTGATCAGCACAACGCCGTCGTGGGCCACGAGCGTTGCGGCGTTTCGCTCGTTCGGTTCCGCGCGCCACAGTTCCTTGCCGTCTTTCAGGCTGCGGGCGATCAGGTTCTTGCCGGTCTGGTAGACGACCCGTCCCGCGTCGATGGCCAGCAGCAGCGACCGGATGCCGCCCGTCGCCTGCCTCCAGAGCGTCTTTCCCGTCTCGCCGTTGACCGCCACGAGCGCGCCGGAACCCGGCCCCGCCGCCGTCCGTCGCTTCACCGTGGCCGGCGGTGCGTTCGGGATGGAGACCACGACGACGCCGTCGCCGGCCAGGATCTCGTTGGTGCCTTCGGTGCCCTTGACCGTGGTGATGACCTCGCCGGTTGCCGCATCCAGGATCGACAGCGGCGCACGGAACCCGAGCGTTGCGTAGAGGCGTTCGCCCACGGCCACCAGGCGGCGTTGGTTCTGGTTGGGAAGCGCCACACGGCCGGCTCTGACGACCGTCCAGTCGGCTCCCTCCCATTTTTCTCTGGCCCACTCGCGCCAACCCCACGGTTCGATGCGACGTTTCCAGAGCCGTTGGCCGTTGAAGGCGTCGCGGCAGATGATGGACCACCGGTCCGGCAAACGCTCGTCGATGATGCCGATGAGGCCTTCGTCGAAAATGTAGAACACGCGGCCGCCCGAGCACACCTGCGCCTGGAACCCCGACGGCGTCTCGTGCGTGCGCAGCCACAGCGGCGGCGCAATCCACTGCAACGTGCGCGGCGGCCCTGCCACCGTGTCGCGGGCCACCGCGTTGTTGCCCGCGTCGTGAAGATAGTGCGACCACACGTCAATGGCGTCCGGCCGCGGTTTGACCGTCTTGGTCCACCCGGCCGCACCCTTGACGTACGCCACGCCGCCGGGCGCGAGCACGCGCAGCACCTCCGTCATGGCGATGCCGCCGAGATCCTCCGCCACCACCAGGTTGATCAGGTTGGCGGCGTACGGCAGCGAGGCGCCCCGAAACCGCTCGACCGACACCGGCCCGTACAGGCCGCGCCCGTGAAGGTACGCCCGCGCCGCCTCGACCTTCGCCGCGTCGGCGTCGAGACCGTGCACCGTGAAACGGTCGCTCGCGCGCAGTGCGGCGGTCAGTCTACCCTCGCCTGAGCCGAGGTGGACGATGATGCCGCCCTTGACGCCCGTGGCCGACAGGATCTCCCGCGCCTGGGCCGCTTCCTCTCCCGCCGCCGCAACCGCCTCCGCCGCCGCGCCAAACATCAGGGCCGCCGCCACGGCACACCACGCCACCGCGCCGCGCCCGATAGCCCACGCCTTGGTCTCCACAAGCGATACCGTGCTCGCTGCCATCGGCTCGTCCTCCACACCGTGGTCACACCATCTTCGTTCCATCAACGCCGGCCCAGTCTATCACACCCGCCCCGCCGGAGCAAAGCCTGCCCCCGCCATCGCACGTAGGCCGACGCTATGCGGGCGCCGGGTACGGCCGGCTGCACGACCAGTTGCGTTCGCTGGGTTGCCGGGTTCAGGTGGGACCGGTCGGCACGGACGGGCAAGCCGGCCGCCGGCCACGGCACGAGCCGTACCCGTGCCAGGGTGGCTCGACCGCGAGCCGTACCCGTGCCAGGGTGGCATCCTGCAAGCATGCCAGTTTCTTGAGATGTGCCGTGTCGAAGACCCGCCAAAGCGGGCTACGGTCTCGGCGGCTTGCCGCGCGCGGCGGCGCGCGTGGCGGGCCGGCGGGGTTTCGGGCGTTTCGGACGCGTGGGCAGGCTGAACACGATGGCCGACGCCAGCAGGCTCACGCCGGCGACCGTGGCCGCGAGCCGGTACTGTGGGTCGGGGAACCTGGTCAGTTCCGCAACGATGGGCGCGACGGTCGATTCGGCAGGTTCCGGCGAGAGGGTGTGGCGGGTCAGGCGCCCGGGCGGCAGGGGAAGACGCATCTCCCCCGGCCGCACGATGTTCTGATCGTGCCGGGCCACCCGTTCGACGTACACCGGGTCGTTTTCGAGGGCGTGTGCGGCGGCGGCGAGTTGGTCGCGGGCCTGCTGCAGGACAGTGACCTCGGCGTCCATGCCGATGCACTGGTCCTCGACGGCCAGGCGGCGTTCGGCTTCCGGCGCAAGCAGGGCCAGGGCGATCAGCGCGACGCCCACCACGCACGCGGGCCAGTAGAGAAACGGGCTTCCGAGCCGCCGGGTCCACACCTCGAGTCGGCTCACGGTGTTCTCCCAAGGAAGTCGCTTTGACGGCGCGGTCTTGGCGCGTTTCTGCTCGCTCTGCCGGCAGTATGCCTCGCTCGCTTGCGCCCTATCGGGTTTATCGGACGTTTCAGCGGCGCTGCTTCAGGCGAAAACCGCGCGACAC
>CAZEBQ010000353.1:0-4540 GCA_964510295.1 uncultured Anaerolineales bacterium | reverse complement strand
ATCCGGCTCTGACATGCTTCTCCCCACTCGCCCACCGCAACAGAACGCCTCGACCTAACGGCCCCCCAACCGAACCCGGGCGAAGGGGGGCACAGAAATACCCCGTCCCCACACTGTAATTATACCAACGAAACGGCAATTGCCAAACAGGTGCGGGCGAGGTTCTCCCATCCGTCGCCGGTCTTTGTGCCCAGGGTTATGAGAGAATCGGGTGAGGTTGGCCGGCGGTTGCAGCAAGATCAACACGACGCCTTGGCACACAAGCGGCCGCCCGGCGCCGGCGGCCGCCGATAGGCCGATGGGCTCGACACGCCTCACCAAAGGGGAACCGTGTGCCCTATGGCCGGCGCCAGACGTGCGGCCGAAGCGCGGCCGACAGGGGATCGAACTCCTCCGGGCCGAAGCCGAGATGCAGCCGGCGTCGCCAGCCCTCGGCGTACTCGAACCGTCCAGACATGCGGCCGACCTGGCGGCAGAAATCCTCCATCGCCGACAGGTACGAGTCCATGCCCTGGCTCTCATCGAGCCACTGCTTCTGGCTCCGATGGCAGGCGAGCACGTCGCGTTTGCGGTCGAGGACGGCGCTGATATCGACGAAGAAGTCGGGCTCCACAACTTGCCGAAGCGGGTCGCGGTTGCCGTGCGGCTGGGCGTGGTAGACAGCCACGTCGCCCTCGACCGGCGGGCGCGGCGGGTCCGTCGGAAAGTTTCGCATCCCGCGGCAGAAGGCCGCCGTCACGGCCAAGCGTGCGGCGTTCTGGTGGTCTTCCATGTAGTCGGCGGGAGACTGGACGAGGAGCATCTCGGGGGCGACCTCGCGCACCACTGCCGCAACACGCGCCAGCAGGCCCTTCTCATAAAAGATCTCGATGTCGGGCACAAGGCTCTCGTGGTAGACGGCGCCGATGGACGCGGCGGCGGCCATCGCCTCGTCGCGGCGAATCCGTACGATCTCATCCGCGGGCAGCGTCGATGTGCCGCACGAGCCGTTTGCGATGGCCAGGTAGTGTGTCTCGTAGCCGGCGTCGGCAAGTCGGATCAGCGTGCCGGCCATCAGGAACTCGATGTCGTCGGGATGGGCAGCAACGGCAAAGGCGCGGTTGGGCATGATCGATTCTCGGTCTGAGCAACGCGCCGGGCAGGCCCGGCGGCTACGGGTGCCCTGCGCCGGTTGCGCCGCGGCTTTGGCCTGCCACGGCGCCGGGCGCACGGGTTAGTGCATTTCGGCCTCGCAGGCGCCGACGCCGTGCCGGTAAAAGTTAAACCGGACGTTCGGATGGTCTGCCAGGAGCGACATCGGCACGGCCGTGTCGGGGATCCGCTTCGCAATCATGAGCGTCGTCAGCCGCATGCCGAACGGGTTGTCGTGCGTGCCGGCCTGCCAGATGGAAACCTTCTCGGCCCGCCACGTCTCGACGGGGCCGACGGTCACGGCCTGGCTCGGCACGTTCTGGACCACGCCACCGCCCGACGTACGGGCATTCTGAATCAGCGTGATGGGGTGGAGGTCCACGACGCGGGTCGTGAGTTGGCGGTAGACCTGGGGCGGCGGGGGCTCGCCGGCGTAGGGGTCGCGGCGGCGGGGCGGATCGTTGAAGGCCCAGTGCTTGACCTCGCCCTGTCCGCCCTGCATCACGCAGCAGCGGGCGCCCTGCCAACTGGCGATGTACTCGGCCGTGTCGGCTTTGGGGAAGTGCAGGTTGGCCTCGGGCATGGCGAGTTCCGGCCGGATGCGATTGAAGCACAGGTCGCGGTCGGCCCTGGCAAAACTCATGGGATGGTCCTCGCCGACCTCGGCGCCGTCGATGACCCACTCATCCATGCCCCAGAAGTGAGCGTTCGCCAGGTCGAGGTCCAGTTCGTTGACGAGCCGCGCGACCAGCGGCAATTGCTCCGTCGGCCCGATGGGTCCGCAGATGCCGGCCGGGTTGTCAGCCGTGGCCTCGCGCCACGAGGCAACGTACTCGAGCGCCTCGGCAAGGTAGAAGTCCTCGAGGGTATCGTGGAACGTCACCGTAAAGCCCGGCCGCGACAGGCCCGCCATGTCGTCGGCCGTCAGGCGTGCCGCATCGTCCAGGATCTCGCGGTCCAGCGTCGTGTAATCCCACCAGTCGGGGGCCACTTTGCTGAGGGGTCGCATGGGGTCCTCCTTCGAGTCTATCCACCGTCTTCGACGGCACGCGCGACGAGGGCGTCGGCCCGTTCGCGTCGAGGGTGGTGACCTTGATGACCCGTCCGCCGCGCCCGCCGGTGGCAACGGCGCCAAAGCCTTCGGCCCCGGGAAACGCGGGAAGCGGCGGCCGTGTGGCCAGAAGCGGCAGCGCAGGTGATAGCAGAACACACAGCACCGTGAGGGACACACGTTTGGCTGCCATGACCGATCCCCTTGCCCGCGAAGGCGCACTTGCCAAGTGGCACGGTCATGCGTAAGCGTGGCCGTGTTCTGCTCTTCGGGGCCACGGCCGCCCCGTCGGGGCTGCCGTGCCACCCCCGCCTTGGATCACGGCTTGAACGCCTCGATCATCTCCCGGACGGGTTCGGGCCGCCAGTTCTTCGGCTTCGGCTTGTCGATGACCGCCTGGAGTTCGTCGAGCGTCGGCCGCTTGGACGGTACGCCTCCGGGGGGCACGTCGGCCCCGGCGATCCACACGACGGCGTTGAGGACGAGGCGGCGGAAATCGTCGTGGGCCCAGTTCCAGTGCCAGTGGACGCCCGTGAAGCCGAAACCTCGCCCGCCGCCCGGCCGCTCGTACGCCCAGGCCACGTGCTCCGGCATGCCCATCCGTGCGCGGACGTGCGGGTTGCCGCCGTATGCGCTGTCGGGGCGCCGGCGCGTCTGGTCGGGCGGGACGGCCGTCAGGATCGGCACGACGCCCTTCATGTCGCTCTGGAACCGCATGTGGTAGTACCACTCGTCGTTGATGGTGAACGGCCTGACGCCGCGTGCGATGGGGTGCTTCGGCAACTGTTTGAACTCGGCCACCCAGAAGGGGTTGACCGACCAGTTGGTCTCGAAGTATCCGCCGATCCAGTTTTTGAGCAGGTCGCCCGGTCGTCCCTTCGGCACGACGACGGCGTAGTGGAGGCAAGCGAGACCGACGCCCTTCTTCATGAGGGCGTCGACCTGGTCGAGGTGTTTCATAACGACGTGACCGCCCCCGCCGTCGCAGTCGATGACGATGGCGTCGGCCCCGTCGAAGACGGCCGGGTCTTTCGGCCAGCCGCCGCGGTGTACCGCCGTCTCGAAGGCGGGAACGTTCCGGCGCAGGAGCCTCGCCAGCAGCATGCACCCGGCGTAGTGCTCGTGCGCGCCGTAACCGTGGCTGGCGGGTCCGGCGACGAAGACGACTTTCCTGGCCGTCCCCTTCCGGCCGGGTTGGGCTGCCGCGCAGGCGCCGGCGAGGGCGCCGAGAAGCAGGAGCATCAGAAATCGAACCGCAGGCGTCGGGGCCATGGTTGGTCACTCCTCGATGGGGATTTCGAGTTCGGCGAGCGTCTTGCGCATCCACTCGAGGGAGCGTTCGATCATGGGACCGCCCTGCCCTTCGCATTCCATGCTGAGAACACCGTCGTAGCCGTGGTCGCGGAGGATCTCGAGGCACAGGCGGATGTTGTCGGCGTTGACGCCGTCGCCCAAGGCGCATTGGCTGACGGCAATGCCCGTGTCCTTCCCGCGGACGGCCGCCGCCAGCGACTCCGAGACGTCTTTGATGTGCACGTGGTCCAGGCGGTCGATGAACCGTTGGATGAACTCGGGCGGGTCCTGGCCGGCGATGAACGTGTTGCCCGTGTCCATGTTCATCCGCAGGTACGGGCTGAGCGAGAAGGCCAGCATCTCCTCCATGCGGTCGGGGTTGGTGGTGAAGTATCCGTGCGGCTCGATGTTGACGATGATCTGGTAAGCGTCGGCCACCTCGAGAATCTGCTCGTAGCAGCCGCGCATGAGGCGCATGGCCTCGTCGTCCTCCAGGTCGGGCGGCGCGTGGAGGCCGTCGGTCGTATCGACGCGCGGGCACCCGGCGAGTTTGGCCCACCGGATGGCGTTCAGGACGTACGGCACGCCGCGCACGGGGCCGTCCTTGCCGGAGAGGGGGTAGGCGGCATCCACTTGCGAGAGCGCGACGCCGCGGGATTCCATCTTTTTGCGCAGCAGGGCCGGGTCCTCGTACATGGCGACGTGCGGCTGGTATCCGAGGCCGTGGATCCAACTGACGCCGTCGATGAGGCCGCACTCGATCCAGTGCAGGTTGTGGTCCTTGGCCCAATCGAGGCACTTCTCGAAACTGAAGTACGCCGTGTTGAATGCGTCGGTGTGAAAGCCGAGTTTCATGGTTTTCTCCTCGTGTGCATCGACGGCCATACGAACGACTCAACGGCACGCGGCGGGCAAGCCCGCCGGCTAACACAGGCGATGTCAGCCCGCCGGCTAACACGGGCGATGTCAGCCACGCGGGCTGGCGCCGGCGCTACTTGCTCTTCGGCCGCCGGCTAACACAGGCGATGTCAGCCCGCCGGCTAACACGGGCGATGTCAGCCACGC